>PMCM01000021.1 GCA_003154155.1 Ignavibacteriota bacterium | reverse complement strand
GGTTGAAAGGGTTCGGGTAGTTTTGGAACAGACAAGACTGCGACGGCAATCCGTCACCGGGGTTCACGGCCGTTCGATACTCCTTCAATGTTGCTTGCATATGATCGTTCCGCGATCCGGAGTTGCCGTTCGAAACAAAAGCATATTCGGAAAACACCACACCTTTCCATAAATTGAATACACAATCCCATCCCGCCGCGTCCCCTTCATGGTCCCACGCATGCCGTGTCTCCGAAGTCCAGTACCGGTAGAATCTGTCGGGCCCGCCTGCAGATGTGAATCTCCACACCAGAGCGTCGCACAGAAGTTGATGGAGCGACAGCAGTTTCTCGTACAGAAGCACGGCCGTTGTTGTATCGTGGACGAACGTCGTGTCGTAGGGCGTGCCCGCGTTGCGCAGACCCCATTGGTGGGTGGTAAAATGGCCCGCCTGCGTCACAGTCCAGACAATCATCGAATCGCCCGATGACGTGGAATCCAGGATCGTGTACGCAACCGTTCCCGTGTCGGTCTGATGGTAGTCAAACTGGACCACATTCCCGACAAGACTATCGCTCGCGTAGGTCGCTCCGTAAACGTACTCTCTCTTGACACCCTTATCGACGGGAAAAATCTCGAACACGCCCGGCATCACCGGAGCCTGCGTGATTGTGACGTTTTGTGGATTCCCTGATGCTCCATCGGATGTGACCGTGATCGTTTCAGTCCGGGAATTGCTTACTGACGGGTTCGCCGTACAGCTCACGGTGATCGTTCCATTGTTCCTCCCCGCATTGCCTGACGAAATGGTCACCCAGCTCGCGCTCGAGGTGGCAGTCCAGTTCATTATGCCTGTACCCGTGTTGCTCACCGTGAACGACGTGCTGCCGGCATCCGCGCTGATCAGTTGATGAGCCGGATTCACAGTGAGCACCGCCTGGTATTTGCCGACATTTCTGTACAGCCCCGTGCCGCTGGCCCCCCAGAGCACTCCGGCTGCGTCAACTTGCAGTGCATTGAAAACTGTGCCCGTCGAGACTATCGTCCACGCATCACCATTGTTCGTCGATCTGAGAAGGTTTCCGTTCCCCAAGGAGAGGAGCAGGCCGCCGTTCATGTCAATGAACAACGACCGTGCGTCGCTGGTCGACGGAAGGAGCGTCCATGAATCGCCATGGTTGCTGGAGCGAAGCAGCCCGGCCACGGAACAGGCAAACAACAATGTCGAGTCCTTCGCGGCGATGAAGCGGATGTCTCCCTGGGTTCCCGACAGACCTGTGCTGGCGGGCGTCCACGTGGCGCCGTCATCCAGCGACCGGTATACCCCGGCGCCCCCGAAACCGAGGTAGAGCCTGTTGGCTGAATCGCATGAAAATGAAGTGGACAGCATGTTGCCCGTGGGAACCCTGCTCGATGTCCAGGTCCCACCCCGATTGGTGGACCAGTAAACATCGCGGCCAGAGCAGGCAAAGAGGGTGCCTTTGCGTGATACCATCAGCGCCTTGAACGACTCATCAATCCCCCACACACCGTTGTTGCTCACATTGACCCAGGCTTTTCCGCTGTCGTCAGACCGGTACAGGCCTGCCCATGCGTTATACATCGCGTTCGCCGCATAGAGCGACCCGTGTTGGTCCGTCACAAGGGCGTTCGTCTCTGTGGGCATCACACCATCCCGACAAACGATCCAGTTTTCCCCGCGATCCGTTGACCGCATGATGCCCGCGCGTGTGCCCGCTACGAGTACCGTGGTATCGAAGGTCGCCAGACTGAGCACGCCAGGGCTGGTCATTCCGGTCGAGAACGCATTCCAGGTTGCGCCGTGATCGGTCGAGCCGAATACTCCCCCCGTTGTTCCTGCGAAAATGCTACCGTCGTGTGTTGACGCCAGAGCGAGGANNCGACGCGTGACCAGGACCAACCGTTGTTGGTCGACCGGTACACGCCGTTGTCAACCTCGCCGTACACCGCATACGCGCCGGCAAACATCGTCGATGCATCGGCTTCCTGGAAACAACTGACATAGATGTCGTTCTCAGGCATCGCGACTGCATGCCACGATGCCCCCTGGTCTGTTGAGTACGAGCTGACACCCAGGCCACCGACAAACAATGTCCCCTTTGAGTTCTCATACAGTGAGGTGATCCCCCCCGAGGCGATGGAAGCCTGTTGCCAGTCGGCACTGCCTACGCTTCCAACGTACAGGTCGCTGATCCCTGCTGCCAACAGCACTCCTGTTGAACTGCAGAAAAGACGATACACGTTCNNTTCACCCCGGTCATGCCCCATGGCATCCAGGTCTTCCCGTCATCCCCCAACCGGTAAACGCCCCCGGAGACTTTCCCACCGAACAGGGTGCCGTGGGGAGCACTGGTGACAAAGGATATGGCTGACCAGGCCGGTGAATCCCACGTTTGTCCGCCATTTGTCGACCGGTAGAACCCCCAGGAAGTTTGCGCGATAATGGCGCGAGACGAATCCATGTTCAACGACGACACGTTTATGCCGGGAAAGGCCGACGCCGTCCAGAGGTGCCCATCATTTGTTGAACGGAACAGACCGGTCTCGGTCCCCGCAAAGAGCGTCCCCTGCTCGCTGAAGATGAGTGCGTTGACGTAAGCTCCGTACGGACCCGGAGTTGGCGACCAGGAATACTGCTGCCCGAGTGATGCTGCCGTGCAGCAGAGCAAGAGTGACGGTAGGAGACAGAAAACCAATTTGTGCGATCTCATGTTCCCCCCTGAGCTGACAATCTGGATCCGACATCTGTTCAAAGCTACTCAAGCCATCGACCAATGTCAATCACGCAGAAACCATACATTGGATGACCGGACACTGTATGGCAGCGCTTGACTCTTGATATGCGGAGAGGTATTTTAGGCATGCAATTCCGGACACTCCGTGTCCAAAATCTGACCACTTCTAACGAATTTGAGGGATGTCTATTCTGAATTCTGAAATCGTCATTCAGAATTCTTCATTCTTTTTTTCTACTCCGGCCTCCTATGCGCATCATGGCGCTGTCAATCCTCTTGCTTGGCGCTGCCCTCACCGGCATTGCACAACCCGTCCAGGTGATTACTCTCGATGCGACCATCAACCCGGCAACGGCGGATTTCATACACCACAGCATCGCACGCGCCGCCGATGAGGGCGCCCAATGCCTCATCATCCGGCTGAATACCCCCGGCGGGTTGCTCAAGTCCACTCGTGACATCGTCAGCGACCTCCTCACCGCACCCGTTCCTGTCGTCGTATACGTCTCCCCTTCCGGTGCGCAGGCGGCATCCGCCGGGACGTTCATCGCCCTCGCCGCCCATATCGCAGCGATGGCGCCCGGAACGAACATCGGCGCGGCCCACCCGGTCGGGAT
>PMCM01000187.1 GCA_003154155.1 Ignavibacteriota bacterium | reverse complement strand
TACTTGGGGTCACGGCTGTCGCGAATCACCGGCTGATCCTTCACGCCTTTGAAGTTCCCATATTTCGTCTGGTGGGCATCGTGGTTCATATACGGCTTGTCTTCATTGACGACGGCTTTGTAGGAATGGTAGGGATCATAGTTGCTGTAGTTTGGCGGCAGCGCATTGCTGTGTTTCCACGCTGATCCATCCCGGTAAATATACTGGTGCTCGGAAACGGAGTAGTAGGAGTCGATGTCGGGAATATAATAGTAGTCAGCGCGATCGTACCCCGTCGGTCCCCACACGGGCTGATCGCTGATATTAACTCCGCCACTCGCGTCCGTGGTCCCCATGCCCCAGCAGCCCATGGAGGAAACTGCGATGCCCGCCACAACCACGGCACAAAGCAGAAAATAAACGGGATTGTTGGTTTTCATGATTGATGATCCTTTCGTGATGATTGATACATGTGTGATGATCCACGTAACAGCCGACCCGCACAGCATCAGCAGAGGAGACGGGAACAAAGGGTCAATGTCGAACTGTCGTGCGATGACGTTTCACTGATCAAGGTTACCGAAGAATGGCGCTGGTCGTAATAGGGCAAAGGGATGAAAGAGAGGTTAATCCCCGAGGGCAAGTGCCTGCTTTGCGCAGTTTCGCTTCTCCGCTCCCGCTTCTGGTGCGCGATATGCCCCTTTAGCGGTCATTAACTACCATTCCATCCTTTTGGACTATTCCTTTGAAGCTCTGTAACCAAGAGCTTGTGTGCGGTAGAGCCCGAACCAACCCGGGCATCTTTGGAGAAATTGATTTCGATTCGACTTTATGAAAGGTGCAATCATGACAACCAGGAGAGCCCTCGGCTCATTCGTCGTCATGTCCCTTCTGGCCCTCCCCGCGTTTGCGGGCGGACAAGGGGACTTGCAGAGGTACCTCAGTGATGCCGCAACCAGGACGAAAGCAGCCACCAACCCGGTAGAGAAGCGCGACATCCTCGATGGATCGTTTCACAAGATTCTCGCAGCATTGGACGCCGCGAAGAGCTTGCCGCTGATCTCTCAGGCCGACGTTGCGGGCATCAATCGCGTCCAGGCGACACTCCAGGCGAAACAGGATGAGCTCGCAGGCCGCAATGGCTATGCGCGCGTGGCGGATACCCAACTGAACACATTTGCGAACTATGTGGTCCAGGATGTGGAACAGGCCGATGGGGTGATAACCATCAGCGTATTGACTCTTGTCCTCATCATCCTCCTGGTCCTGATCATCCTGTAGTTGTCGCACACAGCTACGGCAGAACGGCACATACGCGGAGCCATTGAACCCGGTTACCAACACGTACGCAGATGATGTCTACAGGGCATGAGTAGAGCGAGGAGAGAGATCCGATCTGGATCAAGGAACGGTAATAACAACCAAGGAGAAGGCCATGAACCATTTAGGCGGTATCGCATGCGGTGTGATCATTGTGGTTGCGGGCGTGCTGTTTATTTCTGACGCCAGTTCACAAATAAACATACGCTTGTTCCCCGAACACCGGGCCAGACACCATTTTGTGTATTACCATCA
The DNA here is from genome assembly GCA_003154155.1 of Ignavibacteriota bacterium. Lineage (GTDB taxonomy): Bacteria > Bacteroidota > Ignavibacteria > UBA10030 > UBA6906 > Fen-1255. Next base: position 22,356 of record PMCM01000187.1, on the reverse strand, counting down.
TCCCCGCAGCTGGTCACACGGTCGGGTCTATCGGCCGGCACCCCGCATTGTCGTACGACACGGGTATGACCATCGCGATAATGGGAGACACCTGGGGAGACGCTGAACGGAGCATGCCACGGGAGAAGTGATGTGTCACCGCATTTCAGGATCCTGAACGCGATCCTCAGATCGATCATACCTCACTTCTTCACGTGCCGTTTGCACAACCGGTAATCGGATCCTGGGGGGCGATTCGTTCCTCAAACACAGCTGCAATTGCAACAACTGCCTTCACCCTCGGTCCCGCCCCCTTCATAGGGCAACGGGCCTAGTGCTATTCCTAGTGGCACTCCAACTAAATGATTCTCCACAACGAGTGGCACAGCGCGCGTTCCTCCGAAGGAGTCCCTTGGGGACAACGATGGAAAACAGCCTTGAGCGTTCAACGATGTAGTTGGAACGGCGCCAGTTCCTCTTCCTCTTGTCACTTCTGAAGTGCCGCGCCAACCGGCTGGATCTCCAGGTTATCCTTCGCAGTAACCGTAACGTCGTTAGCAGTCACGGCGAGCGCTTCCACGCGCTTTGCTTCGCGATAGGCAATGATTGCGAGGGCATGCGTGCGAAACGATGAGGGGTTCTCGCTATAGGCCTTTTCCGCCAGGGCGAGGGCTGCGCGNNGGCATGCTTGCAGCACAACCGGCAAGAAGTCCTGCGCATGCGATGATGACGAATGGGTTGGCAGATTTCATGGATGTGGTCCGTTCTTGAAGTACAATGTGCAGAGGATATACCCGGCAAGCTATAGGGCGGAAGGATGACAGAATAGCTAATCCTCTGAGCTAATCCTCTGACTGTTTCCCTGTTGATCTTTGCACCCCAACTCTCTACATTATCCTCCATTCCGGCCGGCCGGACTCCTCCACAACCACGACCAATGCGAAAGATCCCCGAGAATGAATTTCCACTGGATCGACCTCGTCATTATTGCGGTATATCTCATCCTCAACGCGTTCCTCGGCATCTACATCAGACGCGAAGCCACGAAACATACGGAATCGTACTTCCTCGGCGACCGGAACGTCAGCTGGTGGATGCTCGGCCTCTCGGGATGTTCGAGCTATATCGATGTCGGCGGCACGATGGCGCTGGTCGGCGCCATGTTCTACCTGGGACTGAAATCGATCTGGATGACCCACATCTTCTGGGGATGGCTGATCATCTGCTTCTACATGGCATTCCAGGCCAAATACATCAGGCGCTCCGGCGTCATGACGTTCGCGGAGTGGAATGTCACGCGCTTCGGCAACACACGCCATGCGGAATACGCCCGGATCGCGGCAGCCGTGTTCCTCCTCGTCCTGATGACATTTAACCTTATCTTCATGGCGGTCGGGACCGGCAAATTCGCGGCCGAGTTCCTTCCGCTCGAACGCTGGCAGGCAGCGCTGGTGATTTTCGGCGTGGTCGGCGTGTACGTCACCCTGGGCGGCATGTTCGGTGTGATCCTTACCGATATCTTCCATACGATACTGATCGCCATCGGCGTGGTGATTCTCACGGTCATGGTGTTTTCCAACCCTGCCGGGGCGTCTTTTCTTGCGGCCAAAGATCCGGGATGGAGCTCCCTGATGCCCACCTGGAAGCTCTGGGATGGGTACCTCGCAAGTACACCCGCCGCCTACCAGCACTATCAGGACTTCGGCACCATCCTCCTCGCAGGTTCCGCGTGGCTGATTTTCCGCGTGCTCGCAGGGCCGAATGTGTGGGATTTCCAGTTCTTTCTCTCGACGAAGAGCCCGCGCGAGGCTTCGCTTGCCGCGGGCATGTGGACCGTCGGCTATACGCTCCGCTGGCTGCTCGCCTGCGCATTTCTGACCCTGGGCATCTACTACCTCGGCTCTGAAGCGCAATTTGACGCGGAAAAGATCATGCCGCATGTGCTGATGCGTCTGCCGGTCGGCCTGCAGGGCATGTTTATGGCAGTCCTCCTGGCTGCCCTCATGTCGACTCTCAGCTCCATGATCAACGTCACCAGCTCCATCATTACCAACGACTTCCTGAAGCGGTATGTGCAGAGAGACATGAGCCAGATCAAGCTCGTCAGGTTCGGCCAACTCGCATCAATCGGCGTGATTGTGATCGCGTTTGTGTTCAGCCTCTCCTTTGAGAACATCGTCTCGGCATGGGAGACCATGATCTTCGTTGTGGTCACGATGATTCTCGCGCCGGCCACCATGCGCTGGCACTGGTGGAGGTTCAGCGCGCTCGCTTTCGTCTGGGGCATGATTGTCTCGGCGACGCTGATCATCCTGCAGAAGGAATTCTTTCCGGCATGGTCCGCCGGTGCTTCGCTTGCCACCGATACCCTGCTGTCGGCTGCCGCCACGATCGGGATCGGGTTCTTCACAAAACCGACGGATATGGAAGTGCTGGTGAAGTTTTACTCGAAGGTGCGTCCGTTCGGCTTCTGGAAGCCGGTGCGCCTCGAAGCGGAACGCCGGGGACTCGTACCCGTGAATGATCCGATGCCGAAGATCGATATGTTGAATGGTTTCATCACGATGTTCTTTCAGATCGGCCTTGCCCTCGTCCCGTTCTACATGTTCCTGCGGCAGTGGGGCCCGATGGCCGGTACGCTGGCCGGCGTGCTGGTGCTGTCAGTGATACTGTATTTTACCTGGTACAAGAACCTGCCGTCGCCGGACGAAGTATGAAGCAGCAGGACCCCGGTACGTGCGGTTATGCGGCCGGGTCGAAAGGAACCGTGAACCGCCTTGGTTGGTTAACAGTATAGTGAGGCGCGCGCTGACAGAGGGAAAACGCAATCTGTGCCCCTGTTGCACGCAACGTCAGGAACCGCTATATTGAGATACCACATGCAAGGAACAATACCGTATGGGTAACATCGGCACGTCGGAACTGATTCTTATCCTCCTGGTGCTTTTTCTTTTCTTCGGCGCCAAGAAGATCCCCGAAATTGCACAGGGACTTGGGAAAGGGATCCGGGAGTTCCGAAAGGCGTCGCGTGAATTTCAGGAGGATGATGACGTACGCGACAAGAAGATTGAAAACAAAACTCCTGAACAGAAGGGATGACCGGCCATGTTCTTCGAGAATATCGGCAGTTCGGAGATCCTCGTTGTCCTGCTCGTGATCTTCATCTTCTTCGGACCGAAGAAGTTCCCCGAGATGGGGAAGAGCGTGGGCAAAGCCATGCGCGAGTTCAAAAACGCCATGCGCGGTGTGAAGGAGGACCTGGAGAAATCCACCCGCATCGATCCGTAGCCCGGTGCCGCATCCAGACATCTCTGAGATAGTCTCTCTTCTTCACTCCCTTTCACCGGTGTCATCGGTTGACTTTGCCCGCGCTTAACCATACTTTCCGGGGGCTTGGGCTATCATCGGTGAGGAGGTTGGTCATGCACAGGGTGCTGCAATGCGTCATCGGAGTCGGCCTCTGCGTTCTCCTGCTGCCGGGAAACGCCGCTGCACAGAATGTCAGCGGGCGGTGGGCAATCGGCGCGCTGGGCGGGGGAAACGTCTGGGTGAGTGACCTCAACCAGAAGAAACTCGGCGTCGATGGACTGCTGAGTCTCCGCTACGGGGTCTCCCAGGTGTTCTCCATCGGCTTCCTCGGAGGCTATGAGGTTTTGAAGGCGGATCAGGACTCTCCGCTGCCCGGATTGCCGTTTTCGTACCTTCACGTCGATGCGTTCCCGGTCGCTCTCTCCGGGTTCCTCCGCTTTTCACCGAACTCAGTCGTTTCGCCCTATTTCCGCTTCGGTGCGGGCATCATGTTCTATTCCCGTTCGACCGTCAATGGCGCCCCCGCCCCTGACAACGCGAGCCATTCGACCTACATTCTCCCATTAGGCTTCGGCATCGAAGCGTTCACATCAAGCCATTTCGCTCTGGATCTGGACCTCGGTGCCGCCAACCTTGGCAACGAGGTCGACCTGCGTGAAAACAGTTCTCCAGATGGGGTCTTTTCCGCCCGCATCGGATTCCATTGGTTCCCTGGCAGTACAGACAGCGATGATGATGATAACGACGGTCTGACAAACGNNACGGGCTCTCCGACGGCGACGAAGTGCTGAAATACCATACCGACCCGTTGAAGTTCGACACGGACGGGGACGGGCTCTCCGACGGCGATGAAGTGCTCAAATACCACACCGACCCGCTCAAGATGGATACCGATGGCGATGGTCTGAGCGATGGCGATGAAGTCCTGCGGTACCATACAGATCCGCTGAACCCCGACACCGACGGCGACGGTCTTACCGACGGTGAGGAAGTGCTGAAATATCATACGCGGCCGCTGAGCCCCGATACCGACGGTGACGGCCTTACCGACGGCGATGAGGTGCTGAAGTACCATACCGATCCTCTGAACCCTGACACCGACGGGGGTGGCGTAAGTGACGGCGCAGAAGTGCTCCGGGGGACGAACCCGCTCGATCCCAGCGATGATTTCGTGGGGAATGCCATCATCCTGGAACGGGGCAAGTCGAGCGTGCTGCACGGCGTCACCTTCCTGACCGGGAGCGCGACGTTGACGGCCAGCTCGGAAGATGTGCTGGATCGAACCTACTCCGCTCTCCTGCTCAACGCCTCGCTGAAGGTGGAAATTGCCGGGTACACGGACAATGTCGGGAAGCGGCGCGCCAATGAAGAATTGTCGCTCCGGCGTGCGGAGGCCGTACGGGCATGGCTCATCGCCAAAGGCATCGCTCCCACGCGGCTCACGGCAAAGGGATACGGTATGAGCAATCCGGTGGACACGAACGTCGTCCCCGAAGGCCGCGCCAGAAACCGGCGCATCGAATTCCACGTGAGATAACTCTCGCCTCTCGACCTCCGGTCCGATCCAATCTGGTGAAGCCATGCGCATAATTCTCAACGTGTTGTTCAGTATCATGGTGTGTGTGAGCCCCCTTGCAGCCCAGCGAGGGGAAATGCCAAGTGACACGCTCGCCGAATGGGGCACCTCCGTGATTACCGCACGTGATTTCCTTGAGCGCATGGAACTCATGCCGTTTCCCGGAAAGGACCGAGCTGCGAAACAGGATAGCGCCAAGGTGCGCGCCCTGCGCGCCCTCGTTGCAGAGAAACTGCTCGCCCGTGAAGCGGAAGTGCGCGGCCTGAACCGGGATTCTGCGTGGGTCCGCCGCGTGCGGGGTTTGGAACGGCAAATGGTGCGCGACGAGCTCTTCAAGCGAGAGGTGAGCGCAAAAATCGCGGTAACGGACAAAGAGCTCTCCCGTGGCATGCGTCGCTATCCCGTTCTTTTGCGCTTGTTTTACTGCTCTGCCGAGTCCGGGCCTCTCGCCCGTGAATTGCGCGATTCGCTGGCTGCCCGCGGGTCCTTCGATTCCGCCCTTCAGCTTCTCTCTCCCCGTCTCCTGCGCCGCGGTGACACACTGACGGTGACATTCGGCAGCCAGGATCGGGTGCTGGAAGACACCGCCTATACACTGACTCCGCAGCGCCGGCTCTCCCAGGCAATGAAGACAAACACCTTCGGATGGGGCGTGCTCTATCTTGTGGATCAACAATCGAACTTCGATGCCGTCAACCGTTCCATTCCCGATCGCATCAGCGCAGTACAATCGAAGCTCCGTCAGCGAAAGTTGGATGAACGTGCGTCGCGGTATTCGGGAGACCTCCTGACACCGCAGGTGGCCGAAGCAGATTCCACGTTGTTTGAAGCTATTGCTACTCTATTGTATGCGCGCATACAGGCGGATGCGAAGTCCCGCGGCAGCAAGAAAGGCGGATACCGGCTGGTACCTTCGGACCTCGATTCGCTCGAGATGGCATTCCATGACAGGTTGCCGGATGAGCTGGTACACATACGGGACAGGGGGATGACACTGCAGGAAATCATCGATGCGATGCGCACAGACATCCTCTCGTTCCCGGTCCTGGAACCAGAACTCTTCAGGGATCGGCTGAATGCGATAATCAAAGAACTCGTCGCCAGGGATCTTCTGGCGCGGGAAGGCTACAGGAAGAACTTGCAGCACACCGATGCGGTGCGGCACGACGTTGCGGTATGGGAGGACTACTGGTCTGCAAGCGCCCTCATGAAGACGATCCGGGACTCCACCACGGTGACTAAACAGGACATTATTGCGTTCCTGGTCGAACGTGGAGCGGAACTCGGCAAACGGTACGAGGTCGACGTCCGTGAAGTTCTTTGCGACAGCATGACCGGAGCGCTCAATGTCCTCCACCGTGCCTTGGAAGGGGAGTCTCTTGGATTGATGGCCCGTCAGATTTCCCGCCGGCCGGGGTGGTCAACGAGAGATGGTGAATCGGGGTTCTTCGCGGTTGACGTCTACCCCTCGCTCGGGTTTCCCGCGCTTTTTCAGGACTCCGGGACAGTGGGCGGGCCGGTTGTGTTGAAGGAAGGATACAGCGTATTCACGACGCTGGGGAAACGCACGTCGCGGCCTGACGGCAAGTTGCTGCTCGATTCACTGCTCTCCTCCGCGGCCCCCGCGGCGCGGGCATGGAAAATGCAAAAAGCGGTTGATGCGGAGGCCGGCGTGCTTGCAGCACGTGCAGGAGTCCAGCTGCATCTCGACCGCCTCGCCGGCGTGAAGGTGCTGAAGTCAAACATGGCCACAAGACGGCTTATCGGCTTTGGCGGTGTGATCACGGCAGTGCCCACGATCCTCCCGCTATGGGACTGGAAGGGAGAACCACAGAAGCGCGTGATTCCCTAAGCTTGCCATTGGTGATATCGGTGCGTGTTTCACGAACACAACGTGAGGAGCACTACCACACGGGCAACATGGGTACGTCGGAACTCATTCACCGGGTTTGTTGATAACTGAAAAGAGGGGGAGGCCATGCACAGGATGCTGCGATTCGTCCTCGAGGTTGGTTTTTGCGTCACCATATTGCTCGGCAACGCCGCAGGACAGAATGTCAGCGGTCGCTGGGCATTCGGTGTTTTGGGGGGAGGCAACGTGTGGATAAGTGATCTGAACAAACCGAAATTCGGCCCGGGCGGCTTGTTCAGTGTACGCTACGGGGTTTCTCAACTCTTCTCCCTCGGCTTCCTCGGGGGCTTCGAGGTCCTGAAGACGGAACAAGATCCTCCGCTACCAGGACTGCCATACTCGTACCTCCACGTCAATGCGTATCCGATTGCTCTCTCGGGGTATCTGCGCCTTGCGCCAAGTTACTCTGTCTCGCCGTATTTCCGCTTCGGCGCCGGCGTGATGTTGTATACCCGTTCAACCGTCAATGGCGCCCCCGCCCCGGATAACGCACGCCATATGTCCTACATCATCCCTCTCGGTCTCGGCATCGAAGCGTTCACGTCGAGCAATTTCGCCGTAGATCTGGACCTCGGCGCCAGCAACCTGAGCGATGCGGTGGACCTGCGTGAGAATGCTTCCCCTGACTTCATCCTCACCGCCAAGATCGGTTTCCACTGGTTCCCCGGCAGCAGCGACAGTGATGACGACGATCACGATGGCCTCACGAATGGGGAAGAACGGCGGTACGGCACAGACCCCCATAACCCTGACACCGATGGCGACGGTCTTTCGGACGGGGACGAGGTCCACAAGTACCACACCAACCCCTTGCGTGCAGATACGGACGGGGACGGTTTGTCCGATGGTGAAGAAGTGCTCAAATACCATACCGATCCGTTGAAGTACGATACGGATGGCGACGGACTCTCGGACGGCGAAGAAGTACTGAAATACCACACGGATCCTCTCAAAGTGGATACGGATGGCGACGGTCTTTCCGACGGCGACGAGGTGTTAAAATACCACACCGATCCGTTGAAGTATGACACGGACGGCGACGGCCTCTCCGATTACGATGAAGTGAAAGTGCACCATACCGATCCTCTGAACCCCGACACCGACGGCGACGGCCTCTCCGACGGCGAGGAGGTCCTGAAATATCATACGGACCCGCTGAACGCTGATACTGACGGGGGTGGAGTGAGTGACGGTGCAGAAGTGGTGCGCGGGACGAACCCGCTCGATCCCAGGGATGATATCGTGGGCAACCCTATCGTGCTGGAACGTGGCAAGTCACGTGTGCTGCACGGCGTCACGTTCCTCAGCGGTAGCGCGACGTTGACAAGGAGCTCAGAAGGGGAATTGGATCGAAGCTATACTTCCCTCCTGATCAACGCCGAGCTGAAGGTGGAAATCGCGGGATACACGGACAACGCCGGGAGCCGGCTCAGCAACGAACAATTGTCTCTACGTCGTGCGGAGGCTGTACGGGCTTGGCTCATCGCCAAAGGCATCTCTTCCTCCCGCCTCACGGCGATAGGGTACGGTATGCGGGATCCGGTGGATACGAACGTCACCCCCGAAGGCCGTGCCAGAAACCGGCGCATCGAATTCCACGTCAAGTAATGCTTGCCTCTTCCCCCCCGGTCCGGACCAACGTGTCTGACCGGGGGAGTATTGTTCACTCTTCATCCGCCTCGTGCACGTCATCGTGAGGAATCGTCGCCGGAGTGCGGTGGCGAACGGCAAGCGGTGCTATATGCCGAGACATACACACGCGTTGATTGCCCCGCGTGATATCCCCGCCGTGAACGCAATCGCGTGGTCCCCCGTGTGAAACTCCAGCAGTGAATGCGGAGTGCCGCCGGATCTCTCCCGGTCAATGCGGGTGGCCGACAGTGGTGCATCGATCACTCCCCAGAGATACGACGTCGCCACCATGCCGACGCCGATCCACCCTTTTGTGCCTATGGAATCATGTGTGCCCCCGATACCCACGGCGATGCAACCGGCAATGCTTCCTAGGAAGCCCGCCATGACGGCGGCCCCTTTCAGAACCTCTCCATTATAGACCTGACCGAGCCCCGGGACGAGCACGGAAAGTGCCATCGCGAGCTCCGGGTTCTTCGCCACGCCGGACTGGACGGCAAGCTCTGCGGTCAGGCGCCGGAGCGCAAGCGAATCGTCCATGGCGGCTCCGGAGGTTACCATCGCTGTGCCAATCGTCTTTTTCAGTGAGCTGCCATCGACCCTTTGAAAGCCGTCTGTGACTTCCTCGGAATCCTGCGCCGGTCCCATCGATACGGCGAACAAAACGAGGCACGCAAGGAGCGATGTTCGTGGGTGCATAAAAACCCTTCAGAAGTATAGCCCGTACCAGACAACTCCGGGCGCGAATCGGACGGCTGGCATGGGAAAGTGGATGAAATTGAGCGCGCGGCCGAGCGTCCGCAGAAAGTCCGAACTCTGGGGAATGATGCGGGTCATGTCCAGCTCGGGAGAAAGGTACCACACAAGATGCCGGTCAGGTGTGAGATTATCCCGGACCGCCATGCCCACCGACAAACAGAGGAAGCCGGGCCAGGAGGCTGCGATGGATTCCGGCAAGAGGTTCTTGATGGTTACGGTCAGCCAGAGTGTCTGACCTTCGTAGTCATCAAAGATGGTGTGGGTCTGCCCGGGGATGGCGCCCGGGGCGCCGGGATTCTTGGGGAGATAGCTGAACCTGAAATTGAAGTTTTCAAGGACCGGCACATAGTGCTGCACGACCGGATACCACGCCCCCACAACATCGCTCGCAAAATCGACCCGGTCAAAACCCCAGTACGCCGAAAACCCGTCTTCGACCTCCACATACGTTTGGAAAAGCGTCGATCCGACGGCACCCCAAAGCAGAGCATCGGATTCCTCGAGGTTCGACCATTCGAGACTCTTCGAGAAGACAAATGTCAGAACGTTGGCCGCGTACAGGTGTCCGACCTTGTCGACATTGCACGCGTAGACCAGGTCTTCCTGGAAGTGGAATGGCGCCCGGGCAGTTCTCCACCATGCCTGTTGCTGATATAGATGGATGGCCGTGATACCTCCGGCAACGGTTCCGCACACGATGGCGAGGCGTGTGGCGTTGATCCTGCTAGTATCGGGCGCTTCACTCCCAGCATGTTCGTGCTTCGACGCAGGTTCTCCCTGGCCGAGCGCACTGGTGTGCTGGAGCGCGAGCATTCCCAGCAGCCATGTCAGCGTTAGCAGCTTCACCCTTCCGCCTTGAATCATTGGACTCCAGTCATCCTGAACGCTGGCACATACGTCAAAGTTCACCTCGTGAGCATACGCTCCGAGTCGGACGGCGCGTCGATGCGACCGCTGCCCCAATGCTTCACGCCGGCGGAATTTCCCGCCATGCCGGCTTTGCCTTGTCTGCCCGCCGGAATATCCGGCCGTTGGAGCTCGGTCGGGAGACAACTCATGTTGAAGCAGAATATGCAGAAATGCCATGCAGGTATCAAGGCAATACCCCCGCACACGAATGATTTATCGGGCTCTGGATCGCGTTCATGTGTCGTGACGTTGTCCGATGCCGCGGCTTTCACGAACGCGAGTTTGTTCCTGCCAACAGGGAAAACGGCCTCCTTTTCTCCTTGGCTTTGCCCGGTGCGTTGAGTAAATTCATTAATTGTATCTGGTTGCATACCCGGGGCCTGGTTGTTCATACTCCGGTGTACTTCCGCAGTGATGTGCTGACAAGGGGTGGATACACGATGACACACTCATGGCGGGATCGGTGACGAGTCAGAAATCCATTGCGCGAGGCCTGCGCACAGTCGCGCTCTTCGAAGGGTTAAAAGGCGTCCTGGTGTTCATCGCCGGGTTCGGCCTCCTTGCGCTTGTGCACAAGGATGTGCAGGCCATCGCCGAGCTTATTGTGCAACATCTGCATTTGAACCCCGCGCGCCAGTATCCACGGATCTTCATCGAAGCGGCAGGAAACGTGACTGACGCGCGCCTGATGACTCTGGCGGCGTGTGCCGGCGCCTACGGAGTCATTCGATTTGTCGAGGCCTACGGACTCTGGCTGAACAAAACATGGGCGGAGTGGTTTGCCATCATCTCCGGCTCGATCTATCTCCCCGTGGAAATCTATGAGTTAGTCGAGCGCGTCACATGGACGCGTGCAACCGTGCTCCTGGTTAATGCTTTTATCGTCGCGTATCTGGTTTACGTGCGTTTGTTGAGCAGAGCCGGCCGCATCGAAGGCAGGCCGGGTCCCTCACCGCGTCCAAAGCGGCGTCCGTAGCGGACGTTCATAGCGGTGTGCCCGTAGCAAGAAGTTATTGCGGGCACTGCACCCGAACCCCTTGTTGCCTCACCATAAAATCGAGTCGAACGGTGATTTGACTCGGATTCTCTTTTGCGGTATTTTCCGATGATCAGTCGGCAGACGCCAATTCTCTTAACACAAGCGAAAGGAAACATCCATGGCCGCAAAGAAGATCTTGATGCTCGTCGGAGACTACGTGGAAGACTATGAGGTTATGGTCCCCTTCCAGGCTCTCCAGATGGTGGGACACACCGTGCATGCCGTTTGTCCGAACAAGAAAGCGGGTGATGCGGTCCGCACAGCCATCCACGATTTTGTCGGGGACCAGACCTACAAAGAAACTCCCGGTCACAACTTCATCCTGAATGCGACATTCGCAGACGTGAAACCTGAGGAGTACGATGCGCTGGTCCTTCCGGGCGGCCGCGCGCCCGAATACCTTAGGCTCAATCCGCGGGTCCTTGACATTGTGCGGCATTTTGCCGCCAAGAAGAAACCCATTGCTGCCTTGTGCCACGGGCCTCAGCTTCTGACCGCCGCGGGAGTTGTCTCGGGAAAATCTCTCTCCTGTTACCCGGCTGTTGGACCTGAGGTAACGATCGCCGGCGGAAAATACATTGAGATTCCTGTTGACAAGGCGTATGTGGATGGAAACTGGGTGTCGGGCCCTGCATGGCCTGCCCATGCAGAGTGGCTTTCGAAATTCCTCGACGTACTGGGGACGAAGATCACGCTGTAGATGCATCAATCCGCCGGATCGCGACAAGCGTGATGTCATCCGACTGCGGGGCATTGCCGGCGTGTGCCTTTACCGCATCCACCACCTTTGCCGTCAACCCCTCCAGTGGAAGCTGCCGCGCCTCCCTGAGCAAATCGGCAAGATGGTCCCGGCCAAACTGAATGTCGGCAGGATTCATGGCTTCGGTGATGCCGTCAGAATACATCACCAGAAGATCGCCGGGATGGAGTTCGACTTCCTCCTCCCCGAACGGAAACGATTCCAGCATCCCCAGGGCGATCCCTCCGGCGGTAAGTTCCCTGCATCCTCCCGACCTGCTCAGAAGGAGCGGATACTCATGCCCGCCGTTGCAGCACCGGAAACGATGCGTTGAGGTGTCGAGGACGCCGTAAAATACCGTGGCAAATTTCTCCGGACTTGTGCTTTCAAAAAGTAAACGGTTTGACCGCGCAAGGCACTCGCTCGGCGACGCCGTCAGCATCGACTGTCCGCGAAGCGACGCCTGCAGATTTGCCATCAACAGCGATGCGGGGAGCCCCTTGCCGGAAACATCGCCGATGCAGATCGCAAGCCGGTGATCGTCAATCCTGATGAAATCAAAGTAGTCACCGCCCACCATCCGCGCGGGGATGTTCCGTCCGCTGATTTCATACCCCTCCAGCGCAGGGGAACGGCTCGGCAGCAGCTCCTGTTGTATCTTCGCCGCCAGACGGAACTCCTCCTGCATCCGCACCAGCTCCCGTTCCTGCGCGTAGAGCCGCGCGTTCTCCATCGACACGGCAATCTGCGAAGAGAGAAGTCTCAAGATTTCGAGCCGCGCCGGTGTGAAGGCGTTGGTTGAGAGATTGTTTTCGAGATACAGTATGCCGCTCAGGTTCCCCTGATGCTCGATCGGCATGCAGAGTATGGATTTGGGGTGCGTCCTGAGCACGTACGGATCGGTGACAAACGCGCCTTCCGACTCTGCATCGTCGAGAACCACGTTCTGACGAAGCCGGGCGACGTACCGCACGATGGCGCCGGACAGCTCTTCCGACTGCTCCAGGGGAATGGACTGCAGAACCACCGGTGCAGTTGATCCCATCGTCCCTTCGGCCTCGATCATCAGCCGGTCCCCCTTTTCCATGATCAGCAACCCCCTCTGCGCGCCTGCATTCTCCAGCACAATGTGCATCATGCGCTCCAGAAGACGGGGCAGAACAATCTCGCCGGAAAGTGTCTGTGACGCTTTGAGCACGGAGATCAAATCGAGCGTCTGCGCGCCGGTCGTGGTCGTCGTGGAAGAGCGGGCGGATGTGCTCCGCGTTGCCGTGCGGTCCTCTCCTCTGACCGGCAGTAACCTGCCGTGACGGCTCTCCAATAACCTCACCAGCCCGGCAGCACCCCAGGTCTCATAACAGGAGCGGGCCTCCGCCAGGTAAGTTGACGCCACTTTGTCCCGGCCCAGGGCAAGATAGAATTCTCCCGCCCGTTCGTGGGCGAGCCCTTCGTGCTGAATGAACCCATTCTCCCGCGCCCCTGCAATGGAGTTGTCGTACAGTTGCATCGCCTGAGCCGCATTCCCTTCCACGCGGGCACGCTCGGCGCCGATCAGGTCCCGTTTGTGCGCGAAATTGGCGGGGGCGTGCTCCGCCCATCGCATCATCGACCGTTGCCCTGCGGCGACCTCTTTGAGATACCGTCTCCTGCGTGCTATGGAGGATGTTGCTGCCAGCGCAAGGAGCGTAAGGCAATGGTAAAACGAGAACTCGGCCTCCACACACTGGCCGATCAATGCGTGCTGCATGGTTGCCGATTGTTCTATCACCTTCAGCGCTTCTTCATACTCGCCCCGGAGGTAGTGGATCTGCACCTGGACGAACCGGTTGAACATTTTTGGGGGCACATACGTGGAGCTTTCCATGCGATCCCGGAATGCGGATTCATCCTGNNTCGCGGCTTCAAAGTAGAATGCGATATCTTCATGCTGGATGGTACTCGCGAAGGCCAGATGCGCGGAAGCGTTACTGAAGACCGTGGGCAGCGGTACACCGGTGACCATATCGACGATGGTCTGCTGCGACAGGGCATATGACGCATAGAGCTGGTCGCCGTTTTCTGTCGCATGACGGTACGCTTCGGAAAGATACTCCCTGTTTGTCGACGCGTGCCTGTACCAATGGTTATGGAGACAGCCATAGACGAAATTGCATCGCCCCCGAAGGAGACGGTTGTCGAACCTCTCGCTCAGGCTCAGGCCCAGCAGACCGAGGTCGCGGCCCGCATCGAATGCCCGGAATCCGGAACGGACCAGCAGCCCGTATAACTCGTAGGTGTACGCCGAGACATCCGCATTCCCGTGCCGAAGCGTCAGGTTCATCATCCGGGAGATCACGAGTCCGCTGAATTCCTCGCTGAGCGAATACGCGATACTGAAGAGACTCATCAGGATATTCATCGCCACACGGGGTTCTTCGCTGCGCATGGGGGGGAGGTCGATAAGGTCGGGCACTTTGCGTCTTCCGACCCTGGAACGGACCACAAGCATTTCCCGGACTACAGCCAGCTTCCCGGGGTTGACCGGAAGGCGCACACCGAGGACGTTCAATGCCGTGAGCGCGGTGTCGAGCGCCCGGTCGATCTGACTGCGATGAATGAAGAGTTCGATCTTGAGACCGTACACCCGTCCCTGTTCGGCCGGGGTTTTCACCATGCCGAGGGCAGTGTCAAAGGATGCCTCCGCAGCGGCGAAAGCTCCTGTCAGGTATTCGCATTCCCCCTTGTACATCAGGAGGTCCCGGAGTGTTTCATAGAGCGCTGCAGCGTCTTCGGGCGCCGCACACGCGTACCCCGCAGCGAAGTAGCGGAGTGCTGGCGCGAATGCAGCCGATGCCATGGCCCTTTTTCCGGCGCGGAGGTTGAGGGTGATCAACATTACCCGCTCCCGGGGCTGCACCATGTGTTGCCTGCCGAGATTCAGATGGTTTGCGGCCGCATACAGCGCATCCTGCCGGCCATCTTCTTCCATGCTCCCCAACAGACTTTGCCCGATCTCGTAGTGAGTGCGGGAGGCCTCCCCGGAGGGAATGAGCGCATAAGCTGATTGCTGCACCCGGTCATGCGCAAAACGGTAAGAGACGTCGGAGAAATGTACGGGAACCCCGATGTCAACGCTGCCTTCGGTCTCACTGGCGCTTTGAAGGTATTTGTAGGCATCACCCACGGGGATGATTAACCCGTCTTTGATGGCGGGCCAAAGCTCCACCGCAACGGCTGCCTGGGTCCTCTTCCGTACACGCGACAACGATTCCAGCCCAAAACTGTTGCCAATGCAGGCGGCAAGCTGGAGCGACTGCTGCGTTCGCACAGGGAGCCGCTGGATGTTCGCCGTCATCATTGCGGCGACATTCTCCGTGATCTCCTTCTGCCGGATGTCGTCGATATTCCATGTCCAGCGCCGCAACTCCTGTTGAAACCGGACCAGACCGTCGTAGTGCAGCGTCTTGAGGAATTCGTTGACGAAGAATGGATTTCCTCCGGTCTTGGATGAGACCAGGAAAGCCAATGGCCTGCATTCTTCCTGACTGAGCCGGAGTGTGTCGCCGATAAGCCGGCTGACCGCATGGGCCGAGAGGGGAGGGAGTGCGACGCGCCGGATATCCACGCCGGAAGACGTGAGTGCATTCTCCAGCATCGCCAGCAGGGGTGAAGAGCCGGGTTCGTCACCCCGGTATGCGCCAATCAGGAACACGTACTTCAGCGCCGGATCGGCGAGGAGCTGATGGATCAGATCCAGCGATGCCTGGTCTGCCCACTGGAGGTCGTCGAGGAAAAGGACCAGAGGATGATCTGCGGTGGCTACCGCATGCACGAACTCCAGGATAACGCTGTTGAACCTGTTCTGGGATTCCTTCGGTGGTAGATCCTGGAGTGCGGGCTGCTCGCCGACAATCAGCTCGATCTCCGGAATGACGGAGCTGAGCACCCTGCCGTTGGGACCCAGTGCGGCACCAAGCCGGGAGCGCCACTGATCCAGTTGATCCGGACTGGAAGCCAGCAACTGGTCGATCAAATCCCGCAACGCCTGCGTCAGCGGAGCATACGGGATGTCACGTTTGAACTGATCGAACTTACCGGACACGAAGAATCCCCGCCGGCGGACAATGGGTTTATGCACTTCGTGCACGAGGGCCGATTTGCCGATGCCCGCTTCCCCTGAAACCAGCAGCACCCCGGGCCGGCCGGCACAGACCGCTTCAAACGACTCGAGCAGAGCCGCAATCTGTTCATCGCGGCCGTAGAGTTTCTGGGGAATCTGAAATTTCTCCGAAATGTCGGCTGTCCCCAAAGGGAATTCCGCAATACTGCCGGAAGCCTGCCAGCGGAGAAGGCACTGCTCGAGGTCGGTCCGCAATCCTGCGGCGCTCTGGTACCGATCCTCCGCGGTTTTTGCCAGGAGCTTCATCACGATGTCGGATACCGGCTTTGGAATGGCCGCATTGAGTTCCGCGAGTACGGCAGGATGCTTCGCTATGTGACAATGGAGCAGCTCCATCGGATCCGACGATTGGAACGGGACCCACCCGATCAGCGCTTCATAGAGCGTGATGCCCAGCGCATAGTAATCCGCACGGTAGTCCACCACACGGTTCATCCGTCCGGTCTGCTCCGGCGAAATGTACGGGAGCGTCCCTTCCAGCACGTTCGGGTTGACGGACCGCACGCGTTCCGATGAGAGGCGCGTCGAGATCCCGAAATCAATGATCTTGACCCGTTGCGTAGCGGGATTGATGATGATGTTGGACGGGTTGATATCCAGGTGGATCACGTGGGCTGCGTGGATCTCCTGGAGGGCTGTGCAGAGTTGAATGGCGATCCGCAGAAACGCCGGGATGTCCAGCCTGGCGGAGGCCAGATACTCCGCGAGCGAGATCCCGCCGAAGTCCTCCAGGATAATCGCAAGCACGCGCCCCTGCTTCTCCATGCCGAACGTGCGAACCACACCGCTCCCCCGGATGTCGGCGATGATGGCATGCTCGTGGTGCAGTTTCACCGTATCGTTGAATGTCGAGGAGTCGGCGTTCAAGGCTTTGATGACGACCGGCAACCCATCATGCCCCCGTGTCCCGCGAAGAACCACCGTGTGCTTGCCCCGGTGGAGCTCTTCCGTCAGAAGGTAGCCCTGAAGTTCAACCGGCAGATGCGGACTGAGCAGCACTGGCGTTCCTTCCGGTGATAAACAGATAGATGTACACGTTGTCGATGATCAGCGACATCACCCCGAGGGAAAGCAGGAAATGGAGCTGCGGGTAGTGCAGGAAGAGAAAGACCGTGTTCAACCCGGTGCCGATCATCCTGAGCCAGGAAATGGGGAGGGATTGCCACACAAGCTTCTGATGCCGGAGGAGCAGGACCAGGTACAGCACGGAGATGAACATCTGCGCGATATATGCCGAGGTGGCGCCGATGGGGGTGTCGTACCCTCCGGACTTGAAGAAATAATAGAGAACCGTCATGCCCGCTACGGTTGCGACGAGAAGCGGTTTGAAGTATTTTGCGACGCCGGGCGTGGAGATCTGTGCCGTGCCGTAGCGGTAGACCCCGGCAATGATGTAGAGGTCCAGGAAGAACCACGCCCGGTACGCCCACACCAGCAGCGGCCCCATGTCTGTGGAAGGCGGGATCACTCCCCAGACGATCTCCCAGGCAAAATTACTGCATGCTGCGAAGACCGGCATCCCGATGCACTGGCCACGGCGGATCTCTTTGATGTACAGGATGTAGACGACCACCCACATGTAACACCCCACGCCGAACAGGATGAGTTCGACTGTCGAGTAGTCTCTGGTATTGACGACCTGTTCCAGCATGCATAGCCTCGTGAGTCTGGTATGTGAGAGTCATGCTACGATAGTAGGAGGGAATCTCTTTGAGATTTCCGGTTCCGTGCTTACTGCACCGGTGTTCTCACCTGTCGAGCCGCCGGGGCGGGCCGCGGATCCCTGTCGATCATTCTCTTCAGCTGGGCCATATCTGTCGGGATAGTGAACGTGACTTCACCGCCGTACGATCGTTTGATCAGGTTTTGGAACAGAATCATGCCCAGCCTCTGGTGATTGGTGTGGTGCAGCTTTTCGAATGGCGGTATGACCCGGTGGAGGTTCAGCAAGAGAGCTTTCAGGATCGGGTGAAAGCGAACGGGAGAGATGGCAAGGCGCGTGCATGCATCGTCTCCCATCAGTTCGGTCATACAGAGGCGGGGGAGGATCCCGAAGCCCAGGAGGCGCAGCGGCCACGGGACCAGCTCGTTCAGCATCGCAAGGTTCGCAGCAGCGAGTGCAACGCCGTCGGGATTTGCGCTTCCATCAACGTAGTGACGGCGTTCGTATAATCTGTAGAACGTTTCCGCCTCCTGCACGTTTGCAGGGACGTATGCTGTGCTGTCCGGCTGGCCCGCGGGATGTATTCCCATCATGCGCGCGAACACAAGCCAGAGGTAGAGAAAGTCCTCTTCTTCCTGCCGTGTGACCCCGATATTCAGCGTGCGCCATCCCTCGATCACCAGCTGGGAGAATCCGAGCACGGTTCCGAGCATGTCCTCCTGGTTGACAGGTACGCCGTACCGTGCGGCGTATTCAGGACGGTATCGCTGCGTGAGGTGGCGGATCCCTGCGTGGAGCAGCCGGAGTTTCTGTGCGGTGATAACCGCCCTTCCTCCCGTCTGGAATCCGCGGCAGGTCGAGACGTTCACGACGGTCTGGAGCGTGCCCAGGAGCCGGCGGTACGTGTGTGTCCTGAGATCTCCCGAAATATTCAGGATGATCGTGAGGTTCGGAGCCTGGTAGCCTTCGGGGAGACTCTTGGCCAGGAGAGCGAGTGCGCCCTCATATGTGTGTCTGTTGAAAACGTCTTCGCCGCGGTGGATGCGGTCAAGGTCCACGTCGGGGGGGAGTTTTTCGGTGGAATGGAAGAAATCCGAGAGAACGGGAAAGCTCTTTCCAGGAAGGGTCTCGTCGTTCGCATCCATGGAGGCAAAGAGCCGTGAGATCCCGGCGTATTCGTCATCCTTGAGGATCAGCTTGAGCGCCTCGTCCGCCTGATTGTCTCCTTCCTGGCGCAGCTGGTTGAGGAAGGAGTCGGTCCATCTTCCCGTGGCATTCATCCGTGTGGAATCTTGCTGAGCAATGGTCTGCATGGGCTGCATCCCTTCTGGGCTCGGTCGAGGAACAGGGCTAAGAACAGTTTCATTGTACCACAACAACTACAGATTAGCCTTCTGAGTTCCTTGCAGGCGGAGGTCGCGGATTCCTTGCTTTCTTTTTGTGTGACCGAACGGCGAAAGATTGTTCTTGCTTTTCTTTTCCCTCTGCCATATAATCATTGACCAACCGTTCAGTCATTACAAAGGGCCGGCAGTGTCCCCGCGATCGGAAGAACAGTTTGCGGTCATGCGCTCGAGGAGCCGGAAGGCCATCCTGAAGGCTGCGCTGACGCTCTTCGCCCGCAAAGGCTATGCGGAGACGACGACCGAAGACATCGCCCACGCCGTGGGGATATCCAAAGGCCTGATCTACAACTACTTCCCCAGCAAAGAGAAGATACTTGAACATCTGATTGACCAGTTCGTCGCACGGATCTTTCCGGTCACGCCGCCGGTCGAGATGGGGCAGCCGACCGCGAAATACCTGGAGGCACTGATCCGCGGCTGGTTCAACGAAGTCAGAACGAATCCCGAACTGATCAAGCTCGGCGTGCAATTCCATACCGACGCCGGACTGAAGAAACTGGTCAGAAAGAAACAGGCCGAACTGGAAAAGAAATATGTCGTCCTTTTCGAAGAAGTGTTCAGACGCCTCGGCTCCCGCGATCCGGTCGTGGATACCCTTCTGCTGGGATCAATCATGGACGGCATCGGACTGAACTATGCCGCCGCACCGGACACGTTCCCTCTCGACAGACTTGAGCAACATCTTCTCCAACAGTATTGTTCACCCCGTGGGAAGACCCGATGAATCGTCGCGCAATTGCGGTACCTCTGCTCTGCCTCGCCGGGTGGATGCTGCGCGCACAGGATGCGCGTGAGATCGTGCGAAAAGCCAACGACCTGTTGCACGGCGCCAGCACCTATACGGAAATCTCCATGACCATCACCAAGCCGGAATGGTCCAGAACCATTGACATGAAGGTCTGGTCGGTGGAACCCGACTACTCCCTCGTCTACGTGACGGAACCCGCGCGCGACCGCGGCTCGGTCACCCTCAAACGCAAAAACGAAGTCTGGAACTGGCTCCCGTCGGTGCAGCGCGTCATCAAGATCCCCCCGTCCATGATGCTGCAGTCATGGATGGGGTCCGATTTTACCAACGACGACCTCGTGCGGCAGTCGTCCATCGTGGACGATTATACGCATGCCATGGCGGGAGAGGAGACCGTCGAAGGCCGCACCTGCTGGAAGATCGCCCTGACGCCGAAACCGGAGGCGGGCGTGGTCTGGGGCAAACTCCTGATGTGGGTCTCGAAGGAAGGCTACCTCGAGCTCCGCACAGACTTTTTCGACGAAGACGGCACACTGGTGAAATCATTCATCGGCTCCGGCATCACGAACTTCGACGGGCGCTCACTCGCCGCACACTGGGAGATGATCCCCGTGCATGAGCCGGGGAAGAAGACGGTCCTGGAATACCGGCAAATGAAGTTCAGCGTGAAACTGGACCAGTCGTTCTTTTCTGAACAGAACATGAAGCGGGTGAGATAGCCGATGCAGTCATCTCCATCAGCACCTCGACGTGAGCGGGCATCCAGCGCCCTCTTCTTCCGCCTTGCCTGGCGAAACCTCTGGCGTAACCGGAAGCGGACCCTGATTGCCTGCGCCTCGATCTTCTTCGCGGTCTTCCTCTCCGCGGTGGTGTCCTCCACGCAGTCGGGCCAGAATGAATACCTGATCAACACCACGGTCGGTTTCTCCACCGGATTCATCCAGATCCACGGCCGCAATTTCTGGGAGAAGCGGTCATTGGACCAGGCAATGGAGATGGATTCCGCACTGGCGAAGAAGGCCCGGACGATCGACCACGTCACGCAGGTGGTCCCCCGGTTTGAAACCATATCGCTGATCGCCCATGGCACCGTGACAAAGGTCTCTCCGGTGATCGGCATCGATCCGGTATCGGAGAATGCCATGACGGGGCTCGGCAAGCGGGTTGTGCGCGGCACACCCCTGGCCCAGTGGCATCACGGCGCAATCCTCGCGGCAGGACTTGCACACATGCTGGGCGCGGATGTCGGTGACAGCGTGATCATCTACGGGCAGGGATACCAGGGCGTGACGGCCGCCGGCGTCATCCCCGTTGCCGCAATCGTGCATTTCCCGATCCCCGACGCCGACAACGCAATGCTCTATCTCCCCCTCGGCGAAGCCCAGGATCTCTATGCGGCCCCTTCCCGCGTGACCGCATTGGCGATCATGCTCGACTCGGAGGATGCGATGGATGACGTCGCACGCCAGCTCCGGGGATTCGCCGGACAGGGATTGGAAATCATGACGTGGCGCGAGATGATGCCCGAGCTCGTGCAGGCCATCATCGCCAACAATGGCGGGACGGTGATCATGCTGCTGATCCTCTACGTGGTGATCGGCTTCGGCATTTTCGGGACGGTCATGATGATGACCATGGAGCGCCGAAGGGAGTTCGGGATCAGCATCGCCCTCGGCATGAAGCGCTGGCGTCTGATGTACATTACCGTGCTGGAAGCGCTGATGGTCTCAATGCTCGGAGCCCTCAGCGGCATTGCGGCCTCCATTCCGTTGATCGTGTATTTCTATGAATACCCGATAACACTCGGCGGTGACTACGGGAAAGCCATGCTCGCGTACGGCATGGAGCCGATCATCCCGTTCAGCATTGCTCCAACCGTGTTTACGGTCCAGGGACTCATCGTATTCGGCCTGGGAATCGTGAGCGCGCTGTATCCGGTGCTCATCATCCGCAATCTCGTGCCCGTACAAGCCATGCGAGGTTGAAGAATGAACATGTCTGTCACCTGGTGCCGGTACGCCGGACATGAAACCGATCCCGTTGGGAAGGAAGTGACCTTGCACGGACTCGACAACACATGCTTCCTCTGATTGCCTGGAAAAATATCTGGCGGAGCAAACGCCGCAGCCTCATTATGATGACGGCCGTTGCGCTCGGTCTCTGGGGCGGCCTCGTTGCCGTCGGCATCTTTTCGGGGATGTACGATGCCATGGTCAATTCGGCTATCGACCGGGACCTCGGCCATATCCAGGTGCATGCCAAAGGATTCCGCGAGGACCGCCTGATCTCCATGACGATTCCGGATCCGGCAGACGCCGCCCGCAGGATCCTGACCGTGCCGGGCGTTCAGGCGGTCTCGCAGCGTACGATTGTGGAAGGCATGGGATCATCGGCGACATCTTCGCAGGGGGTGAAGATCGTGGGGATCGCGCCTGAAGCGGAACGGAGCGTGTCGGCAGTTGCCCGACGCATGGTCGGGGGTGCCTACTTCGAAGGAGGCGAACGCATACCGGTCGTGATCGGCCG
>PMCM01000149.1:10582-12336 GCA_003154155.1 Ignavibacteriota bacterium | reverse complement strand
ACAATGGTGGAAGTCGCGTAGGGAGAGGGTTGTGCAACGGATTGATCCGATTGCCAGTTTCATGCAGGAGCATTCCGTCACGCTTTTGCATCTCGCGTCGCTGAACCGGGCGGCGCGTTCGTTGGTGGAGAACGGGTATTCTTCGGACACGTTTGCGCGAACAGTGAGTGCGCTGGCCTTCCTCCAGGGTGAAGTGGGGACGCACAATGCGAGCGAAGAGAAGGCACTTTTCCCCGTCCTTGACCGCTATGTCGAGGGACCCACGGCGGTCATGCGCAAGGAGCACAAGGTGCTCAAGGTGGAATTGCGCAGGCTGACGAAGACCGTGGAAGCCGTGTCCCGGCGCCACTCGTCGAAGAAAGCCATCAGGGAGTTGGGAGCACAGGCCCAGGTGGTCGTACAGCAGTTCGTGAACCACATTCACAAAGAGAATAACATTCTCTTTCCCCTCGTACAGAAATTTCTTACCAAGGANNGCCCTCCGGGAAATCGCGCGAAGGATGTAAGAATCGTTGTCGGCAACTGCCGGTTCCGAACGCGCGACCGTTGACGAGTGTTGTAAGCTCGATGATTGAACGCACTTCGGCCGGAAAGGCCCTTGAAACTTGATTCACTCGTGAGGGTTAACTCGTTGAAATTAAAAAAATTACAACGGTCTACTTCAGATCAGATCTCGCTTATATGGGAGGACGGTCACGAGGGTATCAACACGTTGAAGACGCTCCGTGACGGATGTCCGTGTGCCGGGTGCCAGGGGGAGACCGTTCTTCTCCACCATTATGCCGCTCCGGCCAAGAACCCATCCGTCCCTGGCATGTATGAACTCCGCGGAGCGGAACCGGTCGGGAACTACGCCATCAAGCTCTCCTGGGGAGACGGGCATGACATGGGGATTTACACCTGGGAGCATCTTCGTTCACTCTGTGAGTGCGGCGAATGCTCCGGACGCCGGGCAAAACCCGTTGGAGAGACGAATGCCCACCAGTAGTCAGGGAGTCATCAGATCGGTCCTCGAGCGTTTTCCCTACGGCATATTTATCGTCGCAACGCACGGCGGGAGCGGGGGCGTGCTTGCCGTTGTCGCCACATGGGTATCACAGGTCTCGTTCGATCCGGCCCTGATTGCCGTTTCGCTGGAGAAGGGGGGCGTGCTTGCGACCGCGCTTCAGGAATCGGGTGAGTTTTCATTGAACATCGTCCCCTCCGCCGGCATCGAGACCGCGAAGCTGTTGTTGAAGTCGGGTCCGCGCCTGGAAGGCGTGCAGGCGAAGGAGATTTTTGGGCGTTCGGAGGAGGGGGTGCCGGTGCTCCGGGAATCGGCCGGCGTGCTGCTATGCCATATCCACCGGGTGGTGGAAGCCGGCGACCACGATCTGATCCTCGCTGAGGTTACGCGGGCCGATGCCGAGGGGTCAATGCAGCCCCTCAGTTTGCAGGAGACAGGCTGGAAATACCGGCAGAAAAGCTCCTGAACGCTACCAGACAATCCACATACCCGAAGGAGAGCAGCGATGTCTGCAACGGAAAGCTTCAACGCCGCGCTTGGTCCACTGCCGGCGGCGCAACGGCAGCTTCTGGAGCCGTACATCGGCCAGATCCGCACGGAGATGTTTGCCGCAAGGAGCGAGGATGCCCGCATGCGCGTTCTGGAACAGTTTCTCCGCGAGCTGCACGAGCGACTACGAGTCGGCCGGTAACCCGTCACATTGCCGCCGCACTAATTCCGCTTCTGCATCACCGCGGAAATTTTCAGT
>PMCM01000149.1:0-10570 GCA_003154155.1 Ignavibacteriota bacterium | reverse complement strand
ACGCCGCTGATCTTCATGCCGTTGCTGCTTTCGCCGACGTCAGGCACGATACCCAGCGTGACGGTATATGATCGCGTATCGCCGCCGGAATTCCCGCGGCCGGACGAGGCGACCTGCACGCGTGTGAAGGGGGGGCGCACCGCGAGGGTGTCGACATCCCATGCCAGGCTGTAGATGTACTTCGCGACCTTCTCTTCGCCGGCATAGTTGATCTTCTGCCATTCATCCCCCGGCTTGTGATAGTCGTCGTGGATGCCNNCGAAGGTCGAGTCTTTGTTCTCCTTGCCGAGGAGGGAATCCCATGTGCTGGATGTCCCGCTGCCGCCGATGGTCAGAGAGCGATTTTGCAGGCGGCCCACCATGTCCATGTTCAACATCGCGACGGTCTGTTTCAGCGGGAAGAACGGCTGGCCGACGTAGTAGAGGGAGCCGAGCGTTCCCAGTTCTTCGCCGGAGAAAAAGATGAAGATCATCGTGCGCTTGATCGCCTCGGGCTTTGCGGCAAAGGCCTGGGCAAGTTCCAGCAGTGCGGCCGTGCCGGAGGCGTTGTCGTCAGCGCCGTGATGGATTGCGACCGTATCGGGACTCATGGACCCTGACCCTGGTCCGCCCATGCCGAGGTGGTCCATGTGGGCTCCCAGTATCAGGACTTCGTCTTTGAGGTTCGGGTCGTTGCCTTCGATATAGGCGATGATGTTGGATGTCTGGGATGTCACGCGCGTGATTTCGGTCTGCAGGTCGACGGTGGCGCCGGCAATGGCGAACGAACGGGGTTTCAGGGTTGTCCGGATCGTGTCCTGCAGTGACTTGAGAGACCATCCCGACGCGGCCAGCAGCTGATCGAACACCGCCCGTTTGGCGCTCATTGCCGGGATGCCGGAGGAGCCTGCCCCCTGGTCGATGCCCAGTTTGAGAAGTTCATCGTCTGCGGCGTCTGCGGGGCCGGTAATCAGGATCATCCCGGCGGCTCCTTTTTCGCGTGCGATGCGGGCTTTGTTGCGCAGGGCGGTGTATTTCTGGAACTGACCGGTGGTGGAGCTGCCGTCGGGGGCAAAGCGGAGCATCACGACGATCTTGTCCTTCACGTCCACGCCGGCATAGTCGTCGTAGGATTTGTCGGCAGCGGAAAGTCCGTAACCGACGAACACGAGCGGTGCATCGGCGCCGCCGGTGGCGCTGAAGCCGAACGGACGGCAATCGGCATCCAGCTTCAACGTCTGTTGGCCGCCAGGGAGGCCGGATCCCTTGACGATGCAGTGGTTATTGCCGCCCGGTTTCACGCTGGAGACGAAATCAAAGGTCTGGAAGAACGTGCCGTTGTCGCCGCCCGGTTTCAATCCCCACAGTTTGAGATCCGTGGCGATGTAGATCGCTGCGTCGATGTTGCCCTGTGTGCCGGAGGCGCGTCCCTGCAGCTCATCGGATGCGAGGTATTTGACATGTTCGCGCAATTCAGCTGCGGTGATCTCCGGCGTGGATGTCTGCGCGGGCAGGAGGGGAGATGCCGCGACAGCGATGGCGAACGCGAATGAAGCGATCCTCTTCATCATGCGTGGGAATCCTTTCGTGGGACGATCGGGTTGCAGGATATGATACGGTGCGCGCGGCTCAGTTGCAAGGTTATTGACATTCGGGGGAATCGTAAATATATTCGTTGATGGAATTGCATGAGGATACACCATGACGATGAAAGAACGGATCGCCGAAGATCTGAAACAGGCAATGAAGACCGGCCAGAAGGTGCGGCTGGAGACGCTGCGGTCGCTCCGTGCCGTGCTGATGGAGAAAGAGATCGAGCGGCGGGGGACCGATAAGCCCCTGACCCTGGAGGATGAGATCGGGGTCCTGGCCGGGGCGGCGAAGAAACGGAAGGAATCGATTGAGCAATTCGCTGCGGGAGGGCGGCAGGATCTCGCGGATCAGGAGACGGCGGAGCTGCAGATCATTCAGGAGTATCTGCCGCGCCAGATGACCCGTGAAGAGGTTGTCGCGGTGGTGCGGCAGATCGTCGCAGACACCGGGGCGGCATCCGCAGCGGATTTCACGAAAGTCATGCCCCGCGCAATGAAGGAACTCAAGGGGAAAACGGAAGGCAAACTCGTTCAGGAGGTTGTGAGGGAGTTGCTCGGCGGGAAATGAGTGCATGACGACATTTGATGCCGCGCTCGAGAAGCTCGAATTCGACAAAATCCGCCAGCGGATTCTCCGGTACGCAGTGTCAGATCCGGGCCGCGACGTGCTCGCGGCCCTCGAGGTGCTGACGGATGCCGTCGAGATCCGCAGCCGGATGACCGAAGTGACCGACATGAAGGGGCTGCTGGAGTCGGAGAGCGAGCTTCCGCTGGCCGGAGTGCATGCCATCCGGGCTGCGGTACAGCGGGCGGGGATCGAGGGGAGCATCCTTCCATCGCGGGACATCGCGCAGGTGGGGAGCACTCTGCGGGCCGCGCGGACCCTCCGGTCGTTTTTTGCGAGGCACAAGGATTCCCACGCGGTGATCTGGCACATCGCGGAATCGCTCTATCCCGACAAGGTGCTGGAATTCAACATCGAGCAGGCCGTGGAGGAAAGCGGCGCGGTCAGGGCCAACGCGTCGCGCGAACTCCAGTCGATCCGGAGGTCTATCGGCGATACATCGGAAGAGCTGCGTCACCGGCTTGAGGGGATCTTGCGCGGTGCGGCCGACCAGGGATTCAGCCAGGACGAGATCATCACGACGCGTGAAGGCCGGATGGTCATCCCGGTGAAGGTCGAGCACAAGAAGCACGTTCCGGGGTTCATCCACAGCGCGTCGGCGAGCGGGGCGACGGTGTTTGTCGAGCCGACCGAAACGCTCGACCTGAACAACGACATCCGTAGCCTGCAGTTTCAGGAGCAGCGGGAAATCGAGCGCATTCTGCGCGAGCTGACGGTGCAGATCGGGGAACAGCGCGAAGCGCTCCTGCGCAACCTGGACATTCTGGCCGCACTCGACGCGCTGCAGGCGAAGGCGAAGTATTCGATCGAGATCCTCGGTGTGCCCCCCGAGATCACCGACCGTGGTCCGGTAAAACTGGTCAGGGCGCGCCATCCCGTGCTCATGATCCATCACGGGGTGCAGGGCACGGTGCCGCTGGATCTGCAGATCGGCGGGACGTACACCACGCTGCTCATCAGCGGACCCAACGCGGGGGGAAAATCGGTAGCGATGAAATGTCTCGGGGTCCTTGTGCTGATGGCGCAAGCGGGGCTCCATATTCCCGCAGGGGAGGACTCGAGCCTGCGGGTGTTCAAGAGCGTGTTCGTCGACATCGGCGACGAACAATCGATCGAGTCGGATCTGAGCACGTTCAGCTCGCACCTGGCGCATTTGAAGGACATCACGGCCGGTGCCGACGCCGACAGCCTGGTGCTGATCGACGAGATCGGCACGGGAACGGACCCGTCGGAGGGGGGCGCGATCGCAGCGGCGGTGCTTGAGTACCTGACGGCGTGCGGTGCGATCACGATTGCCACCACACACCATGGCGCGCTCAAGGTGTTCGCCCACGAGACGCCGGGCATCGAAAACGGCGCGATGGAGTTTGACCAGGCAACACTGACGCCGACATACATGTTCCGGACGGGTGTGCCGGGGAGCAGCTACGCAATCGAGATGGCGGACCGGCTCGGATTCCGGCCGGCGCTGATGGAGCGGGCGCGTGAGTTTCTGGGCGGGCAGCACATGCGGCTGGAGTCGTTGATCCAGGAGCTGGAGGCTACGGCGCAGGAGCATCGCCGGGAATTGCAGGACGCCATGGCGACACGTGCGCGCGCAGACGCGATGGCGCGCGAGTATGAGGCGAAGATGGCGTCGCTTCATGCCGAGGTGCGCGAGATCAAGCGCAAGGCGGCGGAGGATGCGCGGACCGTCCTCGAACGCGCGAATGCGGTGATCGAAAAAAGCGTCAAGGATATCCGCGAACAGGCCGCCTCCCGGGAGGTCGTGCGGGCGGTGCGGGAGGAAGTCAAATCCCTCCGCGAAACCCTGGCGCACGAGCAGGAAGAATTGCCCCCGGCGCAGCCGCCACAGCCGAAGGCGATCGTTCCGGGTTCCAGGGTGACGCTCAGCGGACAGAATGATCCGGGTGAGGTGGATGCGATTTCGCCGGACGGGAAGACCGCGGTGGTGGTGTTCGGGATCGTGAAAGTGCGCGTGCCCGTTGCGGAGCTCCGGCCCGCGGGGCAAGCCGCTGCACCGCGCCGGGCTGCGACGCAGCACATGCCCGACCGCCACGGGCCTGTACCGCGCGAGCTGGACCTTCGCGGCATGACCGCGGACGAGGCGTTTCCGCTGATCGACAAGTTCATTGATGATGCCGTGCTTGCGGGGTTGCATAGAATTGACGTTATTCACGGCAAAGGAACCGGCGCCCTGCGCAAGAAGGTGTCGGAGTTTCTGGCGCGTCATCCGCGCGTCCGTTCGTTCCGTCTCGGTGAATGGAATGAAGGGGGCGTCGGCGCCACTGTCGTTGAACTCACGGAAGAATGATCGTGCCTCCGCCATTCACAAAAGTCCTGATTGCCAATCGCGGCGAGATCGCGGTGCGCATCATGCGCACATGCCGCGAGCTCGGCGTGCAGACGGTGGCGGTCTATTCCGACGCAGACCAGTGCATGCCGCATGTGCTGGCGGCCGACGAGGCGTACCGCATCGGTCCGGCGCCGTCACGGGAGAGCTACCTGTGCATCGACGCGCTGCTGGAAGCGGCGCGCACGAGCGGTGCGGATGCGATCCATCCCGGATACGGATTCCTCGCCGAGAACGCCGCGTTTGCAGCGGCCGTTGCCGATGCAGGCATCACGTTCATCGGTCCGCCCGCATCCGCGATCCGGGGGATGGGTGACAAGACCTCGGCGCGCGCGCTGGTGAAGCGCGCGGGTGTTCCGATCGTTCTTGGCTCGGAGACGCCCATCCGCGATGCCGGCGAGGTCACGGCATTTGTGCGCTTGCACGGCTTCCCCGTGCTGCTCAAAGCGGCCGCGGGCGGAGGAGGCAAAGGAATGCGGGTTGTGCGGACACCGGAGGAAATCGCCACGGCATTCGCGCAGGCGCAATCGGAGGCGGGGTCCGCCTTCGGCGACGACCGCATCTACATCGAAAAGTACCTTGACCATCCCCGTCACATCGAGGTGCAGATCCTGGCGGATGCGCACGGATCGGTGATCCATCTCGGCGAGCGGGAGTGTTCCATACAGCGGCGGCACCAGAAGATCATCGAGGAGAGTCCATCGGTGCTGCTGGATGATGCCATGCGTGCGGCGATGGGGGAAACGGCCTGCCGCGCTGCCGCGGCGTGCGGGTATGTGAACGCCGGGACCATCGAGTTTCTTGTGGACAGCTCGCGGCAATACTATTTCCTGGAGATGAACACGCGGCTCCAGGTGGAGCACCCGGTGACCGAACTCCGGACAGGGCTGGACCTTGTGGCGGAACAGCTCCGCATTGCGGCAGGCGAGCCGTTGTCGATGCGGCAGGAGGATGTGCGCTGGAGCGGTCATGCGCTGGAGTGCAGGATCTGTGCCGAGGACCCGGCGAACGATTTCTTCCCGTCGAGCGGCCGCATCAGCTACATCAGGCCGGCACAGGGACCGGGGATGCGCGAAGACTCCGGTGTGGAGGCCGGCACGGACGTGTCGCTGTATTACGATCCGCTCCTTTCCAAGGTGATTGCCTGGGGAGATACGCGTGATCATGCGATCGCGCGTATGGTGCGTGCCCTGCAGGAGTACGAGATTTCCGGTGTGACGACCAACGTGGCGGTCCACCTCGTTGTCCTGCGGCATCCCGACTTCCTGCGCGGAGACTTTGACACGGGTTTTCTGGGCCGCACGCTTGCGCCGAAGATGTTTGACGTCATGGCAGAGGACGCACAGCTGCCGGCGGCAGTGGTCGCGGCCTGGCTGGCACATGAACAGTTCACCGTTGCGCCTGCGCCGCAACATGGTCAGGCGCAGGGGGGCCGGCTCTCCGGCTGGAAATCCCGGCGGGCTGCGGCCATGCGGAGCGGCGAACCATGAGCCACGGCTACGCGGTGACGATCTGTGGGACCGAACATGCGGTGACATTCGATCTTCAGGGGCGTTGTACGGTCGACGGCCGGCCCGAGGAGGTGGTGATCACGCCACTTCCCGGCGGGCGGTACGGGATATTGCTCGGAGGCAGGCCGCACACGTTCACGGTGCGGCACGAGGGGTCCACGTATATGTTCGTGCATGAAGGACGGGAGGTGCCCGTTGCGGTGTTGTCGGATCATGAACGGGCGATGCGGCGCGCAATGCCGGTCCAGGCGTCGGGGGTGCAGAAAAATGAAATTGTCGCACCCATGCCTGCGCTGGTGATGCGCATACATGTCGCGGAGGGGGATCCGGTAACGGAGGGGCAGCCGCTGCTGTCGCTGGAAGCGATGAAAATGGAGAATGAAATCAGGGCCCCGCGCGCGGGACGCATTCGCGAAGTGCGAGTCAGACAGGGCATAGCGGTTGAAAAGGGGGGTGTACTCATTGTTCTGGAATAAACGGTTGACGGGAACGACAGCGCACCGGCTCATCCTGCTGGTGCTGGTGGCGTGCGCGGCGTGTGCCTCCTCATCCGGCGGCGGGTTCGAGGTGCAAAGCGTCGCTGCACGCGGTGCGGGCATGGGCGGGGTGCTGTCGATGCTCACCGGCAGTCCGACCGCCGCCTATGTGAATCCCGCCTCGATGACCTCCCTGCGCGGGACATACTTTTCTTTCGGGACGACCGTCACGATGCCGAACTTCCGGTTCACCGAGCAGGGGACCGGCGGCTCGTCGACGAAGATGCAGACGCAGGCGCTTTTCCCGCCGAACTTTTGCCTGATCCACACGTTCGACAGCGGCCTGGGGTTCGGCGTCACCGCCACCATCCCGTACTCGATCAAGACGGATTGGGGCGTGGACTGGCCGGGGAGGCGTGTGATCGCCAGTTCGGAACTGCGGGGAATTGTCGTCACGCCCATGATGGCGTTTCGCGCGACGCGTGCGGTCTCCATCGGTTGCGGGCTGAATATCACCGCGTTCCGTTATACGCGCAGCGCGCGCGTGGGCGCTCCCGCTGCCCAGGGCAACGTCGAGGGAACGGAACAGTTGCAGGGAGACGCCGATGCAGCGTACGGGTTCCAGGCCGGCCTGCTCGTCGTCCCCGACCAGGTCTTCTCGTTCGGCTTTGTCTACAAGAGCCGGAGCAGGGTGTCGATCGAGAACGGTTCCGTGGAATACGACTGGCCGGCGGATCTTCTTCCCGGCGCGGCGCTCACGACGGACAAATTCTCCACATCCCTTACACTTCCCGACAAGGTGCACGCGGGGGTGAGCATCCGGCCGTTTGAAGCGCTGCTTCTGGCCGGCGAGCTGGAATACGTGCGGTGGTCCTCGATCGACCGTGTCACGATCTCGGTCGGGGATCCCGCCACGAAACTGATCGATGACCAGGAGGGCTGGAAGGATATTGTCACCGCGCATATCGGGGCGGAGTTCCAGCTGGGCGAAGTAGCCCTGCGTGCAGGAATCACGCTGGACCGCAGTCCGATTCCCGATGCGCAGATGCGGCCCTCGATTCCGGACGGCACGCGCGCCGCATATACGGCGGGGATCGGCTACGCCATCGGCGAAGGACTCACCCTCGATGTTGCGCTGCAATCGGTTGTGTACGATGACCGCACCATCACCAATGCCGCCGTCTCGTCAGCCACCGGACAGCCGTTGAACGGGACGTACGTGATGAACGCCACCGTTGTCGGACTCAATGTCAGCTACTCATGGAAGTGAACCAGGTGACCCCAACGAATTTTCCCGGTGAACCCGTGGTTACGCCTGCACTGGCACAGCGCCACGGCTTATCGGACGAGGAATACGCGCGGATACTCGCGCTGCTCGGCCGCACGCCGTCCTACACCGAGATCGGAATATTCAGCGTGATGTGGAGCGAGCATTGCAGCTACAAGAATTCCATTGCGGTGCTGAAGACCCTGCCGCGGAGCGGGAGCCGGCTTCTGGTGAGCGCCGGCGAAGAGAACGCGGGACTTGTGGACATCGGCGGGGGTCTGGCGGTCGTGTTCAAGATCGAGAGCCACAATCATCCCTCGGCAGTGGAGCCCTACCAGGGCGCCGCCACGGGGGTCGGCGGGATCATGCGGGATATCTTCACCATGGGTGCCCGGCCGATTGCCTCCTTGAATTCCCTCCGCTTCGGCGACATCCATCATCCGCACACGCGGTTCCTGGTGGACGGCGTCGTGCGCGGCATCGGCGACTATGGGAACAGCTTCGGCGTTCCGACCGTGGCCGGAGAGGTCTATTTCGATCCCTGTTACCACGAGAACCCGCTCGTGAACGCCATGTCTGTGGGCGTGGTGAAGCACGGAGAGTGGGCGAGTGCGACGGCGAAGGGGCGGGGAAACCCGGTGATGATCGTGGGATCCGCCACGGGTCGTGACGGGATCCATGGTGCAACGTTCGCCTCCGAAGAGATTTCGGCGGAATCCGAAAAGAAGCGTCCTTCGGTGCAGGTGGGAGATCCTTTCACGGAAAAACTCCTGCTGGAAGCGACGCTCGAGGCGATCCGGACCGGGTATGTCGTCGGCATACAGGATATGGGGGCGGCGGGCATCATCTGTTCGACTTCGGAGATGAGCGCACGCGGGAAGTGCGGCATGGATATCAATCTGGATAAGGTGCCTGCGCGCGAGACCGGGATGTCGGCGTACGAGCTGATGCTCTCGGAATCCCAGGAGCGGATGCTGGTGGTTGTGGAGAAGGGGAGGGAGGACGCGATCAAGAGTGTGTTTGACAAGTGGGATCTCCATGCGGAGATTATCGGGGAGGTGATTGACGGGGACCGCCTGCTGGTGCGCTATCGCGGGATGACCGTCGCGGATGTGTCTCCCGATTCACTGGTGCTGGGGGGCGGTGCTCCCGTGTATATCCGTGAGGCGGTACGTCCCGATTACCTGGACCGCATTCCTGCGGTGGACGTAACGGCGTTGGCGGAACCGGCCGATCTCGTGGGCGTGATTGCTGCGCTTCTCCAGAATCCGAACATCGCATCGAAGCGCTGGGTGTACGACCAGTATGACAGTATGGTTCGCACAAACAACATAGTTTTGGCTGGAGCTGATGCAGCCGTAGTCAATATTCAGCATACAGTTAGAGGTCTTGCTCTCAAGACGGATTGCAATGGTCGGTACGTGTATTTGAACCCCCGAGTCGGTGGGATGATAGCGGTAGCGGAATCGGCCCGGAACGTCGCGTGCACGGGGGCGTTGCCGGTGGCGATCACGAATTGCCTGAATTTCGGGAACCCGTACAAGCCGGGAGTTTACTGGCAGTTCAAGGAGGCGGTGGCGGGGATTGCTGAGGCGTGCAAGGTACTGGAGACGCCTGTAACGGGCGGGAACGTCAGTTTTTACAACGAGAGCCCGGCCACGAGCGTATATCCGACGCCCGTTATTGGGATGCTGGGTGTGCTGAAAGATGTCCGGAAAGCCACGAGTGCGTACTTCAAGCATCCTGGGGATGCCGTTATGCTGTTGGGAACAAACCGCGGGCACCTGGGCGGATCCGAGTATCTAACAGCCATCCACGGAAAACTGAGCGGTGATGCTCCCGCGATGGATCTTGCCGGAGAAAAGAGGCTCCAGCGGCTTCTGGTGGATCTCATCGACAAAGAGCTCCTGGCATCGGCGCACGACTGTTCCGAGGGCGGGCTCGCCGTGGCGATCGCAGAGTGTGCCCTCATATGCCGTGACAAGCAGTTGGGCGCCCGGATTGTGCTGGACTGGGCAGGCATGAGGAAAGATGCGGTCTTGTTCGGAGAAGACCAGTCACGCGTGATCGTCAGCGTTAATCCGGCCAACGTTGCACGGGTCACCAGGGCCTGCAAGGCGGCGGGCGTGCCGGTTGCGGAAATTGGCGAGGTATTGGAGGCCCGCGTTCTGGCGATCCAGGGTGTGGGATCGATCAGTCTGGCTGAACTGGACACGGCGTACTTCGATTCGATCGCAGAGAAGATGCAGGTCGTGTAAGGCGGTCAAAGGGCCAGGCGTGGGACGTCCAAAGAATGCTCCGGAGGGTTTAGCTGAGCCACAGAGGGGTCAGAGCTGCGTGATAGTCAGATCTGCGGGCGGCGGGGAGTTCTGGCTGCGCAGGATGCGTGTAGCGAAATCAAGAAAGGATTGCCTCAACCAGGAGCTAAGCGAGCAGAGTACAGAATAGATCAAGGGTGCAGAGCAGATCCGGTATGCAAAGTAGACCCGGGAGTTGTAAATACGGGAGTTAGTGTACGAAAAAGATCGTGATGGTCAGGACGGGCTGATAGCGGAGATAGCGAGGGATTTGGTTTGGATTGGGGGAGAGTTTAATCTTTCTACTTGACATAATACATATTATTTGTTTTTCGGGAGGCCGGCTTTCTCGGTGGGATTGCAGCACAGTCTGGGCGCCAAACCCTCTGACCTACTTTCCATCTTGAGGAACGACGTGGGGACGCCATCCTTTTCGAACTCCTCGATTACCTGCCATCCGAGATGCTGAT
>PMCM01000034.1 GCA_003154155.1 Ignavibacteriota bacterium | reverse complement strand
ACGGCTTCCACCGCAGTCAGGGTCTCCACGGACGGGGGGAGGGATTGATCATATGCCAGATCCGCCGCATGAACTGCATCGGGCGCGAGGAGTAGACGTCGCGATAGTGCAGCATCGACATCAACCCGTACAGGTACGGTTCGCCGTTGTTCAGCAGCAGCTCTCTGATCGCCTCCGACTGATGAACGCGGGCTTCGCCAAACTCGATCACAAACAGAGTTGACGGCAGCACGTACGCACGGATCTGTTCCCCCTCCGCACGCAACTCGCGTACGATACGGTCGAGTGCGGGAAAGATGATATTCCCGTCATGAAACGCGACCACACCCCCCTTCCTGCGCACTACTTTCTTACAGAAGGAGAAATCGGAGAGCGCCGCCCCCTCCGTATGTTCCCCGTCGATCAGGCAGAGATGAGGAACGGAGGGCAACGCCGCCGGGTCGACCGCCGCCGCATCTGCATCGAACGTGACGATCTTGTTCACGCGGTCCCCTGCGACCTCCCGGAGCAATGTCAGCATATGTTCCGTGGAATTGCGGGGATAGGGCACGCTGTCGACACGGTCATCCGCCACGGAAACCGGACGCGCATCGATGGAAATCGCGGTTGCGCACCGGGAGTCCAGCACGTGGGGCTGCAGGCTCCCGCCGAGATGCGAACCGATCTCGAGATACGTGTAGCCCGCATACTGTTCGCGCAACGACTGCTGTATGGCCAGGAGCGAGCGCTTGTCCGCGTCGGTCAGCTGGGCGCTGATCGGGGCAAAGATGCCGATGTCCAGCGTCCGGAGAGCGCTCTCAATGGGTTCGCTCATCATACCGGGGCTCAGAGGTCCAGCGTTCATGTGTTAAGGCGACATCCTGTTGTTGTTCCCGGCGGGCAGCCATCGCACAACCCGTTCCGGCAGAGAATTCTTCAGAAACCCGAGGTCGTCGGCAGTCAGAGCGCCGGTGAACCGGAGCGCGACGGCATACGCCGCCACGAAGGCCGCCGCACCGCACGCGAGGGCGGCGAGTGCCGCAATCGCCGATCCTCCGGCGCCCACGACATCGCCGAGGTACACGACCAGGAGGCCGGCAATGATGGCGGGAACGACCGCGATGACCGGACGTCCAAGAATGGTCGCGAGAAAAGCGAACGGCGCGTCCATGACCCGGCGGGCATAGACCCCGTAGAACAACATGCCGCCGACGACCATGGAAATCGTGGTCCCTGCCACCGCCCCGATGAAGCCGAAGCGCAGCACAAGGATCGTGGAGAGCGCCATATTCAGCACCGCCTGCACCAGCGTGGTGCGCATCTGGAATTGCGGCTCCCCTTTCCCGAGGGATACGAGCGACAACGCGCTCATGGTGACCGCAATGAACGATCCCGCGGAGAGCCCCTGCATCGTCAAGACGGCCTGGGTGTTCCCCGGACCAACCCACAGGGTCATCAGGCGTTCAGCGAAGACGATGCACAGCGTAAAGAGCGGGAGCGCGATGAGCACGAGGTATCGGGTCGACCGCACGACAGCTGCGCGGATCCTTGCGGCATTGTCATCGGCATCCAGAGCCGAGACGGCCGGGATGAGGGATGAAATCGCCGTCACAGGCAATGTGCGCAGACGGTTGATCGGGCGCGAGCCAAAATCATACATGGCGGTCGCGGCAAGGCCCTGAAAGCGCGTCAACAGCAGCTTGTCGAAATTCATCTGGACGATATCCGCCGCCCTGCTGACCTGGAGCCGCAGGCCGAACTTCAGCAGCGATTTCATCAGCACGCCGTCGAATCCATTCCAGGAAAGCTTGAGGCCGGGGACGGACCGCAATGTGAGATAGACCACGGCCGGTATGCTCAGGAGTGTTGCGGTGAGATCGGCAACAAACAGGCCCCCCACGCCATATCCGGCTTTCAACGCCCCGTAGGTGAAGGCAAATTTCACCATCAGCAAGCCGACAAATTGCAGGTTGAACGCGTCCATCCGCTGCACAGCGGCCAACACGCTGCCGTACACCCCCGCAACGCTCGTCACGGCAAAGACGGCAACTGCCAGATAGAGTGCCGTTCTGGCGGTGGACCAATCCGCTTCCTGGATGTGCAGAAAACGGAAAATCCAGGAGTAGCCGGCGACGCTGATCAGGAGCATAACCGCGGAGACCAGCAGATAGAACAGCAGCCCATGAGTGATGACCCTGTTGGCCGAGCGGAGATCTCCTTGCGCCACGAACCGGGCGAGATATGTGACGAAGGAAGTGCTGAGTCCCAGATCGGCGAGACCGATATACCCTGTGATCGCCAGGACGGCCGTCCAGAGCCCGTATTGCTCGTTGCCGAGGAAGCCCTTTGCCATGGGGACCAGCATCACCATGTAGACCGCCGATGCCAAAAATCCGGCGATGTTGAAGAGCCCGCTTCTGACCACGACGCGCGACGATGAGAGGTGCTCTGCCGTTGCCATCAGGCGACCTCGGCGACGGCATACAGGCGGAAGTAGAATCCCGGGGGGATGATTCTGAGGCGGCCGAGGACCTTGCCCAGGAGGCGGAGAGGCGCGCCGGGAAACAACGCCATCGGGTTCATCCCGTTTCCCTTCCAGACGCGCACGCGGGGGAACGTGCCGCGCAGGAGGTGTTCGAGCGATTCCTGAGTGAAGAAATTCCGGTGGTCGAGATCGGCGAAGTGCTCGTAGAGCAGTCCCTGGCGCTGCAGGAGGGCGATGTCGCCGCTATGCGGCGTGGTAATGAGCACATTCATGCGGGCGATGCGGCGGGCTTCCGCCAGCAGCGGCTCGGGATGCTCCACGTGTTCCAGCACTTCGGAGAGCAGCACGGTGTCGCAGGAGGCGTCCTCACAAGGCACGCGATCGCCGATCACACGGGCGTCGACCCCGCGTTCCCGCGCAATGCGCACATACTCCGGGTTGATGTCTGCGCCCACCATGGTGTATCCCAGCTTGCTCAGATGGACGCAGTAGTTCCCCGTTGCGCAGCCGAGGTCCAGGATCGTCCGTCCGGCGTATTTCTTCGTAAACGCGATGAGCGGCCGGGCGACGATATCAGCCGGATACGTTGCATACAGATGCTTGGTGTCCCGGAAGACACTTTGCCGGATCTCACCGCCGATCATCCGTTCCATCCTTCCCGGTCAGGGTGCAGCAGATGGAGCGCCGTGCCGTCGCGCGTGACCAGCAGCAGGCGGGCGAACAGGACGGGTGTGAGGAGCCATGTGGCGGACGGGCCGGCGTGTGCGCGAAAATACTGCAGGATGTTCCGGTACATTTCCAGCCGCACGGGAGGGGGCGCCGCACGTGTGGTCATGCTGCCGTGGTGGATGATCTCGGTATCTCCGCAGTAGAAGATCTCGTATCCCGCCGCATAGATCCGCTGGCAGAGGTCCACGTCGTTGTACAGTATCGTGTACCGTTCATCGAAGCCGCGGAGCGCGGTCAGGAGTTCGCGCCGGACCATCAGGCACGTCGCGGCGGGCTGATCCACGCGCTGCGTCCGGTAGAAATCAAAACCGGCCATCGTATACGCGCGCGAGAGGAAGTGAAGGGAAAGATAGGTCGCCATCGCGTCGCGCAACCGCGGGAAGGTGCGGCACGACATCTGCGGTGTCCGGTCGGGGTTCAACAAGCGGCAGCTCACCGCCCCTGCCCGCGGAGTGGCATCGAGGAAGGACGCAAGCGCCGCAACAGTCCCCTGCTGCGCAATCGTGTCGCTGCCCAGGAACAGCACGTAGCGCGCGGCCGCCGCGGCAAGTCCCTGGTTGTTTGCCCGCGCAAAGCCCAGATTCCGGGAATTGGCGATCAACCGCACACCGGGATATTTCCTGCGCACCATATCCGGGCTCCCGTCAGTCGAGCCGTTGTCGACAACAATAGTCTCGGCGGCGCCTGCCGGAACGGTCTTCGCCAGGGCATCGAGCGCCCCATCCAGGAGGCCGCTGGTGTTCCAATTGGTGATGATAATGCTGACGGCGGTTTCAGCGGGAGCGGTCATTCCTGTGGGGTCGCTTTGACTTTGATGAGCCGGATCCGCCGCTGGCTCTTCCTGATAATGGTGAAATGCCACTGGCCGAACGTGATCTCTTCATGGACGTCAGGAATGCGCCCTGCCTGCTTGTACAGAAACCCGCTGAGCGTGTCGTAGCCCTCGCTCTCCGGAAGCTCCGCATGAAAGCGCTCGTTGAAATCGCTGATTGCCACACGGGCATTGACCACGTAGCTCCCGTCGGCCGCCTGCTCGATATCCCGCAACTCCTCGTCGTATTCATCGTGGATCTCCCCCACGATCTCCTCGAGGATGTCTTCCATCGTGATAATCCCCTCCGTGCCGCCGAACTCATCCGTCACCACCGCGATATGGAGCTTCCGCTGCTGCAGTTCCTGCATGAGCGCGCTGATTTTCATCGACTCCGGCACGAAGAACGGCGGCCGGAGGATGTCCTGCAGGATAATGACGTTGCCGTATTCCAGGAGGCTGAGGAGGTCTTTGGTATAGACAATACCCACGACATGGTCGATCGTTTCCCGGTACACCGGCACGCGCGAGTATCCCTCCTCCAGCACCATGCGGATGAGGGCGTCACGCGTCATGTCGATGCTGACCGCCATCACATCGGGTCGCGGCACCATCACTTCCTTGGCCGTGGTGTCGGTGAACTCGAAGATGCTCTTGATCAGCCGCTGTTCCGTCTTGTCGATGATGCCGGCTTTTGTCCCCTCATCCAGCATCAGCTTGAATTCTTCTTCCGACATCCGGGATTCGGTGAACGACGTGCGGTCTTTGAAGGGACGGAGCACCACATTGCTGGCAAAGGCGAGCAGGCCGGCCGGGTACTTGAAGATGGACCCGAACAGCAGCATCGGCGAGGCAAGCTTCAGCGCCGTTCGTTCCGCCGAACGGAGCGCCAGCGATTTGGGCACCAGTTCGCCGAAGACGACAACCAGGCCGCCGATCGTGACGGCGATAACCGCGAGGGAGATCCACGGGCTGGCGTCCTGGAGCCAGAGATAGCGGCTGGCGTGGAGGGCGGGAGAAAGCTGCTGCACACCGATCGACCCGCCGAGCCCGGAGGCAACGATCAGCGTGAACACCACCCCGACGTGGATGGTCGCAAGGAAGTGTTCGGGGTCTTGTTGAAACGAAAGGACGATTGCCGCCCGGCGGTCACCGGCCTCGGCGAGCTCCTGCATGCGGCTCCGGCGCGTGGACAGTACCGCCACCTCCGCTGCGGAAAAGAAGCCCACGAGGAGGATCATGAACAGCACACCGAATATCTCGAGCCAGAGAGTCTCCATAATAGAGGATGGTATGCGCCGAGTGGGTGTACTCTCCGGAACTTACAGGTTCTGGTCCTAGCGCGACCGGCGAAGGAATTCCAACCGGGTCTTCAGCCGTTCGGTCGACATGAGCAGCTTCTCCTTGCCGTACACGGCGTCTTCCGTCCGGAGAAATGCCAGCTCATATTCGTCGCTCATGATGATTGCTTCTTCCGGACAGGCTTCTTCACAGAAGCCGCAGAAGATGCACCGGAGCATGTTGATTTCAAACCTGACGGGATACCGCTCTTTCGGCAGATCCGTCTCGGAGGCCTGAAGCTCGATGGCCAGTGCGGGACAGACACGCGCGCACAAGCCGCAGGCGACGCACCGTTCGACCCCGTTCTCCTCGACGAGCACCGGGCGTCCGCGGAACGACGCGGGCGGATTCCACCGTTCCTCCGGATACTGGCGCGTGAATTTCGGACGGAAGACCTGGCGCAGCGTCAGCACCATCCCCTTGAGGATCTCGGGGATGTACG
Organism: Ignavibacteriota bacterium; assembly: GCA_003154155.1. Taxonomy (GTDB): domain Bacteria; phylum Bacteroidota; class Ignavibacteria; order UBA10030; family UBA6906; genus Fen-1255. The sequence goes on along the minus strand of PMCM01000034.1, from coordinate 7,427 downwards.
TGCGCTGCAACAGCGTCAGGTCCTTCTTGCGTATCTGCCGTGTCGGCATACTGTTTGTCTTCGCCATGCTCTCGTAGGCCATCCATCAGATCTGTCAGCTATCGCGATCGCACACCACATGTTGGTCCGTGCGGCTGCCCTCCGTGGCGCAGCGGCCGGCCCCGCAAACGCCGCTTTACCGCCCGATGATGAGCAACCAGGCGCCGGTGACCACAACGTTCAGGAGCGCGAGCGGCAGCATCACCTTCCATCCCAGATTCATCAGCTGGTCATACCGGAACCGCGGTATCGTCCAGCGGACCCACATATAGAACACCAGGAGAGCGCCGACCTTGACAACGAACGTCAGGACCTGGGTGACGCTCACCAGCAGGTCCGGCAGTCCGAAGGTTTCGAGGTACGGAAACTGCCACCCTCCGAGAAACAACGTCGTGATGACGGCGCTCGACGTAATCATATTGGCATATTCGGCGAGAAAGAAGGTGCCGAATTTCATGCCGCTGTACTCCGTGTGGTAGCCGCCGACAAGCTCCGGTTCGGCTTCGGGGAGATCGAACGGCAGGCGGTTCGTTTCCGCGAACGAGGCCACCAGAAATGTCACGAAGCCGATCGGCGTCAGGAATGCATTCCAGGCGAACCCTGACTGCAGTTCCACAATGCGGTCCAGCTGCAGCGAGCCGGCGATCATGATCACGCCCACCACCGACAGGCCCATCGACAGTTCATAGCTGATCAGTTGTGCGGAAGAGCGCAGCCCACCGAGGAGGGAGTACTTATTGTTGGACGCCCAACCGCTCAGGGTGATGCCGTAGACACCCATGGAGGTCAGTGCGAGAATATACAGGATGCCGATATTGACGTCGGCGATGAGCAGTTTGATGGTGTGCCCGAACAGTGTGATGGTATTGCCGAACGGCACGACGGCAAAGGTGCTCATGGCGACGGTGATCGAGATAATCGGGGCGAGCGTATGGATCAGCCGGTTCGCTTTCGCCGGAACGATGTCTTCCTTGAGGAACAGTTTCAGGACGTCGGCCGGGGCTTGCAGGAGTCCCCACGGTCCGACGCGGTTCGGCCCGATGCGATTCTGGATAAACGCGCTGATGCGGCGTTCCATATAGACGAGATTGGCCACCGTCGTCAGGATGACCAGCAGGACGATGACGATCTTGATCAGCGCGATGACGAGAAATTCCATGCGAATGTCCCTTGAAGGAAGCCCGGGTCAGCTGCGAACGGAGCTCATGGCCGGCTTGTGTACGGGGGCCCCTGCCGTGCCGATCTTCCGGTAGTCCATGCCCCGGAATGCCGGTACGGCGGTCGTGAGCTCATGGAACACCTCTTCCGCAGTCTGATACTTGTACTTGAACCCCATCACCGAGGCGATGCCCGCAATCACCCTCCACGTCGGCCGGGCATCACGTTTCTGCCCCCGCCCCCACCGGTCGAACGACGTTCCGAACCGGTCAAGCCGGCTCATGGCAAATCCGTCCACGGAGCGGTCCAGATCCAGTGTAGCGACGGCGGGACGGATGCGCTGGACGCGTCCCTCGAAATTCGTGAAGGTGCCGTTCCGTTCGGCGAACATCGAGGAGGCAAAGATCACGTCCGCCAGGCGTGTCGTCTCGTTCTCCGTCGTGGCATGCATGACCAGAAAATCGAGCCGCGGCAGGGCAGCGGCCAGTTCGGGGATTGCCGCGACGTTTTCTTCGACCACATAGAGCGCGCGGATCTGTCCCTCGTTGATCCGCCGCACCAGGAGATCGAGGGCTGCGCGGTTGTACGCTTCCGCCACGCCGGTTGCCAGAAGGCCCTGAGCGTTCGGTGCTTTGTCCGCACGGATGAGCAGCGCGTCCTCGTCGCCCGGGACGATGTGCGGCACCGTAGCGATGGATTTCGCGCCGAGCACTTCGTGCGAGAATTTTTCCAGCAAATACAGGTCTTCGTTCGTTGCGTGCGCCGAGGCAACGACGCCGATTTCATTCTTGCGGTATACCCGGAACTCCGACGCCACGCGGGCAATCGCCTCGTCCCACCCTACTTCCACCAACTCCCCTTCCTTGCGGATGAGCGGAGATTTGATGCGTGTTTCGGCGTTGACCGGACGAAATGTCGAGAGCCGCCCATGGTCGCACATCCAGTAGTCATTTACCGCGGGATTGTAGCGGGGCGTCTGGCGCAGAATCTCATTGTTCCTGACCCAGACGTACATATTGCAGCCACGGGCACATCCCGGGCAAACGGTCTCCGTGGCCGACATTTCCCACACGCGCGCATGGAAGCGGAAGTCACGGCTGGTCAGCGCGCCGACGGGACAGAGATCGATCACGTTCATTGCGTACGGATTGTCAAGTTTCTCGCCGGGGAACGTCGTGAGCTCCACATGGTCCCCCCGCTCGGTGAACGTGAGCTGGGGCTTTCCGGCGATTTCGTCACAGAAACGGACGCAGCGGGAACACATGATGCAGCGCTCGGTGTCGAGCATCACGTTCGGTCCGAGTTCCACGCGCTTCGGCTTGTGCACCTTGTCTTCGTCAAAGCGGCTGTAACCGACACTGTGCGCGTACGCATAGTCCTGCAGTTTGCACTCCCCCGCCTCGTCGCAGATCGGGCAATCCAACGGATGATTAATCAGCAGGAACTCCATCACCGCCTTGCGGGCCGTCAGGACGCGCGGGGAGCCGGTATGCACGATCATCCCCGGCGACACCTGCGTCGCACAGGCGATGACCAGCTTGGGGGACCGTTCCACCTCGACGAGGCACATCCGGCAGTTGCCGGCAACCGTCAGCTTCGGGTGCCAGCAGAAGTGCGGGATGTCAATCCCGTTCTCGCGTGCCGCTTCGATAATGGTGCGCCCTTCCTGCACCTCAAGCGACCTGCCGTCGACAACCAGGGTAACCATNNTTACGCGTTTTCCAGTGCTCGGACATACTGTTCGTGGAACGCTTTGAGGCGCTGCACGAGGCTTTCAATTTCTTCCCGCGGCGGCAAAAAGGTCGTCCGGAAGTGGAGTGTGCCTGCACGCTGCCCGAACCCCGAACCCGGCACCACGCAGATCCCCGTTTCTTCCAGCAGCGCAAGGCAGTAATCGGAATCCCTACGCGCCTCGTAGGCAAGCCGCTCCTGGCGGCTCATCGATGCCGCATCGACCCCCTCCTCGTCGGGGAGGGAGAATCGCACGAATGCATACATTGCGCCGCGCGGGATGTCGACGGACATCCCCGGAATGGCGTTCACTCCCGCACCCAGGATCTCCGCTTTCGTTTTCAAATCGGCGAGAATCGCATCCCGCTCCGCAACGTACGTGGCATGGCTCGCGTCGCCCGCACGCGGCGGAGCCACCATGAAGTAGGTGGCAAACTGCCCGGTGACGTTCGCACAGAGACTGATGGACTGCAGCTTGATGAACTCCGCCATGACGTCATCGGGGACGTTCCTGATCTCGAGATACCCGCCCCGGTGCCCGCATTCGCCCAGGAAACCCTTGGACACCGAATGGAGGCTGAAGAGGGAAATCCCGGTCTCTCCCATCTCCGCCATGATGCGCGCAAAGGAATGGAACCGGAGTTCCCCGTCGTACACGTTTTCCTGGTAGACCTCATCGGCGATAATCGACAATCCGTGCCGGCGCGCAAAGCGGATGATCATCCGGATGTTCTCGAGGCTCAGGACCGCACCGGTGGGATTCCCGGGATTGATGATGACGATGGCGCGTGGATTGACGCCGCGGGACACCGCAGCTTCGATGCTCGCCGTGAGAATGTCCTGATTCAGCTGCCATCCGTTGTCTTCATCCAGATAGTAGTCGATCTGCTCTCCTCCGTACAACGCAAGGGTCGCGCTGTACAGGGGATACTGCGGGATCGGCACCATCACGCCGTCTTCGGGCGCCTTCAGGATCGCCAGAAGAGCCGCCTGCACACCTTTGCTCGCGCCGTCGGTCAGGATGATGTGGTCCTTGTCCGCGGTGATGCCGTCACGCCGGGCGATGAACTCGGCCACCGCCTGACGGACCAGGGGGATGCCCGGGCTTTGGGTGTAGGCGCCGGTTCCGTGCGGATGTTTCGCGAGCAGTTCGCGGACGCGCTGCACAATGTCGGCGGGGTACGATGCGAGCACGCCGGAATCATTCAGCAGCTCCGGGTATTCCAGCAGGCTCAATGCCTGCCGCAGGAATCGCAGAGGTTTCTGTTTGAGGGCCTGTGGATTGCCGATGTTGCAGTAGATGATCTTCTTCCCCTGCGCCTCGAGTTCCTGGGCGCGCTGAACGATCGGCCCGCGGACAGCATATTCCGCTACAAGGAGGTGAGGATTGATGTCGTGCAGTTTCAGCATTGTCGTCGATGGTTATGAAGGACGGATAATCACAGTGGAGAAACGATCCTGGTGGAAGAGATCATTGGACACCTTCTGGATATCTTCAGGAGTCACCGCATCCACCATCCCGAGAATCCTGTCCAGTGACATATACGCTTCCAGATAGAGTTCCGAGCTGCCGAGCCTGGTCATTCTGCCGGACATATTTTCCAGCCCGAGCATGAGCGTGCCCTTGATTTGCGACTTGGTCCGCTGCAGTTCCGCCTGGGAGACGGGCCGTTTCTTCAACTTCTCCAGCTCGTGAAACACGAGATCGACCGCCGCACCGATGTTCTTGCGGTCCGTCCCGAGGTACGTCCCGAAGACGCCTGTATCGCTCAGGAGGCTGACGAACGAATAGACCGAGTAGGCCAATCCGTGTTTCTCGCGGATGGTCTGGTACAACCGTGAGCTCATCCCCTCGCCCAGGAGCGTGTTGGTGACCATCAGGGGGTAGCGCTGCGGATGCTTGATGCTGAAGCAGAGCGTGCCGAGGCAGATATGCGCCTGGGTGATCGGGCGCGGATATTCCTTGGTCTTGTCCCGTTCGCCGTTCTCGTGCACGGGTTGCCGCATGCGCCCTTCGGTTTTACGGTGCAACCGGCCGAAGTATTTCCTGGCGAGACGAACGAGGGCTTCGTGGTCGACGTTCCCCGCGGCGGCGACAACGATTTGCGCCGGCTGGTAATGCACCTGCACGTGCGCGCGCAGATCTTCGCGCCTGAACCGGCGCACGTTCGCTTCGGTCCCGATGACCGGATTGCCGAGCGAATGGCGCGGGAAGAGCGTCTGTTCGAAGTAGTCGTGAATGATATCTTCCGGATCATCCTCGGCGTTTTTCAGTTCCTCGATCACCACGAGCTTTTCCTTCTCCATCTCGCGCCGCTCGAATGTCGCGTTCAGCATGAGGTCCGCAAGCACGTCCATGGCTTCGCGCAGGTTCGTATCGAGCACGCGGGCGTAGTAGCAGGTTTGCTCTTTGGTGGTAAACGCATTGAGGTAACCGCCGAGCGACTCGAGGCTCTGCGCGATTTCACGCACGTTCCGGTTGTGCGTGCCTTTGAAGACCATATGTTCGAGGAAGTGACTTATTCCGTTCTGGGGGGCTTCTTCGTCTCTGGACCCGACATTGGCCCAGACGCCGATCGAAACGGAACGGACGTGCGAGATCGTTTCGCTCACTACCCGTATGCCATTTTCCAGCGTGGTCTTACGGTAGTGGGCATTCTCGACCTGACGTTGTGCTGAGGAAGAAGAACGTTTGACACGTGGCATGGAAAAAATATAGCCATATTCGGGGGCAGAGTCAACCGGGCCGGTCGCCGGCCCGGTGGAAGTCTACTGAGCACTATGAGTTATGGAAGGACGGTATCGTGGAGGAACGCCGCGTCATTCCGTTCGCGGTAATCGGTCGTCACGTGCAATCCCCTGCTCTCTTTTCTGAGCATGGCGCACTTGATGACCAGCATGGCACACTGTGCGAGGTTGCGGAGCTCAATCAATCCTTCGGTCACACGTGTGCGCTTGTAAAAATCCTCCACTTCCTTCTGGATAAGCGCCAGCCGGCGCAAGGCGCGGCCGAGCCGCAAATCCGAGCGCACGATCCCCACGTAGTCCCACATGATCTGCTGGATTTCCCGCCGGTTGTGGGAAACCAGAATCCACTCCTCGCTGTTCAAGGTGCCGCTGTCATCCCACGGGCCCACGTCCGGAATGTCGACATGCGCGACACCGCCGGATTCCACGGCGGCGCGGAGCGCCCGGTCGGAGAACACAAGCGCTTCAAGCAGGGAGTTGCTTGCGAGGCGGTTTGCCCCGTGCACACCCGTCATGCTCACTTCGCCCGCCGCATAGAGGCCGGCCACACTCGTCCGGCCGTCGACGTCGGTCACGACTCCCCCGCAGGAATAATGCGCTGCGGGGACGACCGGCACCGGTTCCGCGGTGATGTCCAGTTTGAATTTCGATAGGCAGGTGGCATAGATATTGGGGAAGTGTTCGCGCACGGCGTCAGGCGCAAGATGGCGCAAATCCAGCAGCACATACTCATCGCCCCGCTTTTTCAGCTCGGTGTCAATGGCATACGCGACGATGTCCCTCGGGGCGAGTTCCTTCCGCGGGTCGTAGGCCTGCATGAATTCTTCCCCGTTCCGTGTCCGCAGGATGGCACCGAATCCCCGGACCGCCTCGGAGATGAGGAACGAGGGGGAGCCCGAATTGAACAACGTCGTGGGATGAAACTGGATGAACTCCATGTTTGCGATCATCGCGCCGGCCCTGCGGGCCATCGCCACCCCGTCACCCGTGGCAATCCCCGGGTTGGTCGTGTGAAGATATACATGGCCGAGTCCACCTGTCGCAAGAAGGACCACAGGAGAAAGGAACGTTTCCACGACCTTCGCATCGCTCTTGAGGACGTAGGCCCCCCAGCAATGGATCTTGCCGCCCTCCACGGACCGCCGGGGGACGCTGTGGTGTTCCGTAATCAGTTCCAGTGCCACATGGTCTTCGAACATATGGATATTCGGGGAGGCTGCAACTGCGGCCAGCAGCGCGCGTTCGATTTCGCGCCCCGTGAGGTCCTGGGCATGCACGATTCTGCTCGTCGAATGCCCCCCTTCCCGTCCGAGATCAAGTGCTCCGCCCGCATAAGTGAATTGCACGCCGATCCGGATCAAATCGCGGAGTCTGTCCGGACCTTCGCGCACCATAATGTTCACGGCATCCTCATGGCACAACCCCACGCCCGTCGACAGCGTATCGCGCACATGGAGATCGAACGAGTCGACCTTGGACATGACCGCCGCCACACCTCCTTGCGCGAGATTCGTATTGGATTCGGCCTTTTCCTTCTTTGTCACGACCGCCACACTACCGTAGCGGGAGGCTTTGAGCGCGTAGGAAAGTCCGGCGATGCCGGTNNTGCAAGTGAAAAAAAGGGCGGCCCCCGGGTTGCGGGGCCGCCCGGATGTCAATACGGTACACCGCTATTCAAAGCAGTAGCTCAACGTGGCATAACCGAACGTATTCACGTTGTCCTGTGATCCGATCAGCCCCAAGCCGCGGCG
>PMCM01000311.1 GCA_003154155.1 Ignavibacteriota bacterium | reverse complement strand
TATCCGAATCCGTTCAATCCCACGACCACGATCGGCTTCTTCGTTCCCGGAGGTGCATCGCAGACGGTCAGGCTGGAGGTTTTCGATGCGCTGGGGAGGGAGATTGCCGTATTACTCAACGAACAACTTCCCGCCGGGCATCACACGGTGGCGTTTGATGCGGTGCGGCTGGGGAGTGGCGTCTACTTCTACAGGTTGCGCGCGGGAAATTTCAGTGAGACGAAGCGGATGACGCTCGTGAGGTAATCCGCCGGAGGGAGCGCAGCATGCGCTCCTCGGAGTGGAACACTGTTGCGACCCCGTCGATGAAGTAGAATTCACGTTCGTGGGGGGCGAAGAGAAACGTCTTGCGCTTCGTCATGACCTGTTTTTGCACGCCGAGATTCTCATCCCGGAACAACAGGCAATGATGCCGGCGGAGGTAGACGCTTGCAGTGTATTTCCAGGTGACGGTGATCGTCGACGATGTGTCGACATGCTCGTATTTTGGGATAAATTGCATAGGGTACGATGTGGTGAAAGATCTACGGCAATATACCAATAACCGGGTGTGCGATATCGTGACGCCGCTCACACACGGAGATTGTGGGAATAAGGGTTTCTTCGTATATTAAACAACTTCGCAGGGACAGGAGTTGCATGTATGCGGTATATGCGGAAAGAGGGAGGGGGGCGGTGTCCCGTTGCCGCAAACTGTAGAAATGACGGGATCCGCGGTGCGCGCGGGTTGTTGTATGTCCTCGGGGCGTAGCTCAGCTCCGTCTCCGCCTCTGGCGGAGACGAGAGTCTCGTCCCCGACGGAGTCGGGGACGGACCCGGCTCGCCGGCTTTCAAAGTTGACATAGGTTATTCGGGGCGTAGCTCAGCCCGGCTAGAGCGCTTGGTTTGGGACCAAGAAGTCGCAGGTTCAAATCCTGTCGCCCCGACGGAAAATGAGGTTACTTTTGATCTGACAGAAAATCAGGTGTGACGGATTTGTGACGGTTCTTTGCACTTGGTGAATAGGAATCGGTCAATGGAGCCGGGATGTTGCTGGGTATGGGGTGCAGCCCTTCCCGGAACCAAGAAGTTGCAGATACAGATTATGTGGTAAGTTCATTCAGTCCTGTCTTCTCCACTTGAAGATGGGACTCTTTCTTTTTGGCGCCATATCAACACGGCCCTTCAGTTGGCGTATCACTGGCAGATTCATGCCGGTTCTGTTGGTATGGCAGAGCTGAAAGTCCTTGCGGTAAAAAAAGGAAATTCCTATATTATACGACGTTTTCTTTGAACGTGATCCCGTTCATCGCTGTGGTGACTAGACGGCCCCGTAGCTCAACGGATAGAGCAACAGCCTTCTAAGCTGTAGGTTCCGCGTTCGAGTCGCGGCGGGGTCACGAAGATCGAAGGTCGAGGATGGAAGATCGAGGATTGATCATCAACGATCAATCTTCGAGCCTCGATTTTCGATCCTCGATTGACAGTTGCTTTTCGTCCGCCCCCATCGTCTAGAGGCCTAGNNCTATCCTGTAGAAGTAGACGCCGCTTGATAGTCCATTCCCATCAAACTTTACCTCGTGATATCCCGCCTGCTGCCTCTCATTCACTAACACGGACACCTCGCGACCAAGGATGTCAAACACGCTCATTCTCACATCCGAGGACGTTGGCAACTCGTACTTGATCGTTGTGCTCGGGTTGAATGGGTTGGGGTAGTTCTGCAAGAGCGCGAACGCGCCGGGCACATCGTGATTTCCGGAGACACCCGTCACAACGGACTTTGAGGGGAAAAAGATGTTGTCGATCCAGAATGTTCCCGGTGCATCGGTAAACTGCGATACCGTCCACTGGAGCGTATGCATGCCTGCAGGGATGAAATCCCGCTCCCGCGTCCAGTCGGTATAGCCGCTCGTGTACGACATCACTACGCTGTCAACGGAAAAGCTGATGCCATCCGCGATATTCGCCGACGCGGACTTGACGAAAAACGTGACGATGCTGTCGGCCGGAAGCGAGACATGCATCTCGAGCGTGGACGTAAGCGTCGTAATAACGTTGCTCGCGAACCCTCCTCCTTCTGCCGAATATCCGCCGGTGACCGATTGCGCGGAGGAGATTTTCCACGGCGCGGCACCGTAGGTTTTCCACGGAAACCGATCCGTCAGGTTCGGATGGTCAAAGGTCTCCGTGAACGCGTCAGGGACCACCAGGTACCCCTTTTGCTTCCCGGGGAATTTGCGAACACCCGAAGAAGAATCTGTCACGGAGACACTGAGGCCGAGCTCATACAGACCGGGCATGACTGGTGAAAATGCCGTGCTATCCCCGGCAGACTTGAGAACGATCGAGCCGCTCCCGGGTCCGGTCACAGACCATGTGAACGAGCTGGAAAATCCTCGTACTGACGGGCTGCTGACCGTACCCCGGAACGTGGCCGGGGTGCCGACAGACCCCGTCAGAAATCTGGGGGTGATACTGCCGGAGAACAGCTCATTCGGTACGAGGAGGACCGCCGTTGTATCGGAGCGTTGAGCTCCGGTCAGATGGGGAAAATCGATGAACGAATTCCCCGGGTTGAGACCGGCACCGAGAAGAACCGCCTCTTCGGCGGCAGTTGCCGGTTCATTGTCGGTCAACCTCCAGATGGCCTGCTGAGCGTTATTGGTCAGCCCGCAGTAGAGCCGGCTCGTGTCGATATAGCTCACGAGCGACTGCAGTTGCGCGGCAGCGCCATATCCACCCCACGAGGTGAGGGAAGGGACAAGGTCAAACACATCGCCCGTTGAGGGCTGGAGTTTATGGCCGTCAATGCAGGAAGCAAAGATCCCGTTGAGCGTCCGTTTCCCGCCGGGCGGAACAAACAGATCATCAGAATGGGTCACGACGAGGTTCTGCGCGCTGGAATTCCTGTTGGCGAGCACATCACCGCTCGGGATGTTCACGAGAAGACCGGGATTGGAGGTGATCTTGTCGATGTCGGATTGAAGGAGCGGTTTTGTAATGTCCGCCATCAGATCCTTCTCATGGCCTGCCTTCGGGACGGAATAGATGTCTTTGTCGGCCACGAATTTCTCGATTGCAGTTGCCGTGTGGCCGGGCTCGCGCGATGCGGCGTACAGCGCAAAATCCGCTGTGTTGGAGTACATCAAGCCTTCCGTTTCACTGAGCCAGCTCCCGTCGGGTTGTTTTACCCAATCATCATACTGGTCAGGCAACCCCATCAAATGCCCGACCTCATGCGCGTACACCCCGGGCTGCTGAAACGTTTCCCATGTTCCGCCGCCCGTGCCATAGTTGATACCGAACGTGGTGGCTCCTGACACTGAGGAACGGACCGCGTCGGGAGCAACAAGTTGGATTTGATGGAATCCTGGTGTGCCCGGCGGGCTGGTGGCATCGGGATTCAACCTGCTGATGACCGAAAGATGAACCGGAGTCCCGTCCGACTGTTTCGCCCCCGCCCACTTTTGTTGGATGTCATTGACGATGTACTGGATGTTCGCCGGGCTTGCCTCCGGTCCCCAGAATTCGAGGTACAGTTGAATTTCAATAGAGGGCTGCGGCAGGGGGGTGGAATTGTCAATCGTGATGGAAACCGCGTCCCCGTTGTATGCTCCTTTGCTTGTGAACTTCGCATTCCCTTGTTGGACGACCCGATCCAACGGAGCGGTGTAGGCAACCACAGTTCCTGGGTGAGAGCCGACGACTTCATTTTCATGGGCGATCGTTGGGATGACGCTGCGACCTCCGCCTTTCTTCGCCGCCAGGGAGCCGGGTGCGTCGATCTGGGGCCTGATGGAAGACCCCGGCGGAGGAGCGCATGGGTCTGTCGGCACGACATTGAACAGCGGAGGGGCTGCATAGTGAAGCCGGGCAGCGGCAGGAAGGGCGGAATTGAGAACGGCGAGGATCGACTGCACCCCGTTCTGCGATGCGTTCAAAAGCATAACCTGATGGGTGGAGCCATTTGCCCGCACGGAAACGATGAGTAATCCGCCGCCATGAAAGGTCGTATCGGTATATCTGCTGTTGAGCCCAGCGAAGCCGTTGGCAACAACGGATTTCCAGAGGTTCTGGAAATCCGTGGAACCGATGATGAACGAGGTATCAGCAAGGGTCGCGCCGTCGACGGCGTTCTCGTAGCGGACGAACCTGACGTTTCGCGCGCTATCGATCGTGATACGCTCCTGTTGTCGCCATCTGCCGGTACCACCGGCTGTGGCGCTAAATGAGAAATCCGCGGGGGGCACCTGCGCCTGCAGGTGGGACGGGAGCAAGGCATACGCAATCAACACTCCACACAGGAAACCACCAGAAATTCGACGCACGGCTAACCTCAGCAGGTTGTGGAAAATTCAAGCAAAAGGGTGCAGAAGCGTTAGATTCTATGACACATCCGCTTTGTGAAGCGGAGTGCGACATCTCGTTGCAGGAATTTCAGGTGTAGATACCGTCGTTCCCGATAATAGACTGGTAACAGGTCACACGTCAAAATGGTTCAAGCGTAACATCCGGGGAAGGCCGTAGCGGATCGTGGGCGAGGGATCGGAGAGATGATGGGGCATATAAAAGTGAATCGAGGACGCTGATACATCCTCGATTCTCTTTTGGTTCCGGCAGGAGCGAATCCCGCTACTGGTCCGTACGGACCAGCTTCACCGGACCCATTAACCCCGATGGCAGCAGCGGCGAGTCTTTCGTGAAATGCTTCCAGGTGGCAAACGTGAGACGACCAGTGGCGGGCCGGGGGGTCTTCCCCAAAATCCAGTCCGGCCACTCGGCAAGATTCCCGTCCTTGCTGTATTTGCTGTCGGTGGAGAATCGTTCGTCCCCGATGAGACGGTTTGGCCAGAGATTGGCGACCGATATTTCCAGACGGTTGTCCCGCGGTGTGATGCTGCCGCCGACATCCACACGCCAAGGTTCACACCAGACGACACCCAGGTCATGACCGTTCAATCGCACACGGGCCAGATTCTTCACCTCCCCCAGATCAAGCCATAACCGGCCGGATGCGCGCGCGGAATCAGCACCACCTGCGTATGCCGGTTGATCGAACGTCACCCGATATGTGGCAATACCGGAGTAATACCTGATCCCCTCTTCCGGACGGCTGATCCAGTCGGTGAGAAATGCAAAATTGACTTCCCCTGGTCCTCCCCAGGCTGTATCGAACGTCACCTTCCACGGACCGTGCAGCTCCGCGATCGTCTTTGGCAACGAGTAGTTCACAGCCCACTTCGCAGGCTGACCAGCGATCCTGCGGAAGATCACAAACAGGGACTGATGCGGTTCGAAGTGCAAGAAGGCCGAGGTTGTGCCGTCCGCCAGGGTGAATTGCGGAAGGTCGCGGGTGTTCCCGTCCACAGGATCCCAGATCTCAGGCTGTCTCCCTTGCACCCGGAATATGCAACGGGCATTGACAACGCGTCCCTCCGGATTCGCCACGAAATAGATCTCTGCCTCGCCATCCGTCCGGTGCGTATACCGAAGGAGAGCATCGGATTGAAAATCCTGCGGCACCCGCATCTTTGCGAGCTCGCCTGCCACATCGCCATACCGGCTATATTGTTCGTGTTCCATTGCCCCATTTCCCGACATCACGGAATCGTTCTCCGCTCCGCGATGCCAGAGCACGCGCCCCTTGCCGAAAGCGTGTTCCGTGATCGACACACCATCGCAGTCGCCCCACACTTCTCCTGCCAGTGTCTCCACTTCGTTGTCGCACGAGGGATAGCCGGAGAGTCCCGGCGACTTGCGCGGACGCGGGCCGATCACTGTCGCTCCCTCACTGACCAGTTGTTTCACTTTGCGCAAGAGCTCGGGTGTCATAGTCTCACGATCGGGAAGGACAAGGACCCGGTAACTCATCCCGCCGGGGAGAGCCAGCATGCCGTTTTTGACGGACATACGAGCCAGGAACAGGTCAGGTGCGCAACCATCAAAGTTGTACCCTCGCCGGTCGGGAGGGCTTCCGCGCAATGCAGAGGAAGGCGGACGGAATACTTCCGGAGCGCCCTCGGCGACAAGATAGCAGATGTCAGCCACCGGTTTCCCTCTCCGCAACATGAACTGGCAGCGGGAGAGATATGTATGGTATGCGGACGACATTTCCCACCAGGTCTGCGTGCGTTCCCAATGCACGCCGTACGGTCCCATGGTCATGCCGGGCTTCAGGTTCAGCCATGGCTGATGCTGGTAACGATGAAACACGAAGCGATTCACCCCGGCACAAAACGCCCAGTCGCCCAGGGCCTTCATGGCTCCCGGATACGCCTGCCAGTGCTCTTCGTCGCTTGACGTAAACGATTCGGCGGCAACTATGGGCCTTTCGCATGTGTGGCCGACAGAAGTGGCTTCCAGCACACTGAATGTCGTATTGAAGCCGTACATCCAGAATTCGCACATGGGGACATCGGCCAGCGACCCGAGGCTCATGTCGGCAAGCGGCGTCATGTCGTACGGCTCGATCGAAATTCCGAGTCCATGCCTGCGGCCGAGATCCTTGAGGTGCCCCGCGTGATACGCAAGCATCATCTCATTGATGGTCTGGCGGAGATCCCAGAGGAACCGTTCGGTCATTTCAGGGCTTTCCACTACGGCGCCGCTGATCGCGGGAAGATAAGGCAGCAGATCGTACCCGCGGCGGGTGCGGAATTCCTGCCGGAGTGCGGGTGTCCAGTTCTGCGAGCCCATTTCCCAGCTGTCCATGTGAATCGTATTCCATCCACCAGGTCCCGGCGCCGTACGCGGGCCTACGTCATGCAGCAGGGTGCCAATGAACGCATCGAAATGCGCATTCAAGGCAACGGTGTCGAGCTTGTCGCTCTCCAGTCCCAGACCTGGGACAGGAGCGGGACGCGAGTTGGCTCCCGTGGTTGTGCGCCCGAAACGCATGACCGTCCATGTGCCTTCCGGCACATCCCACGCAAGACGTCCGTCGGAGGTCATCGCAGTGCTGATGTCGATAACCCCGTGCGGATCGATGGCATTATCGCCGGAGGATGAAGGATAGTCCGCGACCGAGGGAATGTACGGCCGTGTGCCCCGCGAGGATGAATACGGGGCCCGTACATAGAACGCCTTTTCGTCGATGTCGGCGATGATGTCCTGTTTCTTCGGGGTGGGATAGGCAAGGACACACACGTCGCTATAGAAAGTGTTCTTTGCCGATTCCAGGTCGGCAGGCAGCAGACCGTCGCCGAAGAAGGCCGGACGCCGGGCGGGTCGCGGCAACATTTCTTCGCAATGCGCAGGTCCCTTCACGCAGATGGCACTGTGGACGAGGTGTTGCATCGACTGTTCGGGTGTAACCCAGGGACCGCCGCTCCCGGTCCAACCCGGGCCGGCCATGAGCGTGATCTCAATCCCCAGCCGTTCGGCTTCATGAACCACGTAGGTAAAATCCTGTCGCCACGCGGGGCTCATGAATTTTACCGGTCCCTGTGGAATCCCGACGTTCACCTCCATGATAATCACTCCGCCGATCCCTGCGCGCTTCATTGCTTCGAGATCGGCGGTAATCCCTTCGCGGCTGAGATTGCCATCCATCCAGACCCAGTAGACCCAGGGCCGCGCAGTATCGGGAGGCTGGAGAAACCCATGCAAGAGTTCGTCTGCAGCAGGTGCGGCGAGCGCA
>PMCM01000175.1 GCA_003154155.1 Ignavibacteriota bacterium | reverse complement strand
TGTTCGTCTGCATCCACAACAGCGCCAGAAGTCAGATGGCCGAAGCGTTTATGAACCGTCTGGGAGACGGCGCATTCGTGGCCGAGAGTGCAGGCATCGAACCGGGCGTGCTGAATCCGTTGGCCGTTGAAGTCATGCATGAGGCGGGAATCGATATCTCAGGGAATCGCACGAAGGGTGTGGTCGAATTCCTGGAGCAAGGAAAGCGCTTTTCGCACGTGGTCACCGTGTGTGATGAAACCGCGGCCGAGCGCTGCCCCGTCTTCCCCGGCACGGCTGTGCGGCTCCACTGGGGCTTCCCCGACCCTTCCGCACTCAGCGGAACCCGCGAAGAACGGTTGGCAGCCACACGCACAATCCGCGACCGGATCCGGGAGGCGGTGGAGGAATTCGTGAAGAGCACGACAAACACACGATCGTAAAGAGCGCCGTGCCACTTGTCGTGTTCAACCACGTCGTTGGAGAAGCCCTCCGACCGGGCCTCCAGGTATCAGCGGGCTACACGAGCATGAAAGCAAGGATATGTCCAGAACCCGGGTGATACTCATAGGCATCCTGATGGAGCTCTGCTACGTCGCGATCACCTTTGTGCATGATCCGCTCACGGACATTGCCGCCTTCATCGCTGTCAACGGCCTGAACTTTCTGCTCCTGGCGGTCGCCGTCGCATGGTTCCACCGGCAAGCGCAACCGGCCCCGGGCCACCCGTGGACAGCTGCGCTGATTATCGCCTTCGGCGTTCTCTTCCGTCTCACACTTCTGACGCACGGCCCTGTCGCCTCGGATGATATCTACAGGTACATATGGGACGGCAAAGTCGCCGCCCACGGCATCAATCCGTTCGCTTTCGCGCCTTCTGATACCGCGCTCCATTCCCTCCGGACCGACGTTTTGCCGGAGAAGGTCAACCACCCCGCAATGCGCACTGTCTATCCTCCGCTCGCACAGGGACTTTTCCTGTTGTCACAAATGCTCTTTGGAGACTCCATCCCCGGCATGAAGTTCCTGCTGGTGGTGTGTGATATCACTTCGCTCGGATTACTTCTTTTCCTCCTCCGCAAGCTTGGCCAGCCGCCCGAAGGCGTCATGGTGTATGCATGGTCACCGCTTCCCGTGATGTATTTCGGCATCGATGGGCACATCGATGCTCTCGGAGTGCTGTTGATGCTCCTGTTCCTGCTGCTCCTCGTGAAGAACCGGCCTGTCCTGGCTGCACTGGCGCTCGGCGGTGCCGCGCTGGCCAAGCTCGTCCCATTGATACTGGCGCCGCTGGGCATGCGGTCGCTCCGTGACGTTCGTCGCATGTGGATACCCATCGTCACAGTCGCTGTCGTTGCTGCGGGCTATTGGTTCTACGTGGAGCCTACGGGGGGATTGTTCGAGTCGCTTGCTGTCTTCGGCTCACGATGGGAGTTCAACGGTTCTGTGTTCGAGATCGTCTATGCCATCGTCCGATCGAACGAAGCCGCACATGCAGTGTGCGGAGGGGCGACGCTTCTCTGGATCCTGGGGGTATTCCTTATCGACAGGACTATCGCGGAAAAAGTCTTCCTCATTTTTCTCGGGATGGTTCTTTTTGCACCGGTTGTCCATCCGTGGTATCTGACATGGATAGCCGCCCTCCTCGCCCTCCGGTGGTCGACTGCGGTGTTCATCCTTCTGGGACTGTCGAACCTGAGCAATCTTGTTGTCTACCACTACCATCTCACCGGCGTGTGGCAGCAAAGCACGCTGATGCTTCTGATGGAATACGTCCCATTCTATGCGGTGCTGATGTGGGAAGTCATGAAAGGTCAATTCGGCCGAAGGTCTACTTGAGCACCACCATTTTTTGCACGGCAACAGCCCCTTCCCACGTCAGCCGGTAGAAATAGACGCCGCTGGCAACACCCCTCGCGTCGAACTGCGCCCTGTACGTGCCGGCATCCTGCCGCCCATCCACCAGCGTCGCCACCAGCTGGCCGATCACGTTGAACACGTCCAGCCGGACCTGCCCGGCCGCCGGGATGACGTACCGGATCGTTGTCGCGGGGTTGAACGGATTGGGGAAATTCTGTTGCAGCGCAAACGCTGCGGGGAACGAAGAACCCCCCGGCGCGTCCAGCACCAGAGCGCGGGATGTCGAGAACGTATACTTCTCTCCCTGCTGTATCGGCCGCGTGGTAAAGAGATAGTTCGTGTCGCCGGGCGCCGGCATGACCACCGCACCATCAGGAGCCATCGGACGGATCTCACCCTGCGTGTTGTTGGTTGCTGTCCGGTATTGCGCCGGCGTGCGGAAGTTGATCTTCTCTCCCGGGTTCCATTTCCTGTCGGACCGCGTCTCCACCACCACCAAATCCACGTGGGCATTGTCGGTGAGGTTCCAGGCGGTAAACGGCACCATCACCTTCTGACTTCCCGTCGCGGGCAATGCCGAATCCGAGGGTGCGGCGTAGCTCCCGTCGGCAAGCGTATCGGTACGCCCCCAGATCAACGCCACATCAATGGGCGCGATCTTTTTCAGGCCGGCCGTGGGATAACCCACCACAAACGAGAGGTTGGTCCCCGAGTGATTGGCAAAATACGATCGCTGGAAATCCAGGTCGAGTGTGAATTCCGGGATCACCTCGAGCGTCACGCCCTGGAACGCCGGGGTCAGATAAAAGACGCCCGTCCCCCTGTCGATAGGATACCGTTGAATAACGGAATCGCCGGTGCTCGTGTTGCGCACATGCAACACTGCCTGCGTGCCGCCGGCAAGGGTATCGAATGTCGCTTCGTAGGATTGTCCGGTGAGTGCGAGCGAATCCACGACGTGCACCACGATCCGGCTCGTGGAACGGCCGGCCGAATGGGTGTAGCTGACCGGGTTGACGATCCCCTGCGGCAATACCGGCGCAATGTTCCGTCCCACGATATCATAGTCCTTGCCGAGCTGACCCCAGCTGGACCAGACCGCGGTGAGTGCACGGGGACCCGTGGTGACCAGATCCGGCTCCCACTGGAAGCTCTCGGTGGTGGTATTCACAGGAGTTTCGAATGAAATCTTGCGCGCATTCTTGTCGAACAGCTGACAGTAGACTCCTTCGCGGCTCCCATCCTGTTTCCAGCTTGACCAGATCACGGCAAATCCACTGTCGCTGAACTTCCGGATCCGTGGCAGCCACTGGTACCAGGCGGTCGTCGTGTTCACCTGCACTTCCCCGCTGATCTTGCTCCCGTCGGCGGCAAAACGCTGCATATAGATCCCCCCTTCGCTCCCATCCTGCCCCCAGCTGCACCAGACGACAATGAAGCCCCCGTCATCGAATGTCTCGACGTCGGCGAACCACTGATAGTCGGCAGTCGTGGTGTTCACCTGGAATTCTCCGCTGAGCGGCGCCCCGTTTGCGGCGAAGCGGCGGCCATAGACGCCATACCCGCTGCCATCCTGCATCCAGGATTCCCACGCCACGACGAACGCGCCGTTCCGGAAGAATTTCACCGCCGGCCGCGCCTGACTGTACGCCATGGTAGTATTGACCATGAACTCGCCGGTTTTGGGGTTGCCGTCGGCTCCGTACAGGCGTGCCATCACCTCCCTGTCGGTGGTTTCCGTCCATGTGTCCCAGGCGATCAGCACGTTGCCGGCCGAATCGATCGCCGCATCGGGTTCGGTCTGGGTGAGCCGCCGCGTGGTGTTCACCACAAACTCGGGGCCGGCCGGAACCCGGTTGTGGAATATCCGTGCCATGATGTCGTAGGCGGAATCAAGACCGGTCATGGAGGCCCAGGTCACGACAAGATCACCTGCGGCATTCATGGCTGCAGCGGGCTTTTCCTGGTTCCCCGGTGTTGTCGTGTTCACCAGCACTTCACCGCCGATCATCGCGCCGGTATTCGAAAAGAACTGCAGAACGATATCACCGTGCGAACCGATGCCGGCATAGTCCTCCGCTTTCCAGACAACGACGTAGTTGCCGGCGCCGTCACGCTCGATCTGCGGATCACGCTGCGTGGAATCCTGGGTGGTATTGACGATGAACTCGCTCTGCGCAAACGCGGAAGCCGCGCACGCTGCGATGCATAACACCAGGGCGCATGTTCTCATAATGCAATGCCTGTCAGAGTCATTTCATTTGAAAATCCAGCAGCGGGTTGGCCTGTGCCGGNNGCTCCCGCCGCATCCCCAAAATAGTCGAACGGCGTGGGCATCCAGAGCTCTTCCCCGGTGGAAAGGTTGACGATCGTGAGATCGATGGCCGCTCCGCGGTTATGATTCGAACCCGTCGCGGGATCGGCAACGTACGTGGCGTTGGGCATGATTTCCCACATGAGGTACTGAACCGCGCGCGGCCGGTAGCCGTCCCATACCTTCAGCCCCAGACCCATTTTCCGCAGGCTGTCCTGCACGGCCTTCAGATGCTTCACCGCGCCGAGGGCAAGGAGAGATTCGTTCGTGGTGTAAAGCTTCTGATGGAGGAAGTTCTCTGTGGTCGCGTAGTGGAGATCCAGGACAATATCCGGAATGAGCTCTTTGATGTTCACGAGCTCCAGATCGTCGCTCTGGGAACGGGCGAAAAGAGGAACGAGCGTCAGAAGGAGGAGAAGACGGAGAAGTGTTTTCATGTGAAATCCTCCGTTACGGGAAAAGACCTAATCGAAGATCGAAAATCGAGGATTGTTAACTCATTGAGAATTATTGAAGATTCTCAACGGACTATAGTCGCCATTCGGTAGTCCATTGTCAAGCGACTATCGACTATCGTCCATTGGTTATCGCACTAGAAACGGACACCCAAGGAAAGATAGTGCACGTTTTTCAGGCGGCCCCAATCCTCGTAGGCGTAATCCACTTTCACTTTGAACTCGCCGACAATGCGATACTGCACGCCGATGCCGGCCGTAAAACC
>PMCM01000279.1:7801-8370 GCA_003154155.1 Ignavibacteriota bacterium | reverse complement strand
TCTACCATTGAGCTATCGCGGAATCACCATCAACTCTCTTTGCAGCCTACAAAACGGACCATCAAAGAAAGCATATGAATATAGGTATCTGGCAAGAAAATGTCAATAACCAAAAGCCCCTGACACAAACACCATGACACAAACACCCCCGACACAACCCCCGACTTCTACGTTTCCTGTTGTTGAATCGCACCCACCCTTTTCGCACCTAATCGAAGCTCAAGAAGCCCCAGCAGCAAAACAACAATCGAGAGAATATACGGGACCGCATGGTCGATCTCAAAAAGCACCCCCGCGACGACCGGCGCTACAACCATGCTGGCCGACATGATCGCAGACAATATTCCGATCGTTTCTCCCCGCCGCAACGGACCGGCGCTCCCAGCAACCTGGCTGGTTACCACAACCCGCAATACAGCCTGCCCAGTCCCTAACCCGACCAATCCAAGGAAGAACAACGGGAGAATTTCCAGCGCGATACAGAGCAGTGCAACGGCAAGAATGATCAGCATCACGACCTGTAGCCTAGCTTCGGTGAAGAATTTCAGCCAGAAGCGATGAAGCAAAAA
>PMCM01000279.1:0-7790 GCA_003154155.1 Ignavibacteriota bacterium | reverse complement strand
ACGTGACGTACAAAGGGCGCAACATCTTGTCTCGCCACGCACGAATCAGCGGCGAAAATGGATGATAATCGAGCATCTTTTCGGTGCTTCGGTTGCGGTTCGATTCCGGAAGAAAGAAGATCGCGCTGATGGCGTTGACAGAAGCCAGACCGCCGGCAACCCAAAACGGGAACACATGCGAAACCTTGCTCAATAGCCCTCCCAGGATCGGGCCCAACAGGAATCCTACGCCGAATATGGCGCTCAAGATGCCAAGGTTTTTCGTACGTTCCTTTTCGTCCTTCGCAATATCTACCATGTATCCCTGCGCACTGGTGAAATTACCGGCTGCTGCCCCGTCTATAATGCGTCCCAGAAAGAGCATCCAAACCGAGGCCGCACTGGCAAACACAAACCAGCCAATGGCCGTGCTGACAATGCTCATGATGATCACCGGCCGCCTACCGACCCGGTCAGACAGCGAGCCGAGCAACGGTGCACTCAGAAACGAAAAAAAGGAAAATGAGGCAAACAGCAACGTGACAACCGTCGGACCCACCCCGAACTCCGTCGCATAGAAAGGCAGGATCGGAATCACGATCCCGAATCCTACGACATCGACCAATACAGTAAAGAACACGATATATGTTTCACGGCGCATCTGCTTCACTTCCTTCCACGGCCGGCGAGTTCACGGGCGACGTCCGACGGACGCAGGCCCTCAACTTCCCACATGACCATCATGTGATACAGCAAATCGGCACACTCCCAGAGTATTTCATCGCGGTTATGATTCTTGGCTGCAATAATCACCTCTCCGGCTTCTTCACCCACTTTTTTCAGAATGCGGTCAATTCCCCCGTTCAACAATTTCGCCGTGTATGATCCTTCCGGCCGTTCGAGATTCCGTTCGTGGATTACACGGAACAATCTGCCGATAACTTCAGCCAATGAACCCCTGTCGGCGAGTTGCCCTGTAGATATGCCGGCTGCCTCCCCGTCGGCGAGAAACGTCCGGTTCTCATCAAAACAGGAATAGGTCCCTGTGTGGCAGGCCACGCCCTTCTGACGCACACGCACTAGCAGCGCATCGCCGTCGCAATCTTGCCGTATAGCCACAACGGTCTGCGTGTTCCCCGACGTCGCCCCTTTGTGCCAGAGTTCCTGACGGCTCCGGCTCCAAAAGTACGTTTCGCCTTTCTCCAGCGTTTTGCTCAAGCTTTCGCGATTCATGTAGGCGAGAGTCAATACTTCTCCGCTCTCGGCATCCTGAATGATGGCGGGGACCAACCCCCGGTCGTCAAAGCGGACCTGGTCGAGATTCATCGTACCGGCACTCCTTTGTTGCGTAAGAACGATTTCAACTCCGCAATGCTCATTTCGCGTGCATGGAACAGAGACGCCGCCAGGACGGCACTTGCACCCCCGGTTGTCAAGGCATCGGCAAAATGCTGCAGTACACCGGCTCCCCCCGAAGCGATTACCGGAATCGTGACAGACGTCGATACTGCGTGAAGGAGATCAATATCATAGCCGATCTGCGTCCCATCCCTGTCCATGCTTGTCAGAAGGATCTCCCCCGCCCCGCGTTGCTCCACCTCCTTCGCCCATTCGAGAGCGTCTCGCCCCGTGGGCTGGCGGCCGCCATAGATGTACACTTCCCACCCGGCATCCCCCGGCCGCCTGCGTGCATCAATAGCGGCAACCACGCACTGCGTTCCGAACCGCTCCGCCGATTCCGTGAGCACTTCCGGCCGCTTCACCGCTGCAGTGTTCAGGCTCACCCTGTCGGCTCCCGCATTCAGCATCTCCCGCACGTCGTCCGCCGTGCGAACGCCGCCGCCTACGGTGAGCGGGATGAATATGCTGTCTGCCACCGCCTCGATCACATGCATCAGGCTTTTCCGCTTTTCATGTGAAGCCGTGATATCCAGGATGACCAGTTCATCAGCACCCTCGTCATTATAAAACCGGGCGTGTGCGGCCGGATCGCCCATTTCTTTCAGGCCCACGAAGTTCACCCCCTTGACGACCTTGCCATCCCGGACATCCAGACACGGAAGAATACGTTTGCGGAGCATGGAGTTTTGTTCGCCCTTTCAGTTACGGCTGCGGC
Source organism: Ignavibacteriota bacterium (assembly GCA_003154155.1). Classification (GTDB taxonomy): domain Bacteria; phylum Bacteroidota; class Ignavibacteria; order UBA10030; family UBA6906; genus Fen-1255. The sequence continues at coordinate 5,695 of PMCM01000279.1, read as the reverse complement.
TCAACGTGCGATTGCGAAAGTATCAGTGACCGCAGATCAATCTTCCCTTCGTAGAGGGCCCGGCCGATAATGACGCCCGATGGTGTGTCCGTGCCCAGAGCGCCAAGCGCCGCCACATCATGCGCCGAAGCGATTCCCCCGGAAGCGATCACGTTCAGCCTGAGCGCGCAGAGCGCGCGCAGCGTTTCGAAGTCGGGGCCGGTCATCATGCCGTCCCGCGCAACATCTGTCTGCAGGATCTCCACAACGCCCATATCCCTCAACCGCGTTGCAACATCTACCACATGCTGGTCGGTCACGTGGGTCCAACCACGCGTTGTCACGTTCCCGCCGACCGTATCGAGCGCAACAATGCAATGGTCCGGGCCGATCTCCTTCAGAATGGCCGGCATGCGGCGGGCATCCTCCAGGACATAAGTGCCCAGGACAACCTTCGATGCGCCGGCGGTCAACGCCTCCTGCATCGCTTCTTCGGACCGCAGGCCGCCGCCGAACTGCACCGCGATGTGTGTCTCCCGGACGATCTGCTTGAGGAGATCCAGGTGCACCGAAGCACGACCGAACGCTCCGTCCAGATTCACCACATGGAGGCGCCGCGCCCCTTGAGCCGCCCACTGCACGGCAGTGGCAACCGGATCTGCGGAATACTCCGTCGTCGCTTCATCCTTCCCCTGCCGGAGGCGCACACATTTCCCGTTCTTCAGATCGATTGCCGGAATGATATCCATACGCGTGTCTTCCCCTCCATTGCCGTTTTCGCAGGACAGGATTAAGCCGGCTCGTTCGCGGGCGTCGATTGATGCGAACCCATGACAGCGATGACACGCCTGAGCATTCCCAGGCCTGTCTGTTGTGATTTCTCAGGGTGAAACTGTACTCCGTAGACGTTTTCCTGCTGCACCGCAGCTGCGTACCGTATGCCGTATTCCGTCGTCGCCACCGTCCATTCACTCGCCGGGGCGTAGTACGAATGCACGAAATAGAAAACGCCACCTTCTGCGGGGAACAGGGGTGACGGGCGGACGGGCACAACATCGTTCCAGCCGATGTGAGGTACGTGCAGTCCGGGTCCCAGTCGTCTCACGACCCCGTGCAATAGACCTAGTCCACGGGCGCCGGGAGATTCCTCGCTTTCTTCAAAGAGCAATTGCATTCCAAGACATATTCCCAGGAGGGGGCGTTCTGCGGCCACGTGCTCCAGCATTGCGCGCCGGATCCCCAGGGCATCGATGCGCTTAACCGCCTCGCCAAAAGCCCCGACCCCGGGGAGTATCAGCGCAGACGCCCGCTCGATCACCTCCGGCGAAGCCGAAATGACGACCTCTTCGCCGAGAGACTCGAACGCCCGGCGCACATTCCGGAGATTTCCCATCCCATAGTCGACAACCGTGATCATAGCACACCTTTCGTGGAAGGGATACTCTCTCCACCTGTGACTCTCACCGCGTCGCGGAGAGCGCGGCCGAACGACTTATACATGGCTTCCATCTGGTGATGGGCATTGGTGCCGTACAGGAGCGCCACGTGGAGATTCATCTTCGCTTCGTTTGCGACCGCCTGAAAAAATTCCTTTGCCATTTCTGTGGGGAACCCGTTAATCATATCCCTGGAGAATGCGGCGAGAAAGACAAGGTGGGGGCGTCCGCTGAGATCGATGACCGTGCGGGCCAACGCCTCGTCCATTGTCACAAACCCCACGCCGAAGCGCTCGATGCCGCGTTTCTCGCCCAGCGATTCATACAACGCTTTGCCCAAGGCAAGACCTACATCCTCGATGAGATGGTGCTCATCGACGTGCAAATCGCCTGCAGCCGCGATCCGGAGGTCTATGCGGCCATGCTTGCCGATGTGCGTGAGCATGTGGTCGAAAAAACCGAGCCCTGTCGCAATTTCAGTTATCCCTGAACCGTCCAGATTCAGTTCAAGATCGATCCTGGTTTCAGCTGTGGTTCGTTGAAGACGGGCATTGCGCATCAGAGTGCCTCCCGGATGGCGTTCAGGAATTGTGTGTTCTCATCAGGCGTCCCGGTGCTGACACGCAATCCCCGGGCGAGCATGGGATAGGATGACACGTCCCGGATGAGGATCCCCTTCTGCAGAAGCGCCTGGAACACCTCGGCAGGCTTCTTCCGGAGAGATTCAAACAGCAGGAAGTTCGCCGAAGACGGATACACCCGGCAGGCCGGGAGTTTCGCCATGCCTGCCCGCACGCGTTCACGTTCCTGGATGAGCACTCCGATCCAGCCCTTCAGATCCTCCCAGTGCGCAAGCAAGACTTCAGCGGCAATCAGCGTAAAGATGTTAACGCTGTACGGCAGTTTGATTTTGTTCAGCTGCCGCGCAAGATCCACCGGCGCCAGGAGGTAGCCAAACCGCAATCCGGCTGCTCCCATGGCTTTGGAAAAGGTCTGCAGGATGACGAGCCTGTCGTACCGCATCAGCAGATGACGCAGTGAGCCCGGGGCAAAATGGACGTATGCCTCATCCAGCACGACAATTCCCCCGGTTTCCTCAATGATCCGGACGACGTCATCTTCCGGCATTAAAGTGCCCGTGGGGTTGTTTGGTGAACAAATCACAATCAGTTTTGCCTGTGTGCGACGCGCAACGGCGATGATCCCCTCGGTATCGAAACGAAAATCCGGAGTCATCCCTACCTCTTCGACGTGCGCCGCCAGACCCCGCGCCAGAATCTTATACAGGGTGAATGTCGGCTGGCTGATGACGACCGTTTCCTCGCGCGCGAGGGTGGCAAGAAAAAGCAGCTGGAGCAGATCGTTGGACCCGTTCCCGATGAGCGTGCCATCGGGCACCCACCCCGCGTGGCGTGCAATATCATTGATTTGCTGCTGCGGAATAAATGCAGGATATCGGGACCACGGCATTGCAGACAGTCGCTGCACGATTTCCTGCTTGATCTCTGCGGGAAGCTCGAACGGATTCTCGTTTTGGTTCAGTTTGATCCGGTGCGGGTACTGTTTCAACGTGTACTCGTCCAGCGAAAGGATTTCCTGACGGAGAAGTTCGCTCATGGGTGTTTTCCCCTCCGGATCCGGACTGATGCACCGTGCCCGTCAAGTCCTTCCACTCCCGCAAGTATCTCAATGTGCGGGGCGAGCTCCAGGAAACGGGATTTCGAGCACTCCACGATGTTGGTGAATTTCATGAAATCCCACACACTCAACGCCGAACTGAATCGTGCCGTGCCGGACGTGGGCAGGGTATGATTCGGTCCGGCCATATAGTCGCCCAGCGCTTCCATGGACCATTCGCCGACGAAGATTGCACCGGCATTCGTGACGGACTCCACCACCTCCGCCGGCCGTTTCACCATGACCTCCAGATGTTCCGGGGCAAGGGCATTTGCAATGCTCACCGCGGTGGCGATGTTCTTGACAACAATGATCACACCGTTCCGCTCAAACGCCGGCCGGGCAATTGCCCGCCGGGAAGCGTTCTCCAGCTGCCGGTGCACCTCTGCCGATATCTCTTCCGCGGCAGCCGGCGACGTGGTGATGCACACCGGGGATGCTTGTTCGTCATGCTCCGCCTGTGCGATGAGATCGGCCGCGACATATGACGATTTCGCCGAAGCATCAGCAATAACCACAATTTCCGTGGGTCCGGCGATCATATCAATGCCCACGACGCCGAACACGAGTTGCTTCGCCGCGGCAACGTACGCATTGCCCGGGCCCGTGATTTTGTCGACGGGAGCAACGGTTTCCGTCCCATAGGCCAGCGCGCCAATCGCCTGGGCGCCGCCGATCCGGTACACCTCATTGACCCCGCATTCGCCGGCGGCCACGAGCACTTCCGGCAGGATTTTCCCATCCGCGTTGCACGGCGTGGCCATCACAATTTCTCCTACTCCTGCTATGGCGGCCGGAAGCGCGTTCATGAGCACCGTCGAAGGGTATGCGGCCTTCCCTCCCGGCACATAGATGCCGACACGTCCGAGTGGGGCAAACCGTTGGCGAAGGCGCATACCATTCTGGTTCATCTCCCACGATCGGGGCTTCTGACGTTTGTGATAGCGCGAAATATTCCGGATGGATTCCCGCAAGGCATTCCGGAACCCGCCGTCGACATTCCCATAGGCATCGGCAATCTCCTGCGTGGATACGCGGAGACCTATGGATTCAATGGCGGGGCAATCCAGCAGGCGTGTGTATTCCAACAGGGCAGCGTCACCACGATCGCGCACTGCATCGAGTATCATTCTCGCACGGCCGACGATTTCCCTGTCGGCATCACGCCGCCGGATGGTCCGGAGTTGTACTTCCTCCGGGTGTGTCTCGTACTCAACGATGCGCATAGATGACTCCGTCAAGATCTGCGAGCAGGCGCTGGACGCCTTCGCGTTTTGTTTTCATGGCCGTACGGTTCACGATCAACTTTGCACTGATCGGGCTGATCGTTTCGGTGACGACGAGCCCGTTCTCCTTGAGCGTACGTCCCGTCTCTACCAGATCCACGATCGCATCGGCAAGACCCAGTTGCGGCGCGATCTCCACCGACCCTTCCAATTTCACAATGTGCACGTGGTTGTTCTTTGCCGCAAAGAACCGGCCGGCGGTTCGCGGGTATTTCGTGGCAATCCGCCATTGCCCCCCTTCCGCCAGGGGCCGGTCAACGGGGCACGCAAGGACCATGGTACACAGGCCAACGCGGAGATCCAGGGGCTCATAGACGTCGGGGTCGAACTCCCGCAGAACGTCCGTGCCGGCAACGCCGACATCGGCTGCACCGGACTCCACATAGACCGGCACGTCGGCAGGTTTGAGCGAGACGAAAGCAAACCGGCCATCGCGGTCCGGGAACGTGAGCCGGCGCGAGATGCCCGCCCGATCAACGTTGATTCCCCCGCGACCGAGAAGATCGAGGAGGACATCCTGCAGGCGGCCCTTGGGAAGAGCAAACAAGAGAGGATCCATCAGAGCGCTCCCAGCACGGCATCCATCGCAAACGAAAAGCCGACGGCGGGAAGATCGACGCCGAAATCCTCCAGTAGCGTATCATACCGCCCGCCGTTGCCCAGCTCTCGGTGCGCCTTTGTGCTGAAGAATGTGAACATCGCCCCGGTGTAGTATTCCATTTCATCAATCTCCGTGAGATCATACACGATTTTCTCGCCCCAGCGCTCCAGGGATTTGCCCAAGCCCCGGAGGTACCCGATGGCCGCAATGGACTCTGGTTGGGTCATCGCCTTTTCCGCCGTGTCCAGCACGGATGCATCACCGATGCAGCGCGCAAGGATGTGGAGTTGGCGCTCGGTCTCGGGTGCGGCACCGAGATTGCGCAACTGGTCGGCAAGCCCCCTCGCATCCTTATGGTCGATGAACGTCTTGACCCGCTCCCGGGCACCATCGTCCAGCTGCAATGTCGCAATGACCCCCCGAAAGATGTCCGCGTGGTTTATATGAACCCGGACGTCGGTGCACCCGAGCCTGTCCAAACAGCGAAGCCCGAGATCAATGACTTCGACGTCACTCGCTAGACCAGAAACGCCGATCAGCTCCGCGCCCACCTGCCACACTTCACAATAGCTCCCCCGTTTCGGATCCGGACGGCGAAACACGTCACCGCTGTACCAGAACCGGAGCGGACCGCCAGCACTCCGGAGTCTGGTGGACACGATCCGCGCCACCGCCGGCGTAAAATCGGCTCGCAAAGCGAGCAAATGATCTTCCCG
>PMCM01000226.1 GCA_003154155.1 Ignavibacteriota bacterium | reverse complement strand
GACGATTTCCTGTTGTCGGCATCGCTTGCATGAGCCGTCAAAAATGCCTGTTGAGCGGCAAGCTGAGACATTGCGGGCGGGAGGTGTTGCACCGCATTCTGGTTGATGATTTTGTGTCCTACACTCCCCCAACCCCAAGCTTCGCCTGCGGCACAAAGCACCAGCGCCGTCAGGAAAAGACAGCTCACGCGGCGGACCATAATTCCCTTTCTTTCTTGTTAATATACCTTCACGCTCTATGAAATTCCACAGGCCCCGCAAAACGGTTGACTATGTGTCCACCGCAGTGTATCATGACTCAGCACGCTGCCCGTCAGTCACAACCTCATAGATCGGATTCCTTGTGTCCGGACGCTTCACCATACGCGTGACCCACATCGTGGTATGTCTCGTCACACTTCCGATCCTTCTTCAGGGGTGCGGCACGGACCGGAACTCATCCACGACGAACACCGGCGGAGAGCCCCCCTGCGCCGACCGGGAATTTCGCGCTGTCTGGGTTGCAACCGTGAACAACATCGACTGGCCGGACAAACCCGGGTTGACAAGCGCGGAACAACAACGCGAGGCCCGCATCATCCTGGATTCCGCAGCTGCACTCGGTCTCAACGCCGTGGTGCTGCAGGTGCGCCCCCAGTGCGACGCCATCTACCCCAGCGCAATCGAACCCTGGTCCTGTTTCCTGACGGGAGAAGAGGGAAAGGCTCCGGATTCGCTGTATGATCCGCTGGCGTTCTGGATCGAGGAGGCGCACAATCGCGGGCTTGAACTTCATGCCTGGTTCAACCCTTACCGCGCCCATCTTGCGCACTGCGGCGCAATGACGGATTCCTGTGTTGTGCGGAAACATCCCGGGTTTGTCCGGCGCCTTCCCGACAGCACGTACTGGCTGGACCCCGGAGATCCCGCAGTGCAGGAGTACTCATGGAGGGTCGTGATGGATGTCGTGCGCCGGTACGACATCGACGGCGTTCAATTCGACGACTATTTTTATCCGTACGGCGACGGATCGTTCCCCGACGACACTACCTGGCAGATATACCGTAACGCCGGAGGCGCACGCACCAGAAACGATTGGCGCCGCGAAAACATCAACAGCCTGGTCCGGCATGTGTATGCGGGCATCAAAGCGGAAAAACGGCACGTTAAATTCGGACTGAGTCCGTTCGGAATCTGGCGCCCGGGGTTTCCACGCTCAATAGCGGGCTTTGATCAATACAACAACTTATACGCCGATGCGCGGCTGTGGCTCAACGAAGGATGGGTTGACTACTGGTCACCACAGTTGTACTGGCCGACGACCCAGATCCCGCAGAGCTATCCGGTGCTGCTGGGGTGGTGGGAGAAAGAAAACACTCATCACCGCCATCTCTGGCCGGGACTGTTTACCAGCCGGCTGGCCTCCGCCGGGGGCCTGCAGGAACTGACCTCTGAGATCATGGTGGAACGGGGTTTTGTCCCCGAGGCGCCGGGACACATCCATTTCAGCATGAGGGCGTTTCTACGGGACAGCAGCCTTCTCATGTCCGGGCTCAGGCACGGTCCATACCGCCGTCAGGCGCTGGTTCCCCCCTCCCCCTGGCTCGGAGATAACGCGCCGGAAACACCGCACATCGCCGTGCAGCCGGACTCCGCCACCGTGAGCGTTTCCTGGAGCGTGCCGGACAGCGCAGAGATATTCCGGTGGGTCGTCTATGTCCACTACGGCACATCATGGGACTATCTCATTTTCAACCGTCATGACGGCGGCACAACACTGCAACGCGAACGCATCGTCGAAAGCCACGTGCGCCGTCAAGACACTCTGGATGTAACCCAAACACCGGTGGAGCACCTCCGGGCGATCGAAGTGTCCGCCATTGACCGTCTCGGCAACGAAAGTGCGCACGTCTCCTGGTCCCTCACCCCGCAACCATAGCGAGAATATCCTCCGTGAGCTACACCCTGATCCGCCGCATCGCCCTCCACTCTCTGATCTTCGCCGTCTGTGTCACGCAGTACGGTTTCTCCGCCGGGCCCGCACATGAGATGCTGGTGGCCGACGACAGTGTGTACTCTCCGTCATTGCACCGGTATATGCTCCTGCGCGTCATTGCCCCATCCGGCCCCGCTTCTACGGAGCTCCGGATGGGACTCTTTTTGCTTCATGGTTTCGGCGGCGACCACACCAACTGGAGTTCTTTTGTCGACCTCCCCGGAGCCGTCGATACCGCCCGGCTGGTCATCATCGCGCCGGATGGAAGGAACTCCTGGTATGTCAATTCCGTCACCGATTCCCTCGCCAGGTTCGAAAGTGCCATTGTAGATGATGTGTATCCGGCAGTGATGCGGAAGTATCAGATTGACAGCACCAAAGTGGGCATCGCCGGATTCTCCATGGGCGGCTTTGGCGCTCTGAGCCTCGGCCTGCGGCATCCGGAAAAGTTCCGGTTTGTCGGGGCATTAAGTGCGTCGCTGGATGTGCCGTATGGCATACCGGATCTCGAGCTCCACGGGCGCGGCGGTTTGCGGCTATCGATGGAAATGGCCGTGGGCACGGATACAGCGCGCTGGCACGAATTCGATTTGGTCGCACGTGCCCGTGTACTGCAGGGGTCTGCTGCACCCTACCTCTATCTCGTCACCGGCATTCAGGACGAATTTCGCGAACGGCTTGCATTATACCGGACGTTCGCCGACAGCCTCCGGTCATGTGACCTGGCCTACGAATTCCACGAGGTACCCGGACGTCACGATTGGAAGTACTGCAACCAGGAAATCGGTCCCATGATCCGGCGGATGNNGGCGGAGGGAGACATCACAGAGAGGAGAAGCGCTATGGAGCAGCATGGCTGGGTGCACGAGCTCCCCGCCTCAATCACGGTGTGCGATAGAGAGGGCGTCATCACCGAAATGAACGAACGAGCATGCGCATC
>PMCM01000304.1:924-9839 GCA_003154155.1 Ignavibacteriota bacterium | reverse complement strand
GCCTGGAATGAGCCGGCATAGTGCGGCGTTTCCCAGATCAGCGGGTAGAGACCGTTCTTCATGAACTCCTGAATGCCCATCTCCATCTTCCGCTGGATCCCCTCGACGGTCTCCCCCTTGATCGGGAGCTCCGTGCTGGCATCCCAGAATTCAAAATCGTCGCCGGTCACTCCCTTGTACTGATGGGTCACGCCGTGCATGACGATGGTGCCGCCGTTGCGGACCATGTACTTCAGCGCGTCGACCACTTCGGGCTTGTCCGACAGGCTGATCCGCTGCCCTTCCCCCGGATTCACGTAGATGGGGGAGACGCCGACAAGGAAGGGGATCCCGCGGGCCGACAGGAGATCCGCCACGTCACGCAGACGGTCCGGATTTGCCATCGGATTGATGTCTTCGATACGGATCAACGCCGTGTGGGATTCTTCGTGCTGCTCGTCCATCAGATCGTGGAGCAGATCCGCAAACAGAAGATACCGGTCGGTGGGGCCGGTCGAGGCGAAGGGACAGTCGGCGACGTACGTGAAGGTGCCCGATTGCACAATGTACGGAACGCGGCGCTTGGTCCGGGGGGAGAATGCCTGGGCGATCACGTTGACGCGGGAGCGATCGGTGATGTTCACGATGTTGAGATTGGGCTCTTCCTTCGTGAACGTGGCTCCCGCATGCTCCACCACGCTGAATCCACCAACCGAGTCCAGCTGCGTGACGGTGAACCCGAACTTCTTTTCGACAGGGAACGCCGCACAGAACTCCCTGAATCCCGTGTGCAGCCAGATGACCGGGACGGAGGTGTTCATCACGTCGGCCAGGAATTTGTCCGGCACCCGGTTGTGCGCATTAAATCCCACATAGAAGACCCGGTCGTAGGTCTGCAGGGAATGAGGAAGGTAGTCGTCCACGCCCTGCACGGTCGCGACGGCATGGAAGTGGCCCATAAGATTCGCCAGGTGCCGTCCGTCGCCCATCGACACGCTTTTAATGTCGGTCTTTCCTTCTACGACGATCAGCACTTTTTTGGATTCCTGCGCAAACGCGAGCGCCGCGCACACCAACAGCACGCCGAGACTCACCACGATCAATCGCATCAACGACCCCTGGGAAAAGTATGTCACCGGAAACTCGTACCCATGTTTACCGACGGCGCCGGCGGGGCACAAATTCGCCGCCGGGGGACCGTGTGAGATGGAAATAGTGCCGTATGATGCGGACGGTCCGCTCTGCGGCACGGCCGTCGCCGTACGGGTTGACCGCGGCCGCCATGGCACGATACGCGGCGGGGGAGGTCAGAAGCCTGCGCGCCGCCCGGTAAATCGTCCCGGCATCCAGCCCGACAAGTTTCACGGTGCCGAATTCCACCGCTTCGGGCCGTTCGGTCTTCTCGCGCAGCACCAGGATGGGTTTGCCCAGCGACGGACCCTCTTCCTGCACTCCGCCCGAGTCGGTGATAACCAGGGTGGAGAGCGCCATGGCGTGCACGAAGTCGAGATAGTCGAGCGGTTCCAGCAGCACCACATTGGGGAGATCCCGGAGCAGGGGCATCACCACATCCCTCACGATGGGGTTCTTATGCATCGGGAACACCACCTGGACGTCCGGAAATTCGATGGCGATGCGGCGGAGGGCTGCGGCGGCGCCGCGCATCGGTTCGCCCCAGTTCTCCCGGCGGTGCATGGTGACCAGGATCGTCCGGCGGCCCGACTCCATGGCCTTGCGCAGCGCGGGAATGGAGAGACGGTGTTTTCGCCGCACGGCGATGTGCAATGCGTCGATCACGGTGTTGCCCGTGACAAAGACCGTGCGGGGATCGACATGTTCCCGGAGGAGCGCGCGTTTGGCGGTGGCTGTCGGCGCAAAATGCAGGTCCGCGATGCAGCTCGTGAGTCTCCGGTTCATTTCCTCGGGAAAGGGCTGCGTCTTGTCGTTCGTGCGCAACCCGGCCTCCACGTGTCCGACCGGGATGTGGCGGAAGAAGGCAGCAAGGCTCCCCACGAACGTGGTGAGCGTGTCACCCTGCACCAGCACCATGTCCGGTTCCGCCTCAACCATGATCCTGTCCAGCGCCTCGACGGTATTGCGGGTGATCATGGCGAGCGATTGGCGCGGCTTCATGATGTTCAGGTCCTCGTCCGGCCTGATGTGGAACACATCCAGCACCTGATCGAGCATTTGGCGGTGCTGGGCGGTCGCGATACAGACGGTGCGGCACCAGGAGCGTTCCTGCCGGAGCCGCAGAATGATGGGGGCGAGCTTGATGGTATCGGGACGGGTGCCGAAGACGACGGCGATGGTTTTTTTCTTCATTGAGTATCCGGAGACACGGGGAGGCGGCGCACGATGACGAGGGTCATATCGTCGGCCTGCGGGGCGCTGCCCTGATGCTGCGCGACCGCTGCGAGAATATCTTCCTTGAGACGCTCCACCGGCAGGGCGCGCCGCTCGCCGATGAACTTCGCCAGGCGGTCGTCGCCGAACAGCTCCTGCCGTTCGTTCATCGATTCCGAGATGCCGTCGGTGTAGAGCACGACGACGTCGCCGGGCGCCAGCGGCACGATTTCCTCTTCGAAGGCGATCCCTTCGACGATGCCCAGCAGCGTGCCGCCGGTGGTGAGGGTGCGCAACCCTTCCGCGGTCGCGCACACCGGGGGGTTGTGTCCGCCGTTCGAATAGCGGAGTGCGTGATGCCCGGAGTCCAGCACGGCATAGACCAGCGTCACGAATTTTTCCGGGCTCGTGGTCTGGACGAGCCGGTCATTGAGGAGCGTGGTGCAGGCGCTCGCGGAGCTCGCTTCGTGCGCAACATCGCGCACCGATGCCTGGATGTGCGCCATGAGCAGCGCGGCAGGGAGTCCCTTGCCGGAGACATCGCCCACCGTGATGGCGACCCGGTGCTGGTCGAGGCGGATGAAGTCGTACAGGTCGCCGGCGACTTCCGTTGCGGGCACGGTGATCGCAGCGAATTCATAGCCGGGCACCTCGGGGGGATTGTGCGGCAGCAGGCTGTTCTGCACGTCGCGCGCGGCGGCAAGATCGCGCTCGATCCGGATCTTCGCCTTTTCCTGGACCACCAGGCGCGCGTTTTCAATCGCGATCGCGGCATGCACCGAGAGCGCATCGATGATCGTGGCGTCCCCCTCCGTGAACACGCCGCTGTTCTTGTTCAGCAGCTGGAAGACACCGACGATCTTGCCGTCACGGTTCTTCATCGGTGCACAGAGAATCGACTGCGTGTGATACCCGGTCAGGCGGTCGAAGTTGGGATCGAAGCGCGGATCCAGATACGCGTCGGGGATGTTGATCGTGTCGCCGGTCGCCGCGACGTAACCGGCAATGCCCTTGCCGAGGGGGAGACGGATGGTCTTGCGCTCCTCCTTGTCGAGACCGGTCGCGACCTTGGTCCAGATTTCCGTGCCGTCGTCGTTCAACAGATAGACGGCACCGCGTTCGCCGTTCACGATGTGCAGCGCGGTTTCCAGAATCACATCCAGCAGCCGTTCCAGGTCGAGCGTGGAATTCAGGCTTTTGGCGGCGTCGATCAGCTGTTGCAGCGTCGCCACTTCGCCGCGGCTCTGTGCCATGCGGCGTCCCATCTCCACAACGAAATGGTTGTTCAATGCCCGCAGGCGGATGCTTAAAACCTGGAGGAGCCGCACGGCCAGCGCGGAAGAACGGTGGAGGAGGCCGTCAAACTGGTCCGCCGTCAGGGAGTATGCCACGCAATGGTCTTCCGCAACCACGAGCGCCGAGCGCGGGCGGCCGGCGATCGCCTCGAGCTCGCCGAAGCAATCCCCCGGATGCAGCAGGGCCAGGAGCTGTTCTTCGCCGAGGGGACCGGGCTTCGAAACGCGGATCCGCCCCTCCACAAGGAAGTAGACCTCCCCGCCCTGGCTCTCGTCTTCTATAATAATGCGGCCGGGTCCGAACGCGCGCTCTTCCATCAGCGGTTCGATCTCGGCGAATTCCTCTTCTGAGAGCGTCTCCAGCAGTACGTTATACCGGAGGCGGTTGCGGACGACGGTGCTCGTGGGCATGATTTTTTGACCGGAATGGGTTCTTCGAACATACCTGCATAACGAGGGAAAGTCAAGCGGAATCTGGCGGACATCTTGATGTTCCCGTGGTCATTGAGTATCTTGGCGAAACACTTTCCGGAGTCCACGTGGAATCACTTAAGCCGCCCCGGCTGCATGCCGGAGATCTCATTGGCATCGTCTCCCCTGCGAGTACGGTTGCCGACCCGTCGCGGATCGACCGCGGCGTCACCTATCTCGAAAAACTGGGCTATCGCACGGTGGTCGGAAAACACGTGCTGAAATCCTATGGCTATCTCGCCGGCACCGACGCGGAGCGGGTGGAAGACCTGCACGCGATGTTCAGGAATCCCGACGTCAAGGCGATCATGTGCATCCGCGGCGGCTACGGCACGCCCCGGATCCTCTCGATGGTCGACTACCGGCTCATCGCACGCAACCCCAAGATCTTTGTCGGCTACAGCGACATCACATCGCTCCAGCTCGCCCTCTGGAAGAAATCCCACCTCATCACCTTCCAGGGTCCGATGGTCGGCGTGGATTTTCCCGACGGGCTCGACACCGTGACCGAAAGCCTGTTCTGGCATTTGCTCACGTCCCCCAAAAAAGCGGGAGCGGTCTTGCCGGCGGAGGAGCATGTGGAAACGCTCAGGCCGGGGAAGGCCACCGGACGCCTCGTGGGCGGTAATCTGGCCCACATTGTTGCAAGCATGGGAACCCCGTTCCTCCCCTCGTTCAAAGGCATGCTCGTGTTTCTGGAGGACATCGGCGAGGAGCCGTACAGGATCGACAGGATGATGACGCAACTGCGGCACGGCGGCATTCTTGCCGGGGCGGCGGGGATTCTGACCGGACAGTTCACCGATTGCGGACCGAAAGACCCGGCGAAACCGTCGCTGAGTGTCGACGACGTGTTCCGGGAGATGGCCGCCCTGCACCGCACGCCCTTCCTGAGCCATGTGCCGTTCGGCCACGAAGCGCGGAAAATCACGATTCCTCTCGGGCTCCGGGCGCGGATGGACGCGTCGAAACACACCCTGGAGTACCTCGAAGGGGCTGTTCGCTGAGAAAAGCGGCAGGTTGCATCTCTGTCGATTTCCTTGTACAATGAGCATATGCTGAACATCGCGGTTTTTGGCTCGGGACGGGGATCTAATTTTTCTGCCATCCTGAACGCCATTTCCGGCGGATCGCTTCCCGGCACGAAGGTCGCGGTGGTGATAAGCAATAATTCGACTGCAGGAATCCTGGAGATTGCACGGGCTCATGCCATTCCGGCGGTGCATCTCAGCCAGAAATATTATGCATCGGAGGGTGATTTCGCCGATGCGCTCCTGGCCGGGTTGCACGCGTATGGTGTGGAGCTGGTCGTGCTTGCCGGCTACATGAAACATCTGCCGGCATCCGTGGTGGCGGCCTACCGGCATCGTATCATCAATATTCATCCGGCGTTGTTGCCAGAGTTCGGCGGCCAGGGCATGTACGGCCAGCATGTCCATGAAGCCGTGCTCGCGGCGCGCAGAACGGTGTCGGGTGCCACCGTGCATCTGGTCGACAGCGAGTATGACCACGGCGCGATTGTCCTGCAGGATCGCGTGCCCGTTCTTCCCGGCGATACACCGGCGCTGCTGGCCGAACGCGTCTTGCAGGTGGAACACCGCCTGTTGCCCGAAGCCATCGGCCTCTTTGCCGCAGGACGGCTCTCTGTTGTTGATGGGAAAGTCCGTATTCACCCAGAGCAGGAGTAATTGTGCCCCGCATTCGACGCGCGCTGATCAGCGTGTCCGACAAGAAAGGTCTCACCGAATTTGCCTCCGCGTTGCACGCCCTTGGGGTGGAAATCCTCTCGACCGGCGGCACGCTCGCGGCGCTGAAGGCTGCAGGCATTCCGGCGGAAGCGGTATCGACGGTGACAGGTTTCCCCGAGATTCTTGACGGCCGCGTCAAGACGCTCCATCCGGCGATTCACGGCGCGCTTCTGGCCGTGGGAGACAACCCGGATCATACGCGCGAGCTGGAGGAACACGGTATCAGTCCCATCGACATGGTGGTGGTGAACCTGTATCCTTTTGCCGAGACCGTGGCACGTCCCGGCGTGACGCTCGCCGAAGCGGTGGAACAGATCGATATCGGCGGGCCAAGCATGCTGCGCTCGGCCGCAAAGAATTTCCGCCACAAGGCGGTGATTGTGAACCCGCGGAAATATTCCGCGATCCTGGAAGAGCTCCGGTCCACCGGCGGATCTCTGGGAGAATCCACCTGCGCCGCACTCGCACGCGAGGTGTTCCATCATACGGCGCGGTACGATGCGATGATCGCCTCGTATCTCGACCGCTCGGATAACGGCGACAACCTCCTCCCACCCGTGTTGAGCATCACCGCCGGCAGGGAGATGGAACTCCGCTACGGCGAGAACCCGCATCAGCGCGCGGCAATGTACGGGTCATGGGGAACCTCCTTCACGCAGCTGCACGGCAAGGAGCTCTCGTTCAACAATATCATGGATGCCTCCGCCGCTGCGTTGCTGGTGGCCGAGTTCGACACTCCCACCGTCGCGATCGTGAAGCACACCAACCCCTGCGGCGTGGGCACGGCCGATACGCTTGCCGCAGCGTATGACCTGGCGTTTGCGACCGACACGAAATCGCCGTTCGGCGGCATCGTGGCGGTCAACCGGCCGCTGGATATGGCCGCTGCGGAACGGATCAACGCGGTGTTCACCGAAGTGGTGATCGCACCGGACTATCCCGCCGATGTGATGGTGTTCCTGCAGAAGAAGAAAGACCGGCGATTGTTGCGCCTGACGGCGGATTTCCGCGGGAAGCGCACGCAGGACGTGCGCAGCATTCCGGGCGGTTTTCTGGTGCAGGAGAGCGACGGACCGGGTGCGGGCAACGAGGAGTTTCGCGTCGTCACGCAGCGCGCGCCGACACCCGCGGAAGAACGCGCCCTGCGCTTCGCCTGGCGCGTCACCAAGCATGTCAAATCCAACGCCATCGTCTATGCCGCCGNNGACCGCACGCTGGGCGTCGGGGCCGGACAGATGTCGCGTGTCGACTCCGCCCGGATCGCCGCTGAAAAAGCGGCCGAGGCAGGCCTCGTGCTGCAGGGATCCGCGGTCGGCTCGGATGCCTATTTCCCGTTCGCCGACGGATTGCTCGAGGCGGTGCGCGCAGGATCAACAGCCGTCATTCAGCCGGGGGGCTCCATCCGCGACGCGGAAGTCATCGCCGCTGCGGACGAACATCACATTGCGATGGTATTTACGGGCACCAGACACTTCCGGCACTGAACACCATGGGACTCTTCTCGTTTTTCTCGGCCGACCTGGCTATCGATCTCGGCACCGCCAACACGCTGATCCACATGAAAGGCAAAGGGATCGTCCTGAACGAGCCCTCCATCGTGGCGTTCGACCGCAACACCAAGAAGATCGTCGCCATCGGTCACGAAGCACAGCAGATGCTGGGCCGCACGCATCGCGACATCCGCACGATCCGGCCGATGCGCGACGGCGTGATCGCCGATTTTGAAATCGCCGAAGGGATGATGCGCGAGTTCATCCGCAAAATCCATGCGAACTGGATGCCCAGCCGCAGGATCGTCATCTGCGTGCCGAGCGGCGTGACGGAAGTGGAGAAGCGCGCCGTGCGCGACGCGGCCGAACATGCCGGCGCCAAGGAAGTCCACCTGGTCGCGGAACCCATGGCTGCCGCCATCGGCGTGGGCCTGGATGTGGACGCCCCGGTGGGCAACATGATCGTGGACATCGGCGGCGGCACCACCGAAATCGCCGTGATCGCCCTCTCGGGCATCGTGAACGAGGAATCCATCCGCGTGGCCGGCGACGAAATGAACAACGCGATCGTGCAGTTCTTCAAGAAAAACCACAACATCCTGATCGGCGAACGCACCGCGGAAGCGATCAAGTGCGAGGTCGGGTCCGCCATGCCCCTCAAAGAAGAAATCACCATCCGCGTGAAGGGCCGCGACCTGGTCAACGGCATCCCCAAGACCACCGAGGCAAGCTCCGTGGAGATCCGCGAATCCCTCAGCGAGCCGATCAGCCAGATCATTGAAGCGGTGAAACTCACGCTGGAACGGACGCCGCCGGAGCTTTCGGCGGACATCCTGGACCGCGGGATCATGCTGAGCGGAGGCGGCGCCCTGCTCAAGGGGCTCAACGACCGCCTGCGGCTGGAAACACAACTCCCGGTCCATGTGTCGGAAGATCCGCTGACGGCGGTGGTGCGCGGCACCGGGAAAATTCTGGAGAACCTGAACACCTACTCCAAGGTGCTCATCAAGAGCAAACGGTACTAATGCCGTTCCTCCGCAAGGAGGAACGTGCACTGTGCCCTTCGTTGTGTACGGTCATGTAGTTGGAAGGGCACCAGGCATCCGGTCCGATGCACGTGGCATCATGTTCAAACGCGCGTACGATATCATCCTTCTCTTCAGGGAGTATTTGCTCCTTGCCCTGTACCTTGTGCTGTCCCTCGTGCTGCTCGCCGTGAACGACACGCCGCAGGTGCGCGCCATACGGTCGCATCTCCTGGGAGCAGCCGGCATCTTCCAGGAAGTATTCGGCTTCATCCCGGACTACTTCGCCCTCCGCGACGAGAACCGCATCATGCGCGAGCAGAACCTCACCCTTACCGACGAGGTCAACCGCCTCCGCGAAGCGCGTCTCGAAAACATCCGCCTGCACCGCCTGCTGAACCTGAAGGAGCATCCCCCCTTCAACTATCGCGCCGCTCGCGTGGTCGGCGCCACCGCCCAGGGACTGCGCAATACCATCACCATCGATGTCGGCGAACGGGACGGGATCAGGATGAACATGCCCGTGGTCAATGATGTCGGACTCGTGGGCCGGGTGGGCGC
>PMCM01000304.1:0-888 GCA_003154155.1 Ignavibacteriota bacterium | reverse complement strand
CCCGGCGACGTCATCATCACGTCGGAATTCAGCAGCATCTTTCCCGAAGGCATCCGTATCGGCGTGGTCCGCGGCACACGCGTTGTCCCCGGGGAGCTCTTCCAGCTTGTGGATGTGACACCGTCGGTGGATTTTGACCGCCTCGAAGAAGTCTTCGTCGCCCTGCATACGCCCGATAGTACCAGGGTGGCCATCGAGCATCGACCCTGACACGCGCCCCCTCCATGCAACGCACCATCATACTGACCGCCCTGTCCCTGGCATTCCTGCTCGTCCAGACCACCATCATCCCGCACATCGCCGTCGGCACGATCGTGCCCGACCTGCTGCTGATCTGGATCGTCTACCTGGCGTTCACCCGCGGACAGGCGACGTCGACCACCGCGGGGTTCTTCCTCGGCGTCCTGTTCGACGCAATCTCCGGCGGCGACTCCATGCTCGGCCTTTCCGCGCTGACAAAAACCATCGCAGGCTTTCTGGCCGGCTATGCGTATAGCGACAACAAGATCCCGCAGAACCTGAGCGGCATACAATTCCCCCTCCTGCTGATCGCCGTTTCACTCGTGCACAATCTCCTCTATTTTCTTATCTTTCTGCAGGGATCGGATATCACCTGGAATGGCGCAATCATCTTCTACGGCATTCCGGCAACAGTGTACACCGCCGCGATGGCACTGATCCCGATGTTCGTCTTTGCCCGACATTACCGCACCTGAGCATGGCTCAGCAGGATGACATAAATCTGTACTGGAAGCGACGGGTGATGTACACCGCCCTGGCACTGATGTTCCTCGTGTTCACCGGACGGCTGTATCAGCTCCAGCTCATCTACAGCGAGGAGTACGGAAAGAAGTCGGAGGAAAACAGCATCCGCATCATCCCCCGTGA
>PMCM01000228.1 GCA_003154155.1 Ignavibacteriota bacterium | reverse complement strand
CAAATGTTGAACCTTGGGGTCAGCGGTGTTGTCGGACTGGCAATCGGAGATTCATTTCTGTTCCGGGCGTACCGGCAGATCGGGCCCCGTGTTGCCATGCTTGTGATGTCGTTGTCCCCGGCGATCGCCGCAATTCTGGCGTTCCTCGTTCTGGATGAACACATCTCGACCGTCGGTATCCTCGGCATGGCGGTAACCGTCGGCGGCGTCGTGATCGTCGTGAATGAGCGGCGACTCGGTCCGGCACACGCAAAGTCGGGTCTCGCATCCGGCGTCCTCTTCGCATCTCTCTCCGCTGTGACGCAGGGCGTGGGGTTGATTTTTGCCAAGCGGGCGTTCCTGGAGGGAGAGATCAACGGGTTCGTGGCCACCGGAGTCCGTATCGCCGCCGCACTTATCGTGCTGCTCCCCGTCGTGCTGCTGCTCGGGCGTCTGGCGCATCCTCTCCGTGCGTATGCGCGCGATCACAAGGCACTGGGCCTTACGGCACTTGGCGCCCTCCTTGGCCCCTTCCTCGGCATCTCCTGCAGTCTCATGGCCGTTGCGTACACCAAAGTCGGCATCGCGGCGACACTGATGGCCACCGTGCCCATTATCATGCTGCCGCTCGTGTGGTTCATTCATCGCGAAAGGCTTTCGTGGGGAAGTATCATGGGTGCCTTCGTCGCGGTGGGAGGTGTGGTCATGCTGTTCCTTCATTGACGAACGCCGGCCCCGGCAACTGCGCAGGCTATTGCCCGGCAGCCATTCCGCCGATTTCTCTGTGGATTTCGTGATGTGCATTCTTCGGAAACATGTGAGCCCCGTCACAGCACATCGTCCCACTTCCTGTATATTGCTCCGACAAGATCCCCTAACGGGATTGCTACTTTTCATACACTCAGGATAATCGTGGATATTGCGGGCGTTCCGGCTCCCTGAGGGAACCGCCATGCCGCTCCGCGGTTTCTTGACAGAAGGGTGATTTCTTCGTATCTTTTCGCAGGATTTCTGCTGTACTTCTCATTCCGAGTCGATGGCACATTGGTCGCCAAGTGAAGAGGGGGTACTATGCCCTCATGGAGGGGACTTGTGGCGCACACCTATTGCCTTTGGTGCCGTCGACTTCCATTTCCGGCCGTATCGCTCGTGGTTAACCCGTTTGTTTTTCTGTCACGTGCCTGCATATAGTCTCGAATCATGAGCTATAAAGAGAGAGTGAAATGAGAAAGCTTTCGACCATCATCTTCGCCATTGTCCTCCTTTTCGCACTTTCCGCGGAAGGGATGCGTGCGCAGGGCCGGCTCGTTCTCCGGACCGGCGCAGGGGATTCGACTGTTACGGTCGCAACCGGCCAGCAGCAGTTCCTTTCCATCACCGCACGCACGGCATTGGGAGTGATCGATAGCAGCTACACAGGACTCAAGAACCTGACCTTTTCCGGGGCGAATACCTCGCCCAATCCTGCAACGCACCCGACGGTGGAAGACAACGCCGGTGTCGCACAGCCATTCGGAGCGCCAACAACGATCGTGTTCGTCAACGGCGTCGCTAGCGTGACCAGCAACAACAACGGCGTGATGACCCTGTACCGTGCTGAGAATCCGTCCATCTCCGTCACGGACGGCACAATAAGCACAAGCGGGACCGACAGGCTGCTGGCGACGGTCAACCCAGGGACGCTCGGTAAATTCGTGTGGAGTCTGAGCTCTCCCCAGACCAATGGCGCGAACTTCACGGGAACGAATTTTCTTACAGCGCAGGACGATTGGGGCAACACGGTCACGTCGTTCAGCGCGCTTGCCACGAACGTCACGATAACGACAACGCTCAGCGGCATAGTGTCCGGCCTCGGAGGGTTGAATACCAATGTGCTGAACCAGGCGGGAGACTTTGTTTCGGGCGTTGCCAGCCTTACCACACAACAGATGAAGTACACAGGAGTGGGAGGGGTGGGGACGTTTACGGCGACCGGAGGCGGAAAGACCGGGATCTCCAACGCGATCCTGATCAAGGCGGCACCCGCAACCCGTCTTGTGCTGCGCACCGCGGCCGGTGATTCAACGGCAAACCTCACCGCGGGAACGGCCCAGAATCTCAGGATCACGGCGAAAGATGCCAACGGCAATATCGATTCGACATACGCCGGCACCAAATCGCTCACATTTTCGGGCGCGGATCCTTCCCCCAGCCCTGTCACACCACCGACGGTTTCGAACAGTTCCGGCACAGACGTCGCGTTCGGCACGGCGACTTCCATCTCGTTTGCTAACGGCGAGGCCGTCGCCAACGGCAGCAACAACGGCGTGATGCGCCTCTACCGCACACAGAATAAAATCGTTTCGGTCACCGACGGCTCTCTCAGCACTTCCGGCAGTGAGCGGCTGACCGTCAATGTCTCCGCCGGATCCCTTGGAAAGTTCGCATGGGCCCTCGTAACGCCGCAAACCAGCGGTGTCGCGTTTACCGGCCTGGATACCCTGACCGCCCAGGACGATTATGGCAATACGTCTACCTCCATGGATGCCTCGGTCACCCCGGTGACCATTACGAGTTCACTCGGCGGGTCCATCACCGGTCTCGGTTCGGGCGGGAACAATATCCTCAACCGCTCATCTGACTTTTCCTCGGGCGTTGCCGTTCTGAACGGCAAGCTGGTTTTCACGGGGGCGTCGGGGACGGGGACGTTCACCGCGGTTACCGGCGGCGGAAAAAACGGCACATCCGTTGGTATCGTCATCAATGCCGGAACCGCTGTCAGGCTTGTCGTGCGAACCTCCCTTGGTGATTCGGTGATCTCTCTCGCTGCCGGCGTCGCACAAGGGCTGAAAATCACCGCCCGGGATGCATCCGGGAATATCGCAACCGGCTACACGGGCGCGAAGGCCTTGAATTTCTTTGGTGCTTCCGTTTCTCCCGCACCGGACAGCAAAAACCCGACCGTGAGCGACAACGCCGGGACGCTGCGCAATTTCTCGGCATCACAGAACACGTCAATCACGTTTACGAGCGGCGTGGCCACCATCAGCGGCGCAAACAACGGCATCATGCGCCTGTACAAGGTCGAAACGGCTTTGATCGGCGCCAGCGATGGAACCATTACGACCGCGTCGAACGACCTGTTGAACTCCACGGTCTCACCGGGAGGCCTGGGCCGGTTCAATATGGTGATCACCAGTCCCCAGGTCAACGGCAGCGCCTTCACGGGCGTCAATACCGTGACCGCCATTGACAGTTTCGGGAACGTTGCCACAAACTTCAGTGCGGCATCCAATAACGTTACCGTCGCCGCGTCAGGGTTGACCGGTACCATCAGCGGACTCGGCTCGGGCAATACCAACGTGCTGAATCAGTCCGGCGATTTCGTGCTGGGCATCGCGAACGTGACCGGTAAAATGAAATACACCGGCACCGTGGGCTCCGGAACGTTTAGCGCAACCTCGGCGATCAGGGAAGATCGGCACATCGGGCAGCGTGACGATCAACGTCGGTGCGGCATCGCGCCTTGTCATTACCGGCAATGCGAACCAGCTGGCAGGATCAGGACAGAACCTGACGATTACGGCCAAGGACAGCTCGGGGAACATTGTGACCAGCTATACCGGCGACAAGAGCCTTCAGTTCAGCGGTTCGAGTCCGTCGACGAACCCGGTGACCTACCCGACCGTTTCCGACAAGGATGGGTTTGCCCAACAATTCGGCGCACATTTCTTCGTGACCTTCAGCAACGGCCAGGCAACGGTGTCTGGTACGTCCAACGGCGTTTTGCACCTCTATCGTGCCGGCAAAGACACGATTGCGGTGAATGACGGCACGATCGGCTCGGGCGGAAGCGACCGCCTGATTGTCACGATCACCGAAGACGTTTTGCAGAAATTCGTGTTCACGCTCTCGTCACCGCAGCAAAGCGGCGTCGCATTCACCGGAACGAATACGCTGATAGCCCAGGATGGTTATGGCAACGTGGTGACGACATTCAACGCCGCCTCGGATAACGTCACGGTAAGCGCCACGGGTCTTTCGGGTACGGTGACCGGCCTCGGGTCAGGCAATACCAATACCCTCAATCAGTCATCTGATTTTTCGGGAGGTGTGGCGAATCTCACCGGGAAACTCGTCTTCACCGGAGCGACGGGGAGCGGGCTGTTTCTCGCTGCATCCGGTACGAGCAAGGTCGGATCATCAGGGACGGTCCAGATTGTCGCCGGCGGCGCAACACGCCTCGTGCTGAACGGCACAGCATCCATGTCCGCGGGCGGATCCCAGAATCTGACGATTACGGCGAAAGATGCTTCCGGCAATACCGTCACGTCGTATACCGGAACGAAAAATCTGACATTCTCCGGCGCAGATACGTCGATAAGCGGGTCGGTGCCGACAGTGTCCAGTGCGTCCGGCACGGCCATCCCGTTCGGTGCGGTGACGGCAATTACGTTTACCAACGGTACCGCGACAGTATCGGGAGCCAACAACGGCGTGATGCGGCTCTATTTTGTCGAAACGGCAATCATCTCCGCGACAGATCAGACAATCAGCTCAAGCGGCACGGACCGCCTCACCGTTGCGGTCACTCCATCGACACTTGGAAGGTTTGCGTGGAGCGTGATTTCCCCGCAGACCAGCGGTGTTCCGTTCTCGGGCGTGAATACGCTCACGGCTCAGGATGATTGGGGAAACACGCTCGGGACCTTTGACGCCTCCGCGTCGCCGGTGACGATCACCACGTCCATGTCCGGCGCGGTCGCAGGGCTCGGCTCCGGAAACAACAACGTGATCAACCGTTCCGCGGATTTTGTCGCCGGCGTTGCAAACCTCACGGCGCAGGGCATGACGTATACCGGCAGCATCGGGTCCGGAACATTCACGGCGACCGGCGGCGGCAAAAGCGGTGTCTCCGCCACCGTGCAGATAGTCGCAGGAAACGCAACCCGGCTCGTTCTCCGCAATGGGGCCGGCGATTCGGTCCTCTCGCTTACGGCGGGCGGTACGGTCAGCCTCCGCATCACGGCGAAGGATGCCTCGGGAAATACTGTCACCACGTATGCCGGTGCGCACACACTCACTTTCTCCGGGGCCGATTCATCCCTCAGCCCCGCCACCTCGCCGTCGGTCACCAACGCAGCGGGCGTTACCACTTCGTTCGGTGTGGGAACCTCGATCACCTTTGTCAATGGTGTCGCAACGGTTTCCGGCAATACCAACGGCGTCATGAAACTCTACCGTGCCCAATCCGCATTGATATCGGTCACCGACGGTTCACGCGCGTCGACCGGCAGCGACCGCCTCACGGTCACGGTCAACCCTTCCTCCCTCGGCAAGTTCGCCTGGGTGCTCGCCTCACCGCAGGTGAATGGGGCGGCCTTCACTGGGGTGAACACACTTACCGCACAGGACGACTGGGGAAACGCGCTGACAGGATTTGATGCGTCGGCCAGCAATGTGGCGATCACCACAACGCTGAACGGTTCCGTCGGCGGTCTTGGCACGGGCAACAACAATATCATGAACAAGGCGAGCGATTTTACCGCCGGTGTGGCCAATTTGACCTCCATGGGGATGACGTATACCGGGGCCATCGGCTCCGGAACGTTCACCGCGACATCCGGAGGCAAAGCCGGCACATCGCTCTCCGTTGATATTAACCCCGGCGGCGCAGGCAAACTGGTGATCACCGGTTCCGTGTCGCAAACCGCGGGTACGCCGCAGAACCTGACTATCACGGCCAGGGATGCGTCAGACAACCTGGTCCCCTCGTACACGGGCGGGAAGTCGTTGACGTTCTCCGGCGCAAATGCATCCACCAACCCGGTCACCCAACCGTCAGTCACCGACAGCACGGGGGTATCGGTTCCGTTCGGCACCGCAACTTCCATCCGGTTTACCAATGGTGTCGCTACGGTCAGTGCAGGCGCCAACGGCGCACTCAAGCTCTACAAGGCCGAACAGGCAACCATCGCTGTCACCGACGGCTCAGTGAGTGCATCCGGGCCCGGCCGGCTCACCGTTACGGTGACCCCGGCGACGCTCGGTAAATTCGCCTGGTCGCTCACGAGCCCCCAGGTGAACGGCGTTGCCCTGACCGGGACGAACACGCTTGCCGCGCAGGACGATTGGGGGAATGTGGTCCCGACGTTTAATGCGTCGACAAACAACGTCACCATTACGACCGGCCTGACCGTTTCGCCCTCGGCCATCACCGGCCTGGGTACGCTCACCAACAATGTTCTGAACCAGGCGGGCGACTTTGTCCTGGGTGTCGCGAATCTGACCGGGCTGGGGATGCGCTATACCGGAGTCGCCGGCAAGGGGACATTCACGGCGACGTCCGCCGTGGGCCCGAAATCGGGTACTTCCGATTCGGTTACCATTAACAATCCAATTCCGTCGGTCACCGGCATCCTCCCGAACGCGGGAAGCCGGCTGCAGATCCTCCCGGTGACCGTGAGCGGTACGAATTTTATTCCGAACGTGACGGGCTTGAGCCTCGGAGTGGATTGCACGGTGGATTCAATCGTCGTGCAGAGCCCGACACAGCTCACTGCACGCGTCCGGCCTTCGGCCACCGCAACCCTGGGGCTCCGGAGTATCTCGGTGTCGAATCCGGCGCCGGGCGGCGGATCGGCGACTCTGACGAATGCCTTCCGGGTGCAGAACATCCCGAGCATCACCAGCCTGATCCCCTCCATCGGCGTGCGCGGACAGACGCTGGACGTGAAGATTGTGGGAACGAACTTCGCCGACGGCGTCACCGATGTCGGCACCTCCGGAACCGGTATCACCCTGAATACCAAGACGGTCGTCAGCCCGGATACGATTAAAGTCAATATGTCCATCAGTCTCTCCGCCACAGACGGCGTACGTCCCTTCCACGTGACGAACTCGCCTCCGGAAGGCGGCCAGTCAAACCTCGTCGGTTTCACCGTTGGCAGCAATCCGGTACCGAAAATCATCAGCATCGCGCCGGCAACGGCAAAACGCCAGCAGTCATTGGCTGTCATCATCAAAGGAACGAGTTTTTATAGCGGGATTACCTCGTTGAACATGGGCTCCGGGATTGTGGTCACCGGTATCAACATCGACAGCGTGAATCAACTGACGGCGAATATTACCGTGACGGATACAGCGGCGACGGGAGCCCGGAATGTCATCGTGAGCAATATCGGCCCCGGCGGCGGACCGGATACGCTGAAGGGCGGCTTCACTATTCAGAACCCGGTCCCGACCTTGACCGGCCTGTCATTGCAGAATGTTACGCGCCTCCAGACTGTGTCGTTCACGCTTGCAGGGACGAATTTTATCAACGGGGTCACTCAGATCTTCCTGGGCAATAATATCAGCTACGGTTCGGTTGTAGCAGAATCGCCGATCTTGCTGCGTGTAGGAATGACTGTAGATTCGGCGGCAGTCACCGGACCCCGCGATGTTACCGTGACCAACCCGGCCCCCGGCGGTGGCTCCGCCACAATAGTCAGCGCGCTGACCATCAACAACCCGGTGCCCTCGATTACCACCATTGCCCCCGAGAGCACGGCGGTTAATGGCCCTGCCCTGACATTGACAGTCACAGGCACCAATTTCGTCCCGGGATGCGTTGTCCGGCTCGCCGGCCGCACGCTGGCCTCCAACCTGGTGAATCGCACCAGGATAACGGCCACTGTCCTGGCATCGGATATCGATACCGCCCGGTCCTTTGTGGTGGACGTCTTTGCACCATCGCCTGGCGGCGGTGCGTCCAACACCAAGAACTTCGTCGTCCAGAATCCCATTCCGATACTCACGAGCTTTACACCGACATCCGGGAGCAGGCTCCAGACATTGGATGTTACATTCACCGGGAAGAACTATCTGCCCGGTGTTACTACCGTCGACTGGGGCGGGTCCGATATTGTTTCGAACAGCATCGTGGTAACGGACTCGGCGCACCTGCGCGCGAATATCACCATCAGCGGAACAGCCACCATGGGACAGCGGGATGTCTTCGTGAAGAATCCCGCGCCCGGAGGGGGCAACTCGGCCAAACTGCCATTCGTTGTTTCTACCAACCCTTCGCCAACGATTACCGTGCTCACGCCCGACAACTGGAGCCGCCTCCGGACGACGAACATCGTCATTTCCGGCACGGGCTTCATCCAAGGCGTGACATCGGTGGACTTCGGGACAGGTATTGTGGTGAACGGACCTGCCACCGTCACCAGCCCGACGAGCCTCACCGCGAACATCACGATCTCCGTCCAGGCGCCCGTGGGTCTCCGGTCGGTTACGGCGACAAACTCAGCCCCCGGCGGCGGTACGTTTACTAAGACGAATGCCTTCACGGTCGTTAACCCCGCTCCACACGTGTCGTATGTCGACCCGCCGAACGGCCAGCAGCTCGAAACAAAAAACGTCCAGATTCAGGGAGACGGCTTCATTGACGGTGTCAGCTACGTCAATTTTGGCTCCGGCATCACCATCGACCAGCCGAAAGTGGTGAACGACACGGTGATTACCGCAAGCATCACGATCACCCTGAATGCAGCCACCGGCCCGCGGGATGTCCAGGTCAGTAACGGCTTGCCCGGGGGAGGCGTCGGAACCCTGACAAACGGCTTCGTGGTTGGCAACAACCCGGCACCTAAGCTCAGCAGCGTCACGCCGAATGCGGCAAAACGTCTGGACCGTCTGGACCTGATTTTCCGCGGGACGAATTTCATCGGCGGCGTCACGAGCGTCAATCTGGGTCCGGATACCTATGTGAACTCGACGAATGTCGACAGCTCGTCAAGGCTGACAGCGAACGTGACATTCTTTGGGACCGCGGCTGCGGGTTCCCGGACCATCTACCTGAAAAACGCGGACCCGGGGGGCGGACAGGACAGCATCGTGAACGGCTTCACCATCTCCAACCCGGTGCCGACGCTGACCAGCATCACGCCGTCATCGGCATTCAGTCCGGATACGCTGAATGTGATCCTGCGCGGAACGAAATTCATCACCGGCGTCACTGCGCTGAACCTTGGCGCAGACATTACTGTCCTTTCGGCGAGCGCCGACAGCACCACCAAGATGACGGCGACCATCGCGATCGGACCGAATGCCACCACCGGCCCGCGCGCAATCTCTGTCTCGAACCCTCTGCCGGGAGGCGGAACTTCCGGGACCATTGCCTTCAGCATCGGGATTGCACCCCCGCAGGCACCCGTCCTTCTGTCGCCGGTGAATGGGGCGACACTCCTCCCCACAAACCCCATGTTGCGATGGAATGCGTCGGCAGGCGCCACCGCATACTACATCCAGGTGTCCTCCTCCACGCTCTTCGTCTCGAACGTGGTGGACGATTCATCGGTCACGGGAACCGCCCGCCAAGCAACGGCGTTGCAAAATGGCCAGACGTATTACTGGCGCGTCCGAGCGCGCAACACCGGCGGATCCAGCGTATGGTCCGACATCTGGAGCTTCCGGCCCGACTACCCGGGTATATTCGTCCTCCAGCACACCTTCGTATACCAGACCTATGCGGCCCCGACCGACTATCATGACACTGACTGGCGCATCGTCGGATTGCCGGGTGCGAGCACGGCACTTATCGGTTCGTATTTCACCAACCTCACGCAAGGCACGGACTGGCAAGTCTACATGGACACCGGCGACTCCCTCAAATACCTGAAGGCATATGACGGATCAACGGATTTCAAATTTGAATACGGCAAGGCGTTCTGGATGATCAAGAAGGGAAACTGGTTGGTCAATCAACAGGTGGACGCCGCGCTGCTCGATACCACCGGCTCGGTCCGCATTCAACTCCATCACGGATGGAATCTCATCACGAATCCCTTTGACAAGTCGGTGCCGTGGAACGCCGTACAACTCCTGAACGGCGCAGGCGCGCAGAACCCAATCTGGTGGTATGACGGCCAGTACGGTTATACCCAGTCGACATCGTTTGATCCGTATACTGGCTACTATTTCTACGATGCTGTCGATGCGTACCTGCGTATTCCCTACGGTGCGACAACCGGCGTCATGAAGCGTGCCGACTCACTGCAGGCGGGGGAATGGGCGATCTCCGTCGCGGCTCACAGCGGGATATATACCGACGCTTCGATGCAATTCGGCACCCGTGTCGGGGCTGAAGACGGCCTCGACCGCTTCGACTACCGCAAACCCCGCTTCCTGACAGGAGCGCTGAGTGTTGGGTTCCAGAAGACTGATGAAGGCGGCCAGCCGTGCGTGTTTGCCACCGACTTCCGCCCTGTCGTGAAGAAACTGACACGGTGGACGTTTGAGGTCAAGGCGGCCGCAAAAACGGAGGTGAAACTGGATTTCAGCGGCGTCGGCGGGATCCCCGACGAGATGGAAGCGTACCTCGTCGATCGTGAAGGCGCGCGCTACGTGAACCTCCGTTCTGTGCAGGAATACCGCTTTACGCCCGCGCTGCCGGCTGCGGCATTCGAAGTGGTCGTCGGTTCACACGATGCCATGGCTTCCGCGTTGAGCGATGTGCTTCCAAAGGAGTTTGCGCTCGATCACAACTTCCCGAACCCCTTTAACCCGACCACAACCATCCCGGTCGCGGTGCCGCATACGTCCGATGTGACGTTGAAGATTTATAACATCCTCGGTGAAGAGATCCGCACGCTCTTCCAGGGCTCGCTGGAGTCCGGCCGGTACTGGATGACGTGGGACGGAAGAAATGATGCAGGACGGGGTGTCGCCTCAGGCGTCTACTTCGCACGGCTCACAGCCCCGCAAGGCGTGAGCAAGGTTCAGAAAATGATGATGATGAAATAGGGGAAGGAACGAACCATGTTAGCGGTCTTTCCACGAATGAAGATGCTGCACATCATCCTCGCCGCGGCCCTGATGTTCGAGTGGTCGGCGGTCGCGCTGGCGAATCTGGAGGGTGAAGTGAGCAGCCTTGACAATGTGCATTTTGAGGTTGCGGGCGACCTCGTGCGGATCTATTACGATCTGAACGCGCCGCTCGAACAAGTGCATGCTGTCCGCGTTGTGCTCTACCGCGAGAGCGATCCCGCCTTTGCATACCGGCCGGTGAACCTCACGGGCGACGTCGGGACTATCGTTTTCCCGGGAGCCAAACGGCGCATCATCTGGGAGTTCACCAAGGAATTCCCCGAAGGCCTGAACGGGAACGACTACTATTTCGTTGTGGAAGCCGAAGGGCTGGAACCGGAGAGTTCAAACCTCTGGTGGTGGGTGGGAGGCGGCGCTGCAGTCGCAGCCGGCGTCGTCGTATTGCTCGTTGCCGGTGGTAAGTCAACCGGCCAGGTCGTGATTCCGCCTACGGTAACGTTCCCCGTTCCCCCGGGACGCCCGACAAATTGAGCGCGATGAAGAGAAAGGACTGAGGTCGAATGAAAAGAACCATCGTCTTGTGCACCCTCTTGACCTGTTGTGCAATGGGGCTGCATGCGCAAAAATTTACGGGGAAAAGCAATTCCGGCACTATTACCGTGACCCTGACCGATACAGGAGGCACCCCTGTCGTCCAGCGGCTCCGGAATGTGACCTATGACTTTGAATTCTCCGAGCCGTCCGGCAATAATGCCCTCGATCCGAAGGAAACCGGGCGTCTTCGCGTCGTGCTCACAAACTCAGGGAAGATTACTCTGCGGAATGTGGTGGTCCGGATCGTGCCCCTCGCGACCCCGGCAGGCGTAACGTTCAACGATTCCATTACCGTCGGCGATATCCCCGTCAATGCCACCAGGTATGCGATCTTCTACTTTACCGCTGCGGCTGACGTCCCTTCCCAAATCCTGACATTCCAGATCGACATCCATGATCCGCTGGGCAGCGTGTCAGATTCCCGCCTGGTCACATTCCTGTCACGCGACAAACGAGGGGGCGGATGAAAGAGGGTAATGATGTGGGGTAAGCGAAGTGAAGTGTGTGCGATGTCTGTTCCTACCACCAGCGTAAACTCTTCATGCTACGCATCAGGACTGTTTTCCATCCAGTCGGCAGTGATAACATGCATCGCGGTATCCCGCTCGTGAGAAAACTGCAGGAAACGGACGCAGATCCCGATGAGACCCAAGTAACCGGCGATGCCAAGTACGATTCCCACGGTACCTCCTGCTTGCGACTGGCTAATAATGTACACAAAAACACTTTGAGAAGGAAAGGGAAAAACGGCCTCCTGACTTCCCGGCCCCAACGAGCATTTCCGATCTCAGAGTAACGAGATACATGAAGCGTGCCGGGAGGTCGTGTGTGGAAAAAAGCTTGGATTGGGCGATCAGTCACGGGAAAGAGGATCATGGAAGACATTTTTTCGTCCGGCGCATTGGTAATTTCTACAAGTTGACATTCACGCATATTCTTCGCATAATCGTGATTGGTGCATCGCGTTCACAGCTGTTGAAGCAGAGGATGAGACCATGAAGACAAATCAGGGACGCCGCGGCGAGACCCCCCCCGGCTCGGATCGCGCATTTCAGGAGTATATTGCCATAATGCTCCGGGGGAAATGGATCATTGTTATTACGTTTTTCCTGATCGTCATCGGATCAGTCCTCTTTACAAAACTGAGCGAACCTGTCTACCAGGCGACCTGCCAGGTTATCCTCTCCCGCGAATCCAACGGGAAGCTCTTTGTCGACCAAGCCCCAGTGGAAGGCAATAAGACAATCGTCCAGAATGAACTGGCCGTCCTGAATTCCCGGTCGCTGGCCGATTCCGTTGCGCACCGGCTGGAGCGGATGCGGTACCTGGATGATGCAAGGACCGCCATTATCCCATGCATACAGCCCCCGCCGCAAAGCGCATCCCGTGACACCGTTGCCTCGATGGATGTCATTATCGGGCGCGTGATGTCGGCCGTGGATTTCGACCCGGTCAGGGATTCCGATATCATCAAAGTGATGGCGCGCAGCAAGGTCAACAAAGAGGCTGCCCTCCTCGCAAATACCTATGCAGAAGCCTACCGCGACCGCAATGTCTTCATGAGCCGGAACAAGACCCGGTCGTTCCGTGAATTTCTGGAATCACAGGCGCGCGACAAACGTAAAGCCCTGGAGGAAACGGAAGGAAACCTGAAAGATTATATGGAAAAGGAGGGCATCGTCTCGCTGGACGACGAAGCCAAGCAGATGATCGACCAGCTCGCCTCTCTTGAAGCGCAACGGGATGCGACGGATATCAACCTGAAGGAGATGCAGAATTCGCTCGACAATTATCAGGCACAGCTTCCCCAGCAGGAAACCAATGTCGCCCGGGTGGTCGGCGAGGCCAGCGACACGTATATCAAACAGATGCAGGAACAGCTCGCCAGGCTGGAAGTTCAGCGCGACATGACCGTGGTGCAGAATCCCAGCTCCGCCGGTCGCGATATCCTGAATGAAAAGGTGAAAGAGATCGACCAACAGATCGCGGCACTCCGCCTGAAACTGCAGAAGCGCACCGATGACTTCCTGCGCACGCTGAATCCCGGGCAGGGCGGAGGCGGCGATGCCGCCAGCTACCTGATGCAAGTCAAGCAGAAGATCATCGAGGCAGAAATCGGCGTGCAGTCACTGCTCGCGAAGAAGCGCGCACTGAACGATGCCATTGCCGAGTACGAGAAGAAATTCGACAAGATTCCCGACAAGAGCCTGCGGCTCGCGCGGCTGCAACGCCAGCGCCTGAGCAACGAGAAGCTCTACACGATGGTGGAAGAGAAGTTCAACGAAACCAACATCACCGAGCAGTCGAACGTCGGCTATATCGAGATCATGGAACGCGCGGCCGTGCCGGGCACACCGTCCAGTCCCAAACCCCTGATCAACCTCATGATCGGCGTGATCCTCGGATTGACCCTCGGCTTCGTTGCTGCTTTCGTCAAAGAGTACATGGATGTGCGTGTGCAGTCGCCGGAAGACCTGAAACGCCACGGCTATACACCTCTCGCACCGATCATGAACATCGACGAGGAAATCGAGCGCCTCGGAGGTCAGAAAATCGCCGCACGGGACAAGGCCGTCGACGCGCATCTGGTCACGGTGTCCTTTCCGTTCTCCTCGATCGCGGAATCGTACCGTCAGATGAGAACGAACCTGCAATTTGCCAGAGCCGGCTCCCCCGCGCGCACCCTCCTGATCACCAGTCCGACACCGGGCGAGGGAAAATCTACAACGGCTTCAAACCTGGCCGTCGCGTTCGCACAGACGGGAAAGAAAGTCCTCCTTGTCGACGCCGACCTCCGCCGGCCAATGCTCCACTCCATCTTCCGCGTCGAGCAGGGCGTGGGCCTGGCCGAGCTGCTGACCGGCAAGTCGACATTTGACAAAGCCGTCAGAAAAACCAAGGTGGAGAACCTCGATTTTCTGACCAGCGGAGATATTCCGCCCAACCCCGCGGAAATCCTGGGTTCGGATGAAATGCGCGAATTTGTGGATGCGGCGACGAAACAATATGATATGGTGCTGTTTGATGCGTCGCCGGTACTGGCCGTTACCGATCCCGCTGTGATTTCCACAATGACCGACGGCGCCATCATGGTGGTGTCGGCTGGCACGACGCGCATGGCGGATCTCGAACAGGGGGTGGAGCTGCTCGAAGGTGTGGGTGGGAAGGTCGTGGGCGTCGTGCTGAACAACTTCGATCCCCATCGCGCATATGGTGTCCCGTTCCGCCGCAATCCCCGGGGGAAGTACGGACTGGGGAAATCGTATTACTACGGCAAGCGCGGGGGAAACGGGGAAGAGGAAAAAGCCAAGGCCAACGGCAAGGGCGCAGAGAAGGATTCTCAATCGAAAGCCTCTGCCTGAGCAGCGGCACACACAAGGGTGTTTCTCCAGTACCTGGAAAAGGAGTGGCGCGCGTATGCAGAGGATTCCGGCAATAGCGGTGGTGGTGTTTCTGGTGTGTCTCCCCGGGTTCATGTTCGCCCAGATGGATAGTAATATCGGCAACTCTAAATCGGGGGCGTCATCGGCGGCGTATTACTACATC
Organism: Ignavibacteriota bacterium; assembly: GCA_003154155.1. Classification (GTDB taxonomy): domain Bacteria; phylum Bacteroidota; class Ignavibacteria; order UBA10030; family UBA6906; genus Fen-1255. Next base: position 578 of record PMCM01000228.1, on the reverse strand, counting down.
TCCAAACCGGGGGAAATCACCATGTCCATCAACCTTTGGGGCCACGTGCGCAACCCCGGGCGGTATGAAGTGCCGATCTCCACGGATATCGTCCAGCTGGTCTCCTATGCCGGAGGCCCGTTGTCGGAAGCGGACTTGGGATCCGTCAAGATCGCACGGGTGGTACGCGGCGTGGAAGCCGTCCGCACGGTGGAATTCAATGTGAATCTGAACCACCTTGACAAACTGGATGAGAAGGCGCGGCGCCTCGAGCCCGGCGACACGATTTTTATTGATTCGACAAACATCACCTTCCGGGAGGTGTTTGATCTCGTCACGACCACGGCATTGATCACTGCGACAATCGCCAATGTGATCCTTGCGTATCGCACCCGCTGAGGCGTGTGCTGGAGCATGAACACGCTCCAATCCAGGACGTGCGGTCAACTCACGAGGGAGAGCGGAACATTCGTGAACTCGGGAAGGGGAATGCGTAGTGAATTCCGGACTGTCGGGGAGAAGATGCGACCTGTGCTGTGATCCGGAGCACGTGCCGTCGAGGCAGCGTGTGACGCAGCGTACATCTCCTATGTGCGGAG
>PMCM01000170.1:165-18840 GCA_003154155.1 Ignavibacteriota bacterium | reverse complement strand
ACAGTCAGGACGGGGGACAAGTGTGGGGACTGAGTGTGGGGGCGGGGCGGAAAGGGAACAGGAAATGATCCGGTGCCGACTGCGTGTCCGTTCCGTTGTGGCCGTCGTTGTTGCGGTCGTGGGTGTGGCCGCCGTACAGCAGGCCCGGTCCTCAGAGCCGGACTTCGCCGCGCGGCGTATGCGCCTCCTCGAAGTGGCGTCCGGCGAATCCGAGTACAATCTCTTCACAATTGCCGCGAAGCTTCGCGCGGGGCATGATCTCCCGCAGACATATCTGATGCTGGACTCGATGGCGCACGATCGTGCAATGGGGGGGATGTTCTTTTGCTACACAATGATCGGTGTCTATCTGTATGCCCGGGATATTCTTCCCGATTCCCTTGCACGCAAGATCCGCGACGCCTATCGTACGCGGACAATGTACCGCGGAGACACCGAAAACCATTGGGTCATGTACTATACGGGAATGTATCTTGCAGCCCAGACATGGCCGGATGATCCGGGGTCGCAATGGTTCAACGGCAAGAGTTCCAGGGAGAATTTCGCGGAAGCGCGGGGCTGGCTGGAACATTGGATGACCATCACCAGCACCGTCGGCCAGGGGGAATTCGACTCGCCGACGTATATGACCGTGTATCTGAATCCCATGGTCATCCTCCATGAATTTGCACGGGATCCTGTCATGAAGACCCGCGCGGGAATGATGCTCGACCTGCTTTTTGCGGATTTTGCCGTGGAACACCTTGAGGGATCCTACGGCGGGGGACACAGCAGGGATTACCCCGAAGACATCACCAACCCGCTGGGTGCGCCCACGACGACGTGGGCCTGGCTGTATTTCGGCCGCCCCCGGTTTGAGCAATGGAATGAAGCGCGGTATCGTCCGCGGAACCAGGGCTCATGGGAGACGGTGTTTGCCGCGCTCAGCTCCTACCGGCTGCCGGCAATCATTGAGCATATGGCGACCGACCGGTCCACGCCCTACGTGGAGAGGGAACGAAAACGCACACGGAACATCATCAGATTCCAGGATGAGACGAATCCCCCCGTGTATAAGTACACATATATGACCGGTGACTTTGTTATCGGGTCTCTCCAGGGCGGCATTCTGCAGCCGATCCAGCAACATACCTGGGATGTGACATTTGCGCAGCCCGAGCCGAACAATACTATTTTTACACTGCATCCGTATGCCTCAGGTCATGAGCTGGCGATGTTTTTTCCGGAAGAACAGAAATTCCTGGCAGGCGAAGTCGACCGGTATCACAAGATCTACACCAGCCCCGATAAATGGAACTCCAGTTCCCCGTACGAGCAGACGTTTCAGCACAAGGCGTCCCTGATCGTGCTCTATAATATTTCGGAAGGGACGCGGCAATCGCATATCGACGGGTTCTTTCCGGTGAATCTGGACGAGCGGACGGTGGATTCTTCGGGCTGGATCTTCTGCAGAAAGGGTCCGGTGTATGTGGGTGTGTATCCACTTGCCCCGTACGCCTGGATCGCGGAGAATGCTGACTGGCGCCTGCGGAGCACGGCGCTGCAAAATGGGGTAGTGGTCGATGTCTCTTCGACCGGCGAGGCGGGATCATTTGACGACTTCAAACGGGAATTGCGCACCCGGCAATTGGACACCGGCGCATTTGCATCCACACTCACCGTCGCGTTCACCGCGCGGGATGGGTCGCGTATGCGGTTCACGTACGGAGGCGCGCGCGTTCTCAACGGTGAAGTGCAATCCTTTCATGCCGACAAGCTGTACGAAGGACCGTGGCTGCAGAGCACCGTGGGAACAGGGATCATCCGGATGACCGACGGCGTCAGCACCCGCATACTGGATTTTCCCCGCGCGCGCGTCACAGAATAATACGAGGATACAATGACTCAAAGACGACGCAGTATACTGCTGGCCATCGCACTCGCCTGGGGCGCCATGCAACTGGCCGCCCAGGAATCGACCGTGTATTTTTCGGTCGTTGCGACGAAGTTGTTCGTGGTCGGCGCGGCAAACCCCCGCACGGGGGTGTTTTGCCAGCATCCCTCCGCGGATACGGCCTGGTCCCACATCGGTCCGACCAACATCCGCGCTTTCGGCGTTGCTGTGCATCCTGGAACACGCCAGCAGGTCATGTACATCGCTGCGGGCAACGGCCTGCACAAATCGACCGACGGTGGCGCCACCTGGCGTATCACGACCGGTTGGAGAATCACAGAAGTGCTCAACGTCTGTCCGGACCCGCAGGACACCAAAACTGTCTTCCTTGCATGTCCCTACGGCATCTTCCGCAGCACGGACGGATGCGCCTCGTGGGTGGAATGTACGAGAGGGTTGGGGAGCACGTTTACCCAGTGGGTACTGGTGGATGAAGCGCATCCGCATACGGTGTATTGTGCGGCAGAAGATGGCGCCTATATCAGTACCAATAGAGGGGACAGCTGGACACGCATGGGACTCAGCGTCGGCGGCGTGCGCACGATCGTACAGGACCCTTCTGATCCGGCATTCCTGATGGCCGGCACGGAGAACAACGGGCTGTATCAGTCCACCAACGGCGGCATATGGTGGAACAAATGCGAGGCGGGTATCGACCACACGACGTTCTATGCGATTGCATTCGATCCGCAGCACCCCTCCACGATCTATGCCGGAGGCTATGTGACCGGCATTTACAAATCGACGGACCGCGGGGTCACATGGAAGCGCATGAACAACGGCCTGGACGTGCTGACATTCCATTCGATCGCGGTCGATCCGCACAATAGTGCCCGCGTGTACGCAGCCGCCTATTGGGGCGGCATCTTCAGAACCGACGACGGCGCGGCATCCTGGCGCCGAACCGGCGTCGCGGATTCCCAGGTGTGGACCGTTGTCATCCATCCGTAATCCATGAGAATGACCATGAAATTACTTGCTTCCATCAGCCTTGCGTTCCTCCTCGGCGTCTCTTTCGTCGCGGCCCAGCAACAGAGCAGGGACGAATACCTCAAGACGTACGAACAGAGGGCACGGTTCGTTGTCTCCGCCTTTGATACCATGCAACAGGCGCGGTACGATGTTATTGCCGCGCGGTATGCAACGGGAAAAAATGTGCAACTCGCCGACAGCATGTTTCAGGCGCTCCTCAAAGAGTGCAGAGGAGACATGTTCTGGATGTATCCGGTGATCGGCGCGTACCTGCACGGCAAGGATGTCATGTCGCCGGCGACACGCGATGCGGTCCGGCATGCCTGGAAAACCTATGCGCCGTACAGGGGGGATACCGAAAACCACTGGGCGATGTACTATTCCTCGCTCTTCCTCGCTGCAGAACAGTGGCCCGGACTAGCCGGGTCCGAATGGTTCAACGGTAAAAGCTCCGATGAGAACCTTGCGGAAGCGCGCGACTACCTTGAACACTGGGTGCGCATCGCTACCACGATCGGGCAGGGCGAATTCGACAGCCCTGACTACTTTCCAGAGTACGCCATCTCGATGTCCCTCCTGGCAGACTATGCGCAGGATCCGGCAATGCGGCAGCGCGGGAACATGATGTTGGACTTCCTGCTGGCGGATTTTGCGGCAGATCAGCTGGATGGAGAGTATATCGGTGGGTTCAGCCGGATCTACCAGCCTGCCGTGTTCAAACCGCTCCTTTCGGGTGCGTCCGCATACGCGTACCTGTTCTTCGGCACCGGCGAACCTACGCAAAATTCCTGGGTCCTTCTGCCAGCCCTCGGAAAATACCGTCTACCCGATATCATCTTCCGTATCGCCACGGACCGTTCAACGCCCTATTTGCATAAGGAACGGAAGCGTGTGCGCAACGTCATCCGGTTCGGCACGGAAAAGAATCCTCCCGTGTACAAACAGTCGTATGTGACCGCCGACTATGGACTTGGCGCGCTCCAAGGCGGCATCCTCCAGCCGATCCAGCAACATACGTGGGGTGTCAGATTTGTCGACTGCCGTCCGACATCGACCATCTTCGGCCTTCATCCCTACTGGTCAGCCTACGAGCTCGGCATGTTCTTCCCGGAAGAGCTGAAACCGCTGATCGCCGACGTGACGCTGTCGAAAGGCACATATAACAATCCCGACAAATGGACCGGCGGGTCACCGTACGAACGGACTTTTCAGCACAACAACACACTGCTCGTCCTGTATGATATCCCTCCCGGCACCGTGACCGAGCACATTGACGGATTTTTCCCGGGAAACCTCGATCAACGCAACGTCGACTCGTCGGGCTGGGTCTTCTGCAAAGCCGGCAAGACGTTTGTCGGATGGTACCCGTTGCAGGATTATGTGTGGATGGAGGAACGTGAGACTCCCGCACAGGCGAAAAACCTGATCGGCCGGCCGGAGAATGTGCCGCCAGACAACATCATCGTGAACTGGCGGCTGCGCAGTCACCACCCGCAAAACGGCTACGTGATCGAAGTGCGCTCTGTGTCCGAGGTGGGATCGTTTGAGAAGTTCTGTGCGGGGCTTGCATCGCATATCCCCCGTGCAACACTGACCCCGGGACACGTGAGCGTGGAATACACGACCCTCGAACATCACGTGATGCGCTTCGGCTTTCCCGACAGCCGGGTGCTGGACGGTAATGCCGTCGATCTGTCGACATACAAACTGTTCGAAGGCCCGTTCCTCAACGCCGACGTCGGCAGCCAGCGGTTGGTCATGACGTACAAGCACCAGCGCAGGGTTCTGGATTTCACGACCCTCAAGGTGACCGAGTGAGATCGCCGGTTCGACTTGATATTGATGTGGTCGTGGCCGGTGTCGCTGTTGCCGATGTGATCGGGCGTCCGGTCGATATCGGACATCTCCCGCGCCGGGGAGGGCTGCAACTGCTCGACTCGATGACACTGACTACCGGCGGGAACGTCTCGAACAGCGGGATCGATCTGGCGAAAATGGGGTTCCGCGTGGCGGCGATCTCACGGATAGGGGACGACACGCTCGGAGAGTTCATCCTGAATCAATATGAGAGGTTCGGCGTCCGCACCGAAGGGGTTGTGGTGGACCCCCGGCGGCAAACTTCGGCGACGTTCGTAGCGGTGGATCCTCATGGCGAACGCACTTTCCTGCATACACGGGGATGTCTTGCGAATTTCCGGGCGGAGGATGTGCTGCGGAGCTTGCCGGTGATCCGGAGAGCCCGCATTTTTGCGTTCGGCTATCTCGGACTTCTCAAGGAGGTCGAACCAGATCTGCCACGTATCTGTGCCGAAGTGAAAAGGCGGACAGGCGCGCGCGTGCTGGTGGATACCGGCGGGAACCCCCGGAAGGCACCCGCCTTGTTGCGCAGACTCCTGCCGTGCGTGGATTACTTCATTCCTAGTCATGACGAAGCCATGGTGCTTTCAGGCGAGCGAAGACCTGAAGCCATTGTCCGCCAGTTTCGCCGTTGGGGAGCACAGGGCGTTGTGGGGGTGAAACTCGGCGCCGAAGGGTGTTTCATTTCCACGCCTGACCGGGAGACGTATGTCCGGGCGGTGAAGGTGCGCCGGGTTGTGGATGCCACGGGCGCCGGTGACGCCTTTGTGGCGGGATTCCTTGCCGCAACGCTGAAAGGATGTGCGCCGGTGGATGCCGCGCGCGTTGCCAACGCCGTTGCCGCAAGCTGCGTTACCGCCGTCGGCGCCTCAACGGCTATCCGTCGATATACGGAATACCTATGACACCGACATATCACATTGTCGCACACACCCACTGGGACCGTGAATGGTACAAGTCGTTCGAGCAATTCCGGGCGATGCTTGTCCAGATGGTGGATGACCTGATCGACCTGTGTGAGCGTGATCCCGCGTTCACCTGCTTCACTCTCGACGGCCAAGCCGTCGTGCTGGAAGACTATCTTGCGGTGCGGCCTGAACGGGAGCACATCCTCCGCAAGCTTGTTCATGACGGCCGCCTGGTCATCGGTCCTTGGTACGTGCTGCCGGATGAATTCCTCGTCAGCGGCGAGGCGACGGTGCGCAACCTCTTGTACGGCATCACCACCTGCCGGCGGTTCGGGACGCCCATGTCGGTCGGCTATATCCCCGACTCGTTCGGTCATATCGCCATGATGCCCGCGATTCTGAAGGGTTTCGGTATGGACTCGGCGCTGGTCTACCGCGGGTTTGGCGGCGAGCCGGGACAGACATCGTCCGAATACTGGTGGCACGCACCCGACGGCACACGCTGTCTCCTGGTCCATCTCTTCCGCCACGGATATAGCGCAGGATATTTCCATCAGGACAGCCCGGAAGAGATTCTCTCCCGGTTTCGCGGTTTGAAGGAAGAAGTGGATGCCCGTGCGGCCACAACGCACCGTCTGATCCTGAACGGCGGGGACCATCACTGGCCCGATCCGCGGTTGCCGGAAACGCTCGCGCTGCTGCGTCGTTCGTTTGAAGGGACGTTTCTGCAGAGCTCTGTCCAGCAGTATGTCGATGCCGTCTCCCGTGAGGTCACCGACCTCCCCGCCGTGCACGGTGAGCTGCGCTTCGGCTACCGGTACGCCTTTGCCGTCCTTGGCGGCGTATACTCCAGCCGGATGTACCTCAAACAGGCCAACTGGCAGTCGCAGCTGCTTCTTGAACGCTATGCGGAACCGCTTAACGCGATTGCGACCGGCACGGGGATGCGGTCGCAGCGTCCGTTGCTCGCCCATGCCTGGAAGACCCTGCTGAAGAATCATGCGCATGACAGCATTTGTGGCTGTAGCATCGACCCGGTTCACAGGGAAATGTTGACACGGTTTGCGGCCGTCCAGGATGTGGGCGCCGCGATCGTGACACAGTCATTGGAACATCTGCTCCCCGTCGACGACCGGGCGGCCGGGGATGACCGCGCGCTCTTTCTGTTCAATCCTTCCCCCGTACCCCGTTCGGAAGTCGCCGAGGCGGAGGTGCGGTTCTATCTTCAGGATATCATCGTCGGTTTGAATCCGGATGTGAGCGTCGCGCCAAAATTGTCCCCGGTCCGCGGATTTGCCCTGATTGATGAGCAGGGGCTCGAAGTGCCGTACCAATGTGTCCGCCGCCGGGAAGGATATGATATCACCTACTCGCAGTACAACTATCCCCGGCAAACGTATGCAGAACGCTTCTCCATCCTCGTCGACGCACACCGGATTCCCCCGCTCGGATTTGCAGGATGGACCATCCGCAAGTTGTCCCATGCTCCGAAGTACACCCCCAGGGTGAAGGCCGGCCGCACGTGGATGGAAAACGCGATGGTGCGGGTGGATGTCCATCCGCGGGGCGATATCAGCATTACGGACAAGGTAACCGGGGAAGTGGCCCGCGGCCTTCACGTGTTTGAAGACGGCGGAGACGTGGGCGATGAGTACAATTATTCCTATCCGCGTCGCGATCGCCGGGTGCTCTCGCGGGGCGGGCGTGCAAAAATTTCTCTTGTCGAACGCGGCCCGCTCCGGACAACACTGCGGGTTGCGCTCATGATGTCGGTGCCCGCTGCGGCTGCGCAAAACAGGGCTTCCCGGAGCACCAGGACAGTACGCCTTCCGGTGACCTCTACCATCTCCCTGACGGCCAACGGCCGTGCCGTTCTCTTTGAGACCACGGTGGATAACCATGCCCGCGATCACCGGTTCCGGGTACTGTTTCCCTCGGGGATTTCCACAAATGCTGTGGATGTGGACGGACAGTTCGCGGTCCTTCGCCGGGTACGCAAACAGTACGACCTCAAGAAATTCACCATCGAACATCCCGCGGCCGTTGCCCCCATGCAACGCTACGTGGCGGTTCGGAATGCCCGGAGGGCTTTTGTCGTGATGACCGGGGGGCTGCCGGAATACGAACTGCTGGCGGAGCCGCGGGGCACACTCGCAGTAACGTTGCTCCGGTGTGTCGGACTGCTTGCCGGTGAGGATTTGATCACGCGCCCGGGAGGAAAAGCGGGCTGGCACAATGAAACGCCGGAGGCGCAGTGCCTCGGACGCCATACCTTCCGCTACGCCGTGCTGATGCTTGGTGCCGCCGAGTACCGAGACGGAAGAATCCTCCAACAGGAATGCGAACGGTTCCACCTGCCCCTCCTCCCATTCAGCCGGAAAAACAGCGGATCCCTGCCACGCGAAGGGTCATTTGCCGCCCTCGGTTCATCACGTCTCTGCATGACAGCATTGAAAGAGGCGGAGGACGGGCATGGGGTTGTGGTGCGGCTCTGGAATCCCTCCGGCTCCCCCGCGGAAGACATCCTTCGGTTCGCCGCATCGCCGGTCCGGGTGGCCCGGTCCCGTCTCGACGAACGGATCGAGGAGGATCTTCCCGTTATCAATGGCAGGGATGTCCACGTACATGTTGGCCCTTCGGGACTCTGCACGCTTCGCGTGTGGTTTGAGGCGGCTCCGGTAACGTCTGGCGCTGTGCCAGGAAAGGAGAGCACATGAAGGTCGCACAATACGAACACGAGGACAGCCTGCTGATCGGCCTCGAGACCAACGGTCGATGGATCGACTATACCAAGGCGCTCGCGGCGTACCGTTTGCTCGAGCAGGGAATTGCGACGATGCCGCGAAGGACCATCGACCATCTGCTCGGTCACGGGGAATTCGATGACGCTCAGTTCCGTGCAGTGGCTGGATTTGTCCGGAGGAACAAACTCGGACACTTTTTCGCCCTTCCGGCTGCGGTCCGGCTCTGCGCCCCCGTCCAACGCCCGGGAAAAATCATCGCCCTCGGCCTGAACTACGTCCTCCATGCAAAAGAGGGAAGCCTTCCGGTGCCACGGGAGCCGATCATCTTCATGAAGGCGGGCTCCTCTGTCATCGGACCGGAAGAGACTGTGCGCATCCCCCGCGGCATGGGGCGCATGGATCACGAAGCGGAACTTGCCGTTGTGATCGGGAAGAACGCGACGGCGGTGAAGAAACGGAATGTCTGGGACGTCGTTGCGGGCTTCACCATCTGCAACGACGTGACGGCGAGGAGCGTGCAGACGCAGGACATCAACAACCGGCACCCCTGGTTCAGGTCAAAAAGCTTTGATACATTCTCACCCCTGGGCCCCTGGATTGTCACGAAAGATGAGTGCGGGCTGCCCGTGCATCTGAACATCGAATGCCGTGTCAACGGGGCGGTGCGGCAAAAAGCCAACACCCGGTCGATGATTTTTGATATTCCTACAATCATTGAATTCATTACGCGCACGATCAGCCTCGAGCCGGGAGATGTGATCACTACCGGAACGCCGGAAGGCATCGGACCCATCCGTCACGGCGATACGATGGTCTGCCGCATACAGAATGTCGGGGAGCTCCGGAATCCGGTGCGTTACCGATGAGGATCGACCGGGTCACTCTGACGCATGTCCGTATCCCGTTCGTCGAACCGTTCCGGGTCAGCAACGGCACGGTGACGGAAAAGGATGGCATCCTGGTTTCCGTGGATGCTGACGGCCTGACCGGTGTCGGCGAAGCATCGCCGATGGCGGGTTCGTTGTGTTCGCCGGAGACCCCGGAAGAAACATGGGACGACCTCGTTCAACGATTGATTCCCGCGGTCATTTCGATGCATCCCCGGACCCTTGATGATGTTTGCGGATTGCTGGAAGCCGTCGGGGGGAACCCGTTTGCACGCGCGGGTATTGAAACGGCATTCTGGGACATGGAAGCGCAACGGGAGGGAGTTCCGCTTGCCAGGTTGCTGGGTGGCGTACGAACGCGCACCGAATCGGGGCTGGCTGTCGGCATTGCCGATACCATTCCGGAACTGCTCGCGACAATCGACCGGTATATCACCGAGGGCTACAAACGGGTGAAGATCAACGTGCGTCACGGTTGGGATATCAAGCCGCTCACCGCCATACGAGAGCGTTTCGGCGAAATTCCCCTGATGGTTGATGCCGAGTGCGCATACACTTGTGCGGATTATGAACACCTGCGCGCATTTGATGCATTCGGCCTCGTGATGATCGAGCAGCCGCTCCCCAAGACGGATCTCGAGGGGCATGCCCGGCTGCAGAGCAGGATCGACACACCGCTGTGCCTCGACGAAAGCGCGGAAGATCCGTTGACTGTGCAGCACGCAATCGACATCGGCGCATGCCGGATCGTGAACATCAAGATTCAACGGGTCGGCGGATTGCGGAATGCGGTACGTATCCATGACCTGTGTGCCTCCGCCGGGGTGCCCGTCTGGGCCGGGACGATGCCCGAGCTGGGCATCGGCAGCGCGCAAACGTTGCATCTGGCCACGCTTCCCAATTTCCGTTTTCCGACCGATGTGCAGTCGTCCCGCAGGTGGTTTCTGGATGACCTGATTGCCCCGGAGCTCGAGACGCAAGACGGGGAAATCGCTCTTCCCCAGGCAGCGGGGAATGCGTACCAGGTCTCCCGCCGGTCGGTGGAAAAATATACCGTGCGCAAGGAGACTTTACGCTGATGCCCACCATCTCTTCGGAACCTGTCGTTCAGCTGCTGGCAGATCTGGTGCGCATCCCGAGCATGAATCCCATGGGACGGGCCCGCGCAGGTGCGGAATACACGGAGGAGCCGATTGCCCAATTTGTCGCTGACTATGTCCGCCGGCGGGGGCTGGACGTGGAACTGCGCGCTGTTGCGCCCCGGAGGCTGAACGTCGTGGCGCAGCTCGACGCAGGGGCCCGCCGGACCGTGCTGCTCGAAGCTCACCTCGACACAGTCCATGCCGACAGCATGTCCGTTCCGCCATTTTCGGCCACGATTGTGGACGGCCGCCTCCAGGGGCGCGGCGCGTGCGACACCAAAGGATCTCTTGCCGCTTTCATCCATGCGGTCTGTTCGCTCGTTGAGGAGGGAAAGAAACCCAGATACAATGTCGTGTTCATGGCAGTAGCCGATGAAGAATACCAGTTTTCCGGGGCACGGCAAGCCGTCGCCGACGGGATTCGTGCCGATTTCGGCATCTGCGGCGAACCAACCCAAATGCATATTGTCCGGGCGCACAAGGGAGTCATGCGGTGGCGCGTCAGAACTGCGGGGAAAGCTGCGCATTCAGCATACCCTGAGCGCGGAGTGAACGCGATCTACTCGATGGGCCATGTGCTGGATTCGCTGGAGCATCATTCCATGGATCTTCTCCGCGGACCGGGACATCCGTTGCTCGGCACGCCGACCCTGAGCGTCGGCGTCATTGAAGGGGGGCAGGCGGTAAACATCGTTCCTGATTCCTGCTGGATTGAGCTCGACCGGCGAATGCTTCCGGGCGAAGCATCCGGCGTTGTCATCAACGATACGGCTGCAGTGCTCGGCGGATTGGATGGATGGTCCATGGATCCGCCGCATCTGATCGCAGCAGGGATGGACGTGCCGTCCACGTCTCCGGTCGTTCGCGAGCTATCAGGTGCACTGTCTTCCAGCGGGATCTCTCCGATTATTGAGGGCGCGCACTACGCTACTGATGCCGGCATTTATAACGAAGCCGGCATACCTTGCGTGGTGTTCGGTCCGGGGAATATCGCCGACGCGCATACCGCCGCGGAGTCCTTGGATCTTGCGGAGCTCGAAAAGGCCGTAGAAATCGTCAGGAGATTCCTTGCATGAAACGCCAGGGGATTCTCGGGCTGGATATCGGCGGGACCAAAACCGCCGTCGTCGAAGGGACCACCGATGGCAAGGTCGTCCGGCGCACCCAATTCGCGACAAATGTGGAAAGAGGATTTGAAGCCGTCTTCGGGGATATTGTGAACGCCATCGAGGGAAAGCGCCGTTCATCCGGACTTGAGATTGCAGCACTCAGTGTTTCTGTCGGCGGACCCCTCGACGTCTTGCAGGGGATTGTGCTTTCCCCTCCCAACCTCCCGGGGTGGGACCGGATTCCCTTGAAACAACTGCTGGTCGAACAGTTTCACCTTCCGGTGTTCGTGGAGCACGACGGCAATGCGGGTGCGCTGGCGGAATGGTACTTCGGTGCCGGACAAGGGACCCGAAGCATGATCTTTCTCACCATGGGAACGGGATTGGGGGCAGGACTGATTCTTGACGGCCGGCTGTACCGGGGAGCGTCGGATGTCGCAGGCGAAGTGGGGCATATCCGGATTGCCGAAGAGGGCCCGTTCTGCTACGGCAAAGCAGGCTCTCTGGAAGGGTATGCAAGCGGGACCGGCATTTCCCGGCTTGCACAGATGCTCTTTCCTGGGCGGTGGCCGGAAGCCCCGGACATGATCGCGCTCTCTGATGCCGCGCGTGGAGGCGATGCCGACGCTCATCGCGTGTTTCAAACGGCTGCGCAGGCGTTAGGCAGGGGTCTGGCAATGATGGCCGACGTGCTGAACCCCGAGAGGATTGTGATGGGCGGCCTCGGGATGCGCCTGCAGGACCTGCTTGTCGAGCCGGCCCTCCGCATTTTTGCCGAGGAAGCCCTGCCGCGGGCTGCAGCCGTCTGCCGCATTGTTCCCGCGGCGCTCGGAGAATCCATCGGCGACGTTGCCTCACTCTGTGCGGCTCTCGATCAAGGGAACCTCCTCAAAGACACATGATCTCGGAAAAGTTTCAACATATCCCGGTCGAGCAACCGGCACCGGACGCGCAAAAATTCATTGACGTGCTCCTGGGGAAAACCCGGACTCCCCACGTCCCGCTTGTCGAATACATCGTCGATGACGTCGTGATGAAGCCCGTGGTCGAACAGCTCCTGCGCCGTCCGTGGGTACCACCCGGCACAGGGCCGGTGCCATCGACCGGCTATCTTGACAATTTCATCCAGTTCTGGTACCGCATGGGATACGATTTCGTCCGGTTCGAGCAGTCGCTGCCGTTCCCGGAACGCAACACGCTCATTGCTGATGCCGCCCCCCAGAGCACCAAAGATCGTGCGTGGCCGGACGAGCACAAAGGAATGATCACTGGCTGGGCGGAGTTCGAAACATATCCCTGGCCGAAGGTGGAGGATTTTGATTTCTCTCCGTTCGAATACCTCAATGATCACCTTCCCGAGGGGATCGGATTGATCAGCAGCCACGGGGGAGGTGTTTTCGAGCATCTCTCGTGGATCATGTCCTTTGAAGGGCTCTGCACGGCTCTCTACGAAGACCCCGCACTCGTGCGTGCGATCGCCGACCGGCTAGGCGAGCTGATGCTCGGGTTCTACCGGCACCTGATAGATCTGGATCGCCTGGTCGCCGTGTTCCCCGGCGACGACATGGGGTACCGGTCGGCCACCATGGTGTCGCCGCGGGATCTCCGGTCGATCATCCTCCCCTGGCACACGCGATTTGCCATGCTCGCACATGACCATGGAGTGCCCTATTTCCTTCACTCCTGCGGGAACATCGTCGCAATCATGGAGGATCTCATTTCCACGGTCGGCATTGACGGCAAGCACTCGTACGAAGACGCGATTATCCCGGCGGAAGACTTCCAGCAGAAGTACGGCGATCGCATTGCCGTGCTGGGGGGGATCGATATCAACATCCTCTCCGGCGGAACTCCTCCCGAAGTGCGATCGCGTGTCCGCCAACTCGTGGAGCGTTGCGGTACAACCGGGCGCTATGCCATCGGTTCGGGCAACTCGGTGCCCAGCTATGTCCCTGTAAACAACTATGTCGCCATGATCGATGAAGCCCATGCAATACGGCTCGCGTAGTGTCCTGTTTTTTGTCGCGGGCTGGCTGATGTTTGGCCAGACCGCAGACGCCCAGAAATCGGCATATGTGACGGAAATTATCAAAGCCGCGCAAAAAACGCGGGACGCGATGCCAGGACTCATCGCAGAGTGGAAAAAGAACCCGAACCATAGCGTGTTGTGGGGATACAACCCGCCGGCGGAACCTATTTATCTTGCGGCCACCTACGGTCATCTGTATNNGCGCATGGCGTACCCGCATTTACAAATTTCTTTTTTATCGCACCGTTTGCGGAGGCGTACCTGTCCGTTCGTGACAGCAGGACTGCGACGCCGGCCGTCCGTGCGGGCATAGAAAAGGACCTGGCGGATTGTATTGACTTCGTGTACACATTTCCGGAATGGGGGACCCACAACAGGGCGATGCTCCGGGCGTACGGATTCCTCCTGGGTGTGCGGGCGTTGCCACAACATCCCCACGCACGTCAATGGAAAAGGATGGCGGAAGCCATTGCCGCGGACAACCTCCATGCGTGGGAGGTGGAAGATGCGACCGTGTATCATCCAATCTGGCTGCACACCCTGCTCCGGTACGCGGAGGACGCAGGAGAGTCGCAGGTACACATGTCACCGCTTGTGCATTACTATGACGAGTACTTCACGCATCTGATGACACCTGCAGGGCTGGTGGCGGATTTTGGCGATGCCTACTGGGAATCGTCGATTGACGGGCTCCGGTTTGTGGCGATCCTTGAACGGGGTGCGGCGCTGTTCCACGATCCCACCATGCGATGGGCTGCTGCCACGCTCTTTGCCACAGAACGTGCCCGCAACGACACGACGTCGATTGTGTCGGCGTATCACCTCTGTGACGCCTATCGCTGGGCCGACGAATCTCTGGCCCCTGTGAAACCGTCGTGGGGAAGTGAAGAGGTCCTGGAAGATCTCGTGGGAAAGAAGATCGTCTTCCGGAATGGATGGGATCCGGGATCCACCTATCTGCTGTTGAACTACCGTGATGAGGGAGACGGCGGCTGGATGAGCCGCTTCTACCTCCGGAATACCCTCACGGTGGAGGAAGAAAAGATGCATCACGGACATGCCGATGAGAACAGCATCAGCATGCTCATGCACCACGGGTCAGTCCTGTTGCATGACGCCGGATATCGCGGCGGGCTGCCGAGCGGACCCTTCGGGGCCTGGCGCCAGGACTACTTCCACAACAGAGTCGTTGTGCGTGAGAACAAACGGGATACCCGTCAGGGAGTCCTGGAGTTCATCCGGAATTCCGGCGCCTATCGGCCAGTCCAGACGAGTAAAATCGATTTCGTCCGCCTGCGCGATGCCGAGATGAGCCGCACGCGGCTTACGGAGGGGTCCCCCGGCTATGCCTGGGACCGGATTATTGCATACGTGAAGCGATTCGGGGTCTTCGTCGTTATCGACCTGGTGAAGGCGACAAGGGCGGATTACCTGACCATAACAAATCTCTGGCACGGAGAGCACCTGCAGCGGCTTCGCGACGGCGTGTACCGCATCGAAACAGATTCGATCCGGACGTACGCATTACCCCGGACGGCCGCCCTGAACGTGCAGTTCCTGAAGCGGGCGGGCAAAACGGAAGGCACCGAACCGATCGAACGTCACGGACAATCCGAGACAGCCCTGTACCAGACAATCGCGAGTCAATACAAGGCCGGCGATGTGGAATGTTTCGTCACGGTGCTCACCCCCTTCGACCGAACGGAGCCGGACGGCAACCCCCCCCGGGCTTCGCTCGTGGAAACCTCCACGCCGGACCGCGCAGTCGGAGTCCGTCTGGAGTACCGGGGCACATCACTTCTGATCGGTGCGAAGCTCGATCTGGAATCGGAACTCGCTACAGCGAATATCAGGCCGCGATACCAATACGATCTGGGGAAGGCCACGTATGGGAATTTTGAAACCGATGCGCATTTCTTTGTCGCAGATGAATCGGGACTCGTCCCATCATTCAGCGCGGTCAACGTGCTGAAGGTCTACTATCATGGGCGGGAAGTCATGAGTGCGCTTCCGTCGACCTATGCACTGCAGCCTGATGGCGGACCCGATCGGATAAGTATTTCCAAATGGCGGGTGTATGAATCCGAGCCCTGACTCCCGCCATGATCTCCGTTCTTTCACAACTCTGGATGCGCGCGTATGACAACAGGCAAAGAGGTGCGGTTACAGAAGATCTGGAAACACAGCCGTGCGGTGCTGATCCCGTACGATCACGGTTCGTATGGCGGTCCGCAACCCGGCATTGAAGACCTTCTCCGGCTGACCGGCCGGATCGCCCGGACACGGGCAGATGGTATCCTTGTGGCCGCCGGCGTGGTGCCCCAGATTGCCTCCGCAGTCGGCCAGCTCGGGATCATCGCGCGTCTTGACGGCGGATTCACGAAGTACCGGACGGACCTGCACGACTACCAGCAGCTCTGGAGCGTGCAGGACGTTCTCCGGCTCGGAGCGGATGCGGGCATCGTCTTTACGTTCGTCGGAACACCTGTGGAAGGAGAGTCGATCAGGCGCCTTGGTGCCACCGCGGCGGAAGCCCACGCATGGGGTCTCCCCCTGGCCGCGGAGATCATCCCCCCCTCGTTGCTGAACAACCACTTCGGGACCTCGATATTTCCCAAGGCGGGCAAGAACGCCAGCGTACACGAGGAGAATACCCAGGTGGCGCGGATCGGTGCGGAAGCCGGGGCGGATATCATCAAGACGCGGTATACCGGCGACCGGGAAGCGTTTAAACGCATGGTCCACAGCTGCGGTGCCCGGGTCATTGTTGCCGGCGGGCCCTCCATCGGCGGCGGGGATGATGCGCTGCTGCAACTCGCCTATGAATGTGTCCAGGCCGATGCGCACGGGATCATCTTCGGCCGGAATATCTGGCAGCATCCCCGAATGGAGAAGATGGTGACCGCGTTGTGCGCGGTCGTGCACGACGATGAAACGGTGGCCCAAGCGCGCAAGCTCCTCCGATGATTACAACCGTGACCCTGAATCCGATGCTCGACAAGACGGTGCGTATCTCCCGTCTCGTCCCCGGCGAGATCACCCGCGCGCGAGAGGTGTCTTCGATTGTCGGCGGGAAGGGCGTGAACGTCGCCAGGCAGCTCCATTCCCTCGGTGTGCCCGTCCGGTCTACCGGCGTCTGGGGAGGTGAAGTTGGTGCACAATGCGAACGCCTCCTGTCCGGAGAGGGTGTCCCGCATGATTTTCTCAGGATAGCCGGTATGACCAGGGAAGGGGTGACATACCTTGATGACGAGGGAGAGAGCACCAGCGTGTTTGAACCGGCGCATCAGGTGACACTGGAAGAGGCGGGGGCATTGCTCGCTCGGTGCCACCCGTTTATACGGGAAAGCACGTGGGTTGCGTGTTGCGGCAGTTCACCCGGTCCGGCCACGGACCGCATTTATGCAGACCTCGTACGAACCGCGCGGGCTGAACAAGTGAAAAGTGCGGTGGATACTTACGGCCCGACCCTGCACCTTGCACTCGCCGCCGCGCCCGACCTCGTGAAAATGAACCGGGAGGAATACCGGAATACCATCGGCGTGGCCCTCGAAGACGAACGGTTCATTTTCGATGCGCTGATCACCTTTGTTGAACTGGGAATCGGTTGCGCGATCCTGACGGACGGTCCCCGGCCGTGTTACGTCGCAAGCCGGTCCGGGTGCTGGAAAATCACCCCCCCGGCCGTCCATCCGGTGAATCCCACCGGTTCCGGCGACAGCATGCTGGCCGGCATCCTTTATGGCTTCGCGAGAGGCTGGGATGAGCCGACCAGCGTCTGCTTTGGCGCCGCTGCGGGTGCGGCGAATGCTGCGGTCTGGAACGTCTCCGCCGTGGCGCTGGGTGCCATCGTGCCGCTTCTCCAGGAAGTAACCGTCACAGAATTGAATTTTCCTTGAACCATGCGTGAAAGGTGTTCCTTATGTCAACATTAAAAGACATTCTCTCCGCCATCACCGTCATCGATATTCCACACGCCGGACCGGTCGTCGAGAGTACCGCGGCGGACGAGCTGCGGACTGCGTGGGCTCCGGCGGCATCGGTGCGGCGGTCGACCGGGTTCACAGCCGCACCTCGCTCTGCGCGCGTGACCGTTGCTGCTGACCCGGCGGGGTGGAAATCGCTCCATCCCGCGCTCGCCACGCAGAAACGCTGGATGATGGCACGCAGCAAAGGGGGCGGCGTCGAGCTGCTTGCATCGCATACCCACCTGCTGTACCAGCTGTGGACACTCGTCCATGACGAATGGGCGGGCATGGACATCGCGGCATTTGCAGACGGTAAGATCGTCGTGCCGACGTTCCCCGCGGTACGTCCGGTGTACGATATCTTCCTCACGCAGATAGCGCGGACCAACCGCGGTTTCAAGAAGGAAGAGCATTTCAAGGCGCTTGCACGCATGGGCTCCACCTACGCCGAAGTGAACGGCCTGGCGTTCCCTATCCCTATCGAAACGGGCCCGCGGGGGGAACTCCTGCACCGTTTCTATACATACTGCCCGGCCCTGGACCAGTTCGTCACGAGCCGTCTCAATAAGGGGTTCTATGACAACGATTACCTGCAAGCGAACCTGAACAACCTGAAGGACAATGCCGCGTTGGCGGAGAAATTCGGTCTCGTGCCCGGCATGGTCTGTTTCGAGCCCCGGTCCGTGCCCGATGAGATGCTGCAGCGTTATCCCGTGTTGCGTGGCGCCCGGGTGGACCACCCGATGAGGAGTTTCAAGCCCCGGTATAATCTCTCCGTCGCGCATCCGGTGGTCCTGGACCATTATGCCGAGATGCTGGAGAATCTCATGCATGAGGTGCCGCGCCTCGAATATCTCTCCGTCTGGTCCAACGACAGCGGTGCGGGGTTTGAATATACGAATTCGCTCTACGTCGGCCGGAACGGGGGCGGCTACCTTGTACGCGAATGGCTTGCGGCAAAGGATATTGCCTCGGCCGCCGCGTTCAACCTGGTGCGCTTCCTGAAAACGTTACGCGATGCCGGGCGCCGCGTCAATCCGCGGTTCCGTACGCTGATCCGTCTCGAACCGTTCTGGGATGAACACGATTACATCTGGAGCATGCTCGAAGACGGGCTGGATGTGGA
>PMCM01000170.1:0-133 GCA_003154155.1 Ignavibacteriota bacterium | reverse complement strand
TGCTGGACGATCTGGAAAAGAAAGGCGCCCACGCCGACGTGTATTTTGTGCCCGGAATCCTGGGAAACCATGAGCCCATCATCGGGACGACCTTCCCCGGACTCGTGCACCGCAAGTTGAAGGAAATGGCCGA
>PMCM01000174.1 GCA_003154155.1 Ignavibacteriota bacterium | reverse complement strand
CGGCGCCGGTCCTGTTCGCGTTTTGCTGGCTGTCCGCCATCCCGGTCTTTGGACAACAGTCGTCACCCGTGGCTCCCGACTCATCACCGGCTGCCGCCGCCCGTTTAGTCATCTCCGCTGACGCAGAAAGCGTTCAGGTTACGGTGAATGGCCACGGTTCGGGAATGGCTCCCTTCACCCTGGACTCCCTGCCGCCGGGAATCTACCACATCACGGCTTTTCGGCCGGGGAGTGCCAGCTGGTTCCTGCGGACTGATTCCCTCACTCTGGCGATGGGACCGNNGAGATCAAAATGTCTGTTTTTTCAAGATTTCGGCTCGCACCGGCCTCTTTGCCTGATGTCTCCCCGTTGCTGCGCGAATCCGATGGCCTGACGGGCCGTAAATTCGCCCTGTATGCGAGCGGGGGCGTGGCTGTCGTTGCGGGAGTTGCCGCGGCATACTTCAAAATCAACGCGGATGACAGAAATGACGCGTATCACCTGACCGGGGACCCGTCACTCCTCGATGAGCGGAGACGGCTCGACACCGCTGCAGGATTCGCCTTCGCCGCCACTCAGATCGGGTTCGCGATCTTCTCCTACCTCCTTCTGACAGATTAGCGCACTCCTCGTGCTCCGGCCGCATTGTTCTCCTTGACTTTATAGACCGCACCTTCTATATTGGTGGATCGCGAGCCGTCGTTCTGACACACTTACGGAAGATCTCGTTGACAGCCTCGCAGGTGAAGGATGATATTGAATTCCTCAAGAATGTTCCCATCTTGAGCGATCTTGAGGCGATGGATCTCGAAACCATCGTCAAGGTCGGCGTACGCAAAAAATACAAGAAAGGGAGCATTATCCTGCTGGAAGAAGAGGCCGGCGCGGCACTTTTTGTGATAGCTTCCGGCAAAGTGAAAATCGTCCGCATGGACGATGACGGACGTGAAGTGATTTTATCGATTCTGGGGGAAAGCGACTTTTTCGGGGAGATGGCGATTCTCGACGGGTTGGCCCGGTCGGCCAGCGTGGTGGCCACGACGAAGTCGGAACTGTTTATGATCCACCGCAGGGATTTCCTGAAACTCCTGCATGATTTTCCCTCGGTGGCCATTGCCCTCCTGAAGGAACTGACAATGCGTCTCCGCAAGGCGGACGCAATGATCAAGAGCCTCTCCCTGAAGGATGCGGCGGGACGTGTTGCCAACGTTGTCCTCCAGCTGGCGGATGATATTGGCAAGATCCGCAAAGGTCGCGTTGAGATCGACGAATTGCCGTTGCAGCAGGACCTGGCCAACATGGCTGGCACTTCCCGCGAGACCATTTCACGGATGATCCACGCCTTCATCCGCGAGGGACACATCGAAATCGAGCGAGGGAAGCTCATCATCAACGATTATGAGCAGTTCAAAACCCGGTATCTGTAGCCCTATCTCCGTTCTTTTACCTCCGGTCGTGGATGTATCTTGTCCCCCGTGCGCCGGGGAGCGCAGGGGTGCGCGTGTGTGCCGTCCCGGGATCCCTACTCCCGGGTGATCGGGTGCGGATGAGATTTGTGCGGCGAGAGTCCAAGAGGAATCCAACCATGCATGTGATCCAGGGTCAACTGTCCGCTGAAGGGAAATCCTTCGGCATCGTGATCAGCCGCTTTAATTCGTTGGTCACCTCCCAGCTCTTGAACGGTGCCATCGATTGCATCACGCGTCATGGCGGCGCTTCCGAATCCATCACCGTGGCCTACGTTCCTGGATCGTTTGAAATCCCGCAGGCGGCGATGGCGATGGCCGCGTCCGGCACCTATGACGCCCTGATCTGTCTCGGGTGCGTCATTCGCGGGGAAACACCGCACTTCGATTATATCGCCGGCGAGGTCACACGTGGCCTCGGACAGATCGCCTTGCAAACCGGCGTGCCGCTCGGTTTCGGCATCCTCACGACAGAAAACCTCGCGCAGGCGCTCGAACGGGCGGGTGCAAAAGGGGGGAACAAGGGGTGGGACGCGGCGTTAAGCGCCATGGAACTCCTCCAGGTACAATCGCAATTGAAGAAGCACTAGAGAACGAGGAGCGACCCGAGGGCCGGCGTATGAGACGCGTGTGGGCGATGTGTGTGGCTGTTCTCCTGGGCGGACTGTCGGTGCAGGCAGCCACCGGAATCTGGAAGAACTTCACCTGTATGAATGACGTCCGTGCCATGATCAGCGATGGCACCGGATTCTGGGCGGCAACTTCGGGCGGCTTGTTTCACTGGTCACCGACCGACAATTCCTTCCAACTGCTGACCAACGCCGAAGGACTCCTGAGCATCGATCTGACCGCCGTTGGCCTTGACCAGACCGGACAGATCTGGTCAGGAACATCAACAGGCATCATCCACGTCTACGATCCCGCCACGGGGGCAATTAGAACAATCCTGGATATCGCCTCCGCAAAAGATCAAACAGACAAACGGATCAACGCCATCACTATTCATGGCGACACTGCGCTGATCTGCACCGATTTCAGTCTCACACTCTTCCGCGTGAGCCGGTTTGAATTCGGAGATACCTACACGCGATTCGGAACGATACCGGTGGGCACTCGCACAACCGTGACTTCCGCAGTCATCCAGGCAGGAAAAATCTGGGCGTGTGTTTCCGACGGACAGACCATCAATCGCGTCGCTGTCGGCAACCTGAGCGACGCCAATCTTCTTCCCCCGGAATCCTGGACCCTGCAAATTGTGGGGGGCGCCGGAACAATTCCCAACACGCTCACAGTCTTCAACGGCCAGCTCTACGCGGGCACGAGCACCGGGCTCTACGCTGAGAACGGCGGAACGTGGACAGCCGTCGGGGGACTCACGGGAAAGGACGTCGTCGCCACCGCCGCATCCTCTACGGTCCTTATCGCCGCTGCCAGCGACAGCACGGTGTACACCGTGGTATCGCCCCTCTCCGCCACACCATACGGCACTGCCCTGGCGTTTCTCCCGACGTCGGCCGCTCCCGATCCATCGGGAAAACCTGTGGTGGGAACATCCGGAGGCGGAATCCTGACCTCTGGAACGGCATGGACGGCACACTATCCCAACGGACCGACCGCCAGCTCCTTTTTGAATATTGCCGTCGACCCCGACGGTGTCGTCTGGGCCGCCTCAGGCGATTTGTATGGTTATGGGTTGTTCCGTTACGACGGCAAGACCTGGATCAACTTCTCCAAGACAAACAGCCCGCTCCCGGTCAACGAAGTCTACCGGGTGTCCGTCGCCTGCAACGGCACCGTTTGGGCAAGCACGTACGGGTTCGGCATCGTGGAAATCCCCGCCGGTGCGACAAAGCTGGATTCCACTAAAGTGTACAGCCGCAACGTGGGTCTGATCGGTATTCCCACCGATCTGAACTTTGTGGTGCCGGCCAACGTCGTATGCGACAGCCGCGGCGACACCTGGATGACCGTTGTTGCAGCCGCAAATAAGAATCTCATGATCGTGCGCACGCCGGCCGGTATATGGAAGTTTTTCCCTGTCTCCGTCGCCGGCACAAAGCTCGCCAATCTGATGGACCGTCCGGTCGACCGCTGCCTCGCCGTCGATGCCTTCGATAATATCTGGGCGACGGTACGCGACGGAGCGCAAGGCGCCGGCATCATTTCACTCGGCAACGGCGGCGAGCTCGATAGCACAGCGGCGTTTCTCATCACCGCCAATCAGGGATTGCCCAGTAACCAGGTATCGACAATCGTCGTTGACCACGATAACGACGTGTGGGTTGGCACGGACCGGGGCATCGCCATCATCCTGGATCCTGCAAACCCGTTCCGATCGGGCGGCATCGCCGCGTACATTCCCTTAAACGGTCTTGTGGTCAACACCATTGCGGTCGATCCTCTGAATCAGAAATGGGTGGGGACAACCGACGGCGTGTTCCTCCTCTCCGCCGACGGCACGCAAACGCTGGCGTCGTACACGGTGGACAATACGGCGGGAAAACTCATCGACAATGACGTGAAGTCTATTGCGGTCGACGGACGGACGGGAACGGTGTATTTCGGGACCACGCACGGCCTGTCGAGCCTGACGACTGCCGGCGCATCGCCGCGATCGTCCTTCGACAAACTCACCGTGTTTCCCGACCCCTTCCTGATCCCCGGCACAACACAGCTGACGGTCAGCGGACTCGTTCAGAATTCATCACTCAAGATCGTCACGATCGACGGAACGGTGATCCGTGATGTGAAGACCCCCGGCGGCCTGATCGGGTTCTGGGACGGCAAAGACAACAACGGCAACGATGTCTCTTCGGGAGTATACCTAATTGTCGCTTATTCAGAAGATGGAAGCGCTGTGGCAAACGGCAAAGTCGCCGTCATCAGACACTGACGCCCCCGCACAGACAACAGGTCCGGGCAAACGGACCACACATTCACCAGCAGCTCTTTCAACCAGGAGGATGCACTTGGAGAACGACGGCTACAAGGATGAAATCTTTACGAAACGCGTGAGAGCTGGGAAACGTACCTATTTCTTCGACGTCAAATCGACCAAGTCCGAGAAAGACTTCTACATCACCATCACCGAGAGCAAGCGCGTCGGCGATGATGAGTACGAAAAGCACAAGATCTTCTTGTACAAAGAGGATTTCGAGAAATTTCGCGAGGCATTGGCAGAAACTGTCGAGCATGTCCAGACCCACCTGCTCGAAGCACAAGCGGTCGCCGTTCGCGAAGCCTGAGTACGCCGGTCACCTGGCTTGCCGTTGAGAGGAGTTCGGGACGCTTTCCTTCCCACCAGAAGGTGGCGCGGGCTTCTCACCACCGTAGGTTACTTCACACAATTCCACCTGCCACCATGACGCCGGGTCAGCCATGACCCCCAGCGGTGGTATGCGCGTCCGGTACAGCACACGGATGTCCCCCGGAGAACCTGACGCACGGGTGATCATCTGCTCGAAACCAGGCAACCGCTCGTCTGTCTCGCGGATGATGATGAAGCCGGGATGATACCTGGCGATCAGGGTGGAGTCATCCCGCGTCCCCGCATCGTAGATGTGCGTCGAGGTGAGCCCGGCTACGTCGATGATGCGGCGGCGCGAATAATACCCCACATACCCGACATCCCCCGCCATCACGGCTGCCGTATCCTCCGGCGTCGTCCGCTCAAGACGATGTCCCATCGCGGCATACGCTTGCTGAAACCCTTCGGTGAACGTGCTGATGTGAGCTGCATGCAATTGGCGGAACGCCCCGGCTTCTACCACAAGGAAGAGCGCCACGATCCCCCACGCCTGCCACCGGATCCGTCCGTCCTGCAACCATCGCGTACTGATCTGCGTGGCGCAGAACACCGCGAAAGGAAGCGCGATCACCGTCAGATACCGGGAAATGATGTTCGTGCCGGTGATCAGATAGAAGCCTAGGAGCATGATGCCGAACGCCAGAAACGCAGTGTCAACCGGATCCATCCCCCTCCGGCCCCCCCGCCGGGATCCGCCACCGAAAACCATGAGCGCGCATGCGGCAAATGCCGCCGGGAACGTCCCTGCGACGATCTTCGCTATCCGGACCGTGGATGAAATGTCGAGCCACCCCACCGATTTGACCGCGGTCATGGGCATCGGGCGGCCGAAATAGAGTTGCGCGCAGAGAAACCAGACGGTAAACAGGGCCAGCGTACCCGCAACGAAGACGACTCCGTCCCTCTTCCGGGACACAAATGGCCTCCTCCAGGCAAGCAGGAGGCATACGGGAAGGATGACGAATTCCGGGCGGGTGAGCAGCGCTGCGAGACAGAGAAGTGAAAGGCGTATCGGACGCGCCGGGTCGGCAAAGCGGAGGATGAGAACGCTGACGAGGCACACCAATCCCGTCTCCATCCCGGTCGCCATCCACCGGAAGACCACGGCATTTGCGACAAGCACGAGAGCGACGAGCAGCCGCCCCGCCAACGGCAGTGGCGCCCGGCGGTGAACGACATCAACCGCAAGAAGAACCGCCAGCCCCCACAGGCCGGCCCCTAGAACACGCATGGTCTCGGGCACGTGTCCGACGGGCCAGGAAACACAGGCGCCGAGAAGAACCCAAAGGATGCTGCTGGATCCATAGGACGGGACGGGCCCATTGTATGCGACCAGTCCTCTCTCGACGAGGTTGCGCACGTACGTGAAGTGAATGAACGCGTCATCCCCTGTATACCCAGGAAACAGGGCATGATTGAGGACGATGGCCGCGAGCGGTATCAGAACAACCCAGGGGGATCCCCTGACGGATTGTGGAGTCTGCATTCCTCCAATTACGCTGATAGCGGGCTCATCTGCAATGCTTGACTCTGACGAGACATCTGGCTATATTGTCATACTTTTTCGGTTCACTTGAAGAATGGGGCCATGGTGCCCCATTTGACTGTTTGGTGGAGAATAATGAAGATTCAGATTGCAGGGCTCTCGGAAGGCTCCCACAGCTATCAGTTCCGGGAACCTGTGGCGCACGTCGGCCTGGGGGAGGAATTCAGCGGGGAAGTCGAGGTTGAGGCCACGCTTGAGAAATCCGGCACACAACTCTATCTGAAAGCCGGCGTTTGCGCGTCGGGTCACTTCGTCTGCGACAGATGCGCCGCGCCATTCCGTCTCACGGTTACCTCAACGTACCGGACGTTCTACGTATGGGACTCACGCGAGGCGGACATACGTGATGCGTCGGACGTTCAGGTGATCCCGGCGGGGTTGCCCGTGATTGATTTATCGGATGATGTGCGCCAGACGGTGCTTTTGGCAGTACCCTTGAAACTACTGTGTAGCGATGCCTGCAAAGGGCTCTGTCCCCGTTGCGGGGCGGATTTGAACAAGGAAGCGTGCACATGCCCCCCCGAGACGAACGACGGCCGGTGGGAATCCTTGCGCGGGTTCCAGGTTGATAACGACTGAGTTGAACATTTTGTAGCGAGGAGGTTTCACCCATGCCGAATCCGAAACGACGTCATTCGAAGACCCGCGGCCGCAAGCGACGTACGCACTACAAAGCAACAGCGCCGACCCTCTCCGAATGCCCGAACTGCCATTCGCAGCGGCTCTCCCACCGGGCGTGCCCGAATTGCGGATTTTACAACGGCAGAACAATTGTTGTTCCGAAAGCATCCTAAACAGCACGAACAACGACGACCAACCGTCTCGTGAAGTCCCGGGAACACCACATCCGCATTGCGGTGGACGCGATGGGGGGGGATTACGCCCCTGCCAACGTGGTCGCCGGCATCTGCGAGGCGATCCATGAATCCGGCGACCGGCTGCACCTGGTGCTTGTCGGGCCGGAGGACAGCATCCGGGCGGAACTCCGGGATTATGGCCGGCTGCCCGGCGCTCTGACTCCGCCGTCTGAATCGTACAGCATCGTGCACGCCCCTGAGGTCATCGATATGCATGACCTGCCCACCGCTGCGCTCAAGACCAAACGCAAGTCGTCCATCGGGATCGGTTTGCATCTGCAGAAGGACGGGCAGGTCCAGGCGTTCGTCAGCGCGGGGAATACCGGCGCTGTGCTCTCGGCAGCCACCTTGATTCTCGGACGGATCCACGGCATCGGTCGGCCGACAATCGGCGCAATGGTCCCGACGGCCCTGGCCCCCTGCCTTCTTGTCGATGCAGGCACAAACGTCGATTGCCGCCCCCAGCATCTTCTCGAATTCGCCATGATGGGGTCCATCTACGTCTCTGCCACGCGGAACCTTGCCAAACCTCGGATCGGCCTCCTGAGCATCGGCGAAGAGGATACCAAAGGCAACGAGGCGAGTCTGGCGGCAATGAAGTTGTTGCGCAAAAGCGGGTTGAATTTTGTCGGCAATGTCGAAGGGCGCGATGTCCTGAGCGGCGATCTGGACGTGGTGGTGTGCGACGGCTTTGTCGGCAACATCCTGCTGAAATTCGGCGAGAGCATACCCCACTTTTTGAAAACGAAATTCAAAGCCTTCGCTGACGTCAGCATGCGGAACAAAGCCATCGGCCTTCTTGTCCGGAACGCTCTCAGGCAGGTTTTGAAGGACCTGGATTACCAGGAGCACGGTGGCGTGCCGTTGCTGGGCGTCAATGGTGTGGCCATCATCGGGCACGGCAAGTCGACTCCCCTGGCCATCAAAAACATGATCTACCGGGCGGAAGAAATGGTATTGAAGGGCGTCAACAAGAATATTCAGGATTCACTCGCGAGCATCAATGAGTAAGCCCAGGGCGACAATTACGGCAGTCGGGCACTATGTGCCGGATAAAGTCCTTTCCAATCACGATCTCGCCAAAATCGTCGATACGAATGACGAATGGATCCGCACACGGACGGGTATTTCCGAACGGCGGATTCTGGAACACGGGGCAACGTCCGACCTTGGCGCCGGTGCGATGAAGGCCCTGCTCAAAAACCGCGGCGTGTCGGCGGACACTGTCGATCTCATCGTCGTCGCCACGGTCACTCCCGACATGTTTTTTCCGTCAACCGCATGCCTGATACAGGAAAAGGTGCAGGCAAAACATGCCTGGGGCTTCGATGTCTCCGCGGCCTGTTCCGGCTTTCTGTTCGCGCTGATCACCGCGGCGCAATTCATCGAGAACGGATCCTACAAACGGATTGTCGTGGTCGGCGCCGACAAAATGAGTGCGATCACAGACTATACCGACAGGAACACCTGCATCCTCTTCGGCGACGCCGGGGCAGCGGTCATGCTCGAGCCGGGGGATGATCCCCATGCCGGCATTCTCGACCACATCCTGCGGTGTGATGGAAGCGGCGAGAAAACCCTGCACATGCTGGGCGGCGGCTCGCTCAATCCCGCGACACGGGATACCGTCGACCAGAAGATGCACTATATCTACCAGGACGGAAAATCCGTATTCAAAGTGGCCGTCGTCGGCATGGCAGATGTCTCCGCAGAAATCATAGAACGGAACCATCTGACCGGAAAAGACGTCGATTGGCTCGTGCCCCACCAGGCAAATCTCCGGATCATCGATGCCACAGCCGACCGCATGGGTCTTGACAAATCTAAGGTGATGATCAATATCAACAAATACGGCAATACCACCGCTGCGACAATACCCATGTGTCTCTCCGAGTGGTGGCAGTCCGGTCAACTGAGGAAAGGTCAAACCATTGTCCTGGCAGCCTTCGGCGCCGGCTACACGTGGGGATCCGTCCTGGTTCGCTGGACCGTCGAAAACGCCGCGTAAGCTCCCGTATCTCCAATGGCAAAAATCGCATTCGTCTTTCCCGGCCAGGGGTCGCAATATGTAGGCATGGCAAAGGACTTCTCTGATGCCGCACCTGGAGCGCGCGAAATGATTGCGCGTGCCGATGCGCTTCTTGGCATCGCCCTCAGCAGCATCTGTTTCAACGGTCCCGAAGAAGAATTGCGGCAAACGCGCAACACCCAGCCGGCAATTTTTCTGCACAGCGTCGTCGCCACCCGCTTCGTCACATCGTGCAAAGCGGATATGGTCGCAGGCCATTCGCTGGGAGAGTACTCCGCCCTGGTCGCCGCGAAGGCGATCGCGTTCGAGGATGCCTTGCGCCTCGTGCGGCTGCGGGGCGAATTGATGCAACGGGCCGGTGAACAGCAAAAAGGCACCATGGCGGCGGTGGTCGGCCTGACGGCCGATGCCGTCGACGCAATGTGTAAAGAGGCTTCGGCTGCGGGTGTCGTGCAACC
>PMCM01000273.1 GCA_003154155.1 Ignavibacteriota bacterium | reverse complement strand
GCCAAGTGCTACGGTGGTGACATCACCCGGAAACGCAAGCTCCTGGAGAAACAGAAAGAGGGGAAGAAACGTATGAAACAGGTAGGCCGTGTGGAAATACCACAGGAGGCCTTCCTGGCCGTTCTATCGATGGAGGATGAATAGCTATCATGGCAAAAGTCATTCCGCAGAAGAAGGAACCTGTCAAGGATTTCTTCAAAGACGTGGTCTTTGTCCTCGTCGCGTTCTTCTTCCTCAACAGCTTTGTGCTCGCATCGTTTGAAGTCCCCACCGGGTCCATGGAGAACGAAATCATGGCGGGGGATTTCCTGTTCGTCAACAAGTTCCTCTACGGCGGAACGACTCCGCGGACGATCCCGTTCACGAATGTGCGCCTCCCCTGGTTTCGTGTGCCGGCCTTCCGCAACGTGGAACGCGGAGATGTCATCGTGTTCGAGTTCCCCGGGCAACGCGAAGAGGTGAGGTCGGCGGAATTCATGTTCTACCTCAAACGTGCCGTCGCACTCTCCGGCGACACCGTCAAAGTCGTGAACCGGGTACTGTATATCAACGGCAAGGCCGCTCCCATCCCGCGGCATATGAAGTTCAACACGTTTCATGTCAAACCCGCGGGGCTGGCCGACGACAGGATATTTCCGAAAGGTGCGCCGTTCAATGAGGACAACTGGGGCCCCATGGCCGTACCCCGCAAGGGAGACGTGATACCGCTGAACGCCGCGGACTTTGACCAGTGGGACGTCTTCATCGGCAGGGAAGGGCACCACGCAACGCTCGAGGCGTCCGGCAGGGTCGCCGTTGACGGTACGCTCGTCGACCATTACACTGTCGAGCACAACTATCTCTTCGGGATGGGAGACAACCGCGATAACAGCCTCGACGGCAGGTTCTGGGGCTTCATCCCCGAGGAGAATATCGTCGGCACGCCGATGATCGTCTACTGGTCGTGGGACCCCGACGTCTCCATTACCAATCTTGTGACAAAACTTGCATCGATACGTCTCGGCCGCATCGGCACTATCATCAAGTGAACATCCGAACAACGGGTTCAGCCCCGCAGTCCACGGGGAGGGCCGGTTTCTGGATCGATGTCGCCATCGGGGCGGCCCTCGCCGTCATCATGGGCGTCCTGCTCAAGACGTTCGTCCTCGCTGCCGTTCAGGTGCCGACGGCGTCCATGCGGGGCACGCTGCTCCCCGGTGATTTCATCCTTGTCAACAAACTGCAGCGGCAAACCAGAATCGGCGACGTGGTCGTTGTGCATCCCCCCGCGTGTGCGGTGACGGGATCAGCGCGGGGCGACGTGCTGTTCGTGAAACGTTGCATCGCAACCGGCGGGGATACTGTCGAGTTTCAATCCCAGGGCATCGCCGTGAACCAGAAAAACCTCATCCTCCCGGGGACGGCGGCATTCTGGCTCGACCCGGGGCGGGGGTTCAGAAATGATGCCGGGAAACGCATCGTCGTTCCCCAAGGCTCCCTTTTCCTCCTCGGCGACAACCCATCGGAGAGCTCTGACAGCCGCACGTGGGGGTGCATCCCCGTGGAGGACGTGGTGGGCGGAGCGGTTGCCGTCTACTGGTCTGTCGCCCCGTCAGGTCCGGAATCCCTCCGGAGCCAGCAGGGAGGGGTACGTTGGGGACGGATCGGGACCATTATCCGCTAGGCGACGCCAGGTGTTGTATATGTGCAAGGCGTGTGATATCAGGAAGAGGGGAATGTGAGCCCGGCAGGAATTGTCTCAGCCTCCGATCGCTTCGGGTTGTATGTGCATGTGCCGTTCTGTGAACGGAAATGCGCCTACTGCGATTTCTATTCGGTTGAAGGGACGGGACTCAAAGAGCGGTACCTCAACGCTCTCCACATTGAGATCGCGCGGGGAGCCCGGCGGACCGCAGCAGCTGTGGCGGGAACGGTCTACCTGGGAGGTGGCACGCCGACCATGCTGCCTCCGGCGGATATTGAACGCATCCTCGCCGACATCGCGGACCACTTCTCGATCGCCGCCGATGCTGAATACACCATCGAAGTCAACCCCGGATCCGCCTCCCTCGAGACACTCCGTTTCCTGCGCGGTCTCGGTTTCAACCGGCTGAGCATCGGTGTGCAGTCGTTTGACGGCGCCGCACTCGCATTCCTCGAACGGATCCACACTGCGGCGGAGGCACGCACCTGCATCGAATCGGCCCGCACGGCAGGTTTCGACAACCTGAGCGTTGATCTTATCTATGCCATCCCCGGACTCTCCCGCAGTGCATGGGAACGGACGCTGCAGGAAGCCGTCAATTTCTCACCGGAACATGTTTCCGCCTACAGCCTGATCGTGGAGGAACAGACCCCGCTCCATGCCCGTGTCCAGGCCGGCATCGTCACTCCTGCAGACGAAGAGGAAGAGGCGGCACAATACATGATGACGATGGAGTTTCTGGAATCACGCGGGCTGGAACACTACGAGGTGTCGAATTATGCGCGGGAGGGTTTTCGCAGCCGCCACAATTCCTCCTACTGGCAGCATCGCAACTACCTCGGCTTCGGTCCCTCGGCACATTCGTTCTGGGCCGACGGGCACACGGGGGAAGCCTGGCGATGGGCCAACATACGCCAGCTGCACGGTTATTGTGACGTCCTCTGGAGAAACGGCTCACCCGTCGCGATGGCGGAAGAACTCGGCACGCGCGAGTTGGTCAATGAACGGATCTTTCTGGGACTCCGGAGCGACGGTCTTTCCCTCCCCATGCTCACCAACGACCTCGGGTACGAGCTGTCCGGTGAGCAACGGGCGTACATCCACCAGATTCTCGCCCGGAACCTCGCCGTCCTGCGCGCGGGCACGGTCACGCTCACCCGGGAAGGTTTTCTGCTCTGCGACGAGATCTGTGCCCACCTCATGGTTTCTTGATAATTCCCCGTATTTTGGGTATACTTTATATTCCACCGATTTGTGATCCTGCGAACCGCATAGAAAAAAGGCACAACAGTCCATGGCAGATATTAAGCTGAACCGCATCATCGCCGCCGGAGTCTTTTGCATCGCTTTCGGCGTCTACATCGCCACACTATCACCGACAGTGGTTTTCTGGGACGTGGGTGAGTTTATCGCCGCAGCGAAACTCCTCCAGGTGCCCCATCCGCCGGGATCGCCGCTCTTCCTTCTGACGGCGCGCATCGCGATGATGATTCCCTATGCCGCCGACCAGGCTGTGCGGGCACACGCCTTCTCCGCGCTGTTGAGCGCAATCGGCATCATGTTCACCTATCTTGTCATTGTACGTGTCATCAACAATTGGCGCGG
>PMCM01000047.1 GCA_003154155.1 Ignavibacteriota bacterium | reverse complement strand
GCGTCACAGGGGCCCGGCAGCATCTGCGTGCATGTTCCCGCCCGAAATCG
Organism: Ignavibacteriota bacterium; assembly: GCA_003154155.1. GTDB lineage: Bacteria > Bacteroidota > Ignavibacteria > UBA10030 > UBA6906 > Fen-1255. The sequence goes on along the minus strand of PMCM01000047.1, from coordinate 24,156 downwards.
TAACGTAGTTCCGGCAGCTTATCCACCCCATTTTTTCCCCTTGTGAGATCATCAGCAGTGGGTTGACTTTCGCGATTGACGGCAGTACCTTGTTTCAGCAGCCATCTTCCGCGAGGCCCGCCATGCACGCCCTGTTGATACGCCCGTTCCTCCCGTTGTTGATCGTGGTACTTTGCGCAGCCATGGACGCCGGCGTGGCCGGTGACCGGCCGGCTGCAGTCGCCGGTCAGTTTTATCCCGGATCAGCGGAAGAATTACGCACAAACCTTCAGGACCTTTTTGCTCATGCCGCACAGCGAACGGCCGCAGAGCCTGTTCTGGCCCTGATTGTCCCTCATGCCGGGTACGTCTATTCAGGCCGTGTCGCGGCGTCCGGCTTTTCCCAGATCCCTTCCGATCGGCAAATCGACAACATTTTCGTCGTCGGCGTCAGCCACCATGCCTCCTACGAAGGGGCGGCAGTGTACATCACAGGCGATTTTGTTACGCCGTTGGGCAAAGTGGCCGTCAACAAAGACATCGGCCGGACGCTGCTGGAACACCACGACCTCTTTCTGGAGCACGATCAAGCCCATGCCGTTGAGCATGCGATCGAAGTGCAGCTCCCATTTCTCCAATTCCACCTGAAGAGAGCGTTCCGCATTGTGCCCGTGTTGCTCGGGACCGCCGACCCCGGCGTGTGTGCCAGGGTCGCTGAAGTGCTCCGCCCCTACTTGAAACCCGAGAACTTGTTTGTCATCAGTACGGATCTTTCGCATTACCCCAATTATCAGGATGCGGTCGCGACTGATCACAAGACGATTGATGCCGTGCTCTGCCGATCGACGCAAAAACTGCTTGCGACGGTCGCGGAGAACGAGAAGAGCGGCGTCCGGCAACTTGTCACGTCGATGTGCGGCCTCGGCGCCGTACTGGTCCTGCAATCGATGGTGGGGTCGGACGAGTCGGCACGCTACACGCTTGTGCAATATGCCAACTCGGGGGATGTCCCGGCGGGGGAACAAAGCCGCGTTGTGGGGTATGCAGCAATCAGCGTTTCGAGCTCCGGGAAAGAATCGTTTCATCTCCGTCCCGAGGATCGCCGTCAACTGCTTGCCATTGCCCGAACCACGTTGCGGGAATACCTGCAGACCGGGCACCTCCCCTCCTATGACGGGCGGTTGCCGAAGTCGTTGAAAACACCCTGCGGTGCGTTCGTCACCTTGAAGAAACGCGGCGAATTGAGGGGATGCATCGGCAATTTCTCCGGTACCCAGGAACTTGCTCAAACGGTGCAGTCAATGGCCGTATCTGCGGCAACAGAGGATCCTCGTTTTTCCCCGGTCACCGCCGATGAATTACCCGGCCTGGACATCGAGATCTCCGTTCTCACGCCGATGAGGAAGATCTCATCGCCGGAGGAGATTGAGCTGGGCAAGCAAGGAGTGTACATGCGGAAAGGAGGGCATGCAGGTACGTTCCTTCCTCAGGTCGCGCGAGAAACCGGGTGGTCGCTTGAAGAGTTTCTCGGACATTGTGCACAGGACAAGGCGGGAATAGGGTGGTCGGGGTGGAAGGACGCCGAATTGTTTGTCTACGAAGCCGATGTCTTTGGCGAGAAGGAGGCCGGGACTGTCCGGTAAGTCGTGGAAAGCCGCAACCCTCCTGATGGGCGTCGTGGCGACGGGGACCCAGGTGGTGGTGCTGCGCGAGGCGCTCTCCGCATTTCTGGGCAACGAGCTGGTCATCAGCACGGTGCTGTTCAGCTGGCTGACCCTCACGGGGACCGGAGCGTGGACTGCACGTCTTTGGTCTCGCAGGATCTCCACGCGGGACATCCCGCTGGTCGTGCTCGGGGTCGTTATGCTTCTTCCCCCCTTGACCCTTCATGCTCTCCGTCTGTTTCCCCTCCTCTGTGCCCCTCCTGGGAGTCTGCTGGATGTAAGGGTATTCATCGGGGGATCAGTTCTTATCCTTGCTCCGTTCTGCATGCTGACGGGTGCGTTCTTTCCTCTGCTGGTTCGGGTTGCGACGGAAGCGGCTGACGTCCGGGCGGCTGCGTCAGTCTATGCCTGGGAGGCTCTGGGAAGTCTGCTGGGAGGTGCGCTGTTCGGCGTGTTGCTGTTCGACATCATGCCATCGCAGGATGTGCTCCTGTATCTCTCCGGAACCGCAGGCCTCTGTGGCGTGGCCCTCGCGCTTCGTGCGCGGCGCTGGCAGGCCGCGACTGTGCTGGGTGCCGGCATGGTTGCATCTGCCATTGCAGCACATGCAATGGGAGGCGCATACGGCGGGCTCGCGCTCCGGTATCCCGGACAAACGATCCTGGAGCACACAGAAACGCCCTTCGGCGTCCTTGACGTCACCCGGTTCGGCGGCCAGACGTCGGTGTTTCTCAACAACGTGCCGTTGTTTGTGACGGATGATGTGGCCGGCGTCGAGGAGGAGGTGCACTTCGCCGTTGTGCAACGCCCTGTGGCACCGCACGTGCTCATCGTCGGCGGCAACCCCGTGGCGCTTTCGCGCGAAGTACTGAAGTATGACCGGAGTGACGTGGTGTGCCTTGAAGAAAACTCATGGCTGCGGCGGCTGGAGATGAAGTATCTTCCGTTCGCACCCGATTCGCGCGTGCATCTTGTGCAGGCCGATCCCCGCGCGTTTATGCGCACCACGGACCAGCGGTATGACGTTGTCATCCTCGTGGCGCCCGATCCGGCCACCATTCAGACCAACCGTCTGTTTACGGCGGAGGCCCTGACCAGCATGCACCGTATCCTCCTGCGCGGCGGCGTGCTCTCCCTCTCCCTCCCTTCGTCGGAAGAGTATGCGGGGGCCGATGCACGGCAGCTGCGTGCGATCCTCCTGCATACGTTGCAGCTGTCATTTGCGCACGTCGTGCTCCTGCCCGCAGGGCGCGATCTCTTCCTTGCCTCCGACGGGGACGTGCGCACGGACATCGCGTCGGCAGTGCATGATGCCGGCATCGCGACCGCCTACGTCAACAGGGACTATGTGCAGGACGACCTGTTGCAGGAGCGTGCACAACGTATGAACGCATTGCTGCAGGTCCCGACACCGGTAAACACCGACGGACATCCCGTACTGATGCTCGCACAAATCCGGTACTGGCTGAGGTTCTTCGCCCTGAATGCCATGCTCCCGGTGGCAGCGGGCATCGGGCTCGTGGCATTTGTTCTGTTGCGGTGCGATCGCATCGCAATCGGTCTCATGACAGCGGGTTCCACCGGGATGATCCTCGAGCTGATCGTCATCATGATTGTGCAGGTGGCGTTCGGAAATGTGTACAAGATGATCGGCGGACTCGTGGCAATCTCCATGGCGGGGATGGGCGCGGGCGCCATCGCCGGAGGGCGTATGCACATAACGTCGCACCGGTACGCCGCCCTCCAGGGAGGCGGGGCACTTGCAGTGCTGGTCGCGGCGCATATGCTTGCCCGCATGGGCGAATCGCCTGTCACCGGAGCAATTATTCTCGGGGGATGTCTTGTGACCGGCGCCTTCGCTGCCGGAGCGGTGTTTGCATTCTGCGCGCGCATGAGGAGCGGCGCACAGGACCCCCGGGTCGCGGTCCTGTACGCATGCGATCTCCTGGGTGGCGCATTTGCGACGTTGATCGTGGGGCCATACCTGCTGCCGGTCTTCGGCGTGAGCAGCCTCGCGGCAGGGACGGCAACCATGGTCGTGATCGGGACGAGCATCTCGCTGACCTCCCCGGTCTGGTTGCGTCAGCGGGGTTACACTCTTACGGGGCAGCTATGAAAAAGCGAGATTTTCTGCAATGCTGTGGAGCGGGCGTCCTCTGTGGTCTCGCCGGGACGCCGTTGCCCGAACGGTGGCGGGCAGATGTGGATCTGTTGTTCGGTGCGGATGTGCAACAGGAAGGCCTCTGGCGATGGAGCAAGGAGGCCCTCTTTGTGGAAAACACCGGGGCGGGCATCCACTGTCTGAAGTGCCCCAACGGTTGCACTATTCCGGACGGGGGAACCGGCCTGTGCCGGAATAGGGTGAACCTGCACGGTAAGCTCTATTCCATAGCCTACGGCAATCCTTGCGCCGTCCATGTCGACCCCATCGAGAAAAAACCCCTGATGCACTTCCTGCCCGGGACCCGTGCGTTCTCGATTGCTACTGCCGGCTGCAACCTCTCCTGTCTGAATTGCCAGAACTGGCAGATCTCTCAGGTGGGCCCGAAGGAGACAGACAACACCGATCTGATGCCGCAGGCGGTGGTAGAGGCCGGCGCGAAAAACGGATGTGCCTCTATCGCCTACACATATGGCGAACCCACCACGTTCTATGAATATGCTTACGACACCGCCGTTCTTGCGCGGGCGCGGGGCATCCGCAACGTCTGGAAATCCAATGGGTACATCGAGGAAGGCCCTTTGCGGCAGCTCTGCGGCGTTATCGATGCCGCCAACATCGATCTGAAAAGCTTCGATGACGGCATCTACGGCCGCCTGAACGCCGGCACGCTCGAACCGGTCCTCAGAACCCTCCGGATCTTCCATGAAATGCACGTCTGGCTGGAAATCACCAACCTCGTCATTCCCGGGTGGACGGATGATGTGGCAATGATCCGGCGCATGTGCGATTGGCTGGTCGCGAACAAACTCGAGAGCGTGCCACTGCATTTTACCCGCTTCCTCCCGCTGTATAAGTTGAATCAGGTTTCCCCCACACCCGTGAAGCTGCTCGAAGACGCGCATACGGCAGCAGTGGATGCGGGGATGAAATATGTGTATATCGGAAATGTGCCGGGACATCCACGGGAGCACACCTACTGTCATCAGTGCGGAAAAATGATCATCGAACGGCATGGCTACACCGTCGTGATGACAGGAATGATCAAGGGACACTGCGCGTTTTGTCACGCGGCTATTCCGGGCGTCTGGTCTCCAGTGTAATGCAACCGCCACTTTCAGAATCCGTATATTGATGGATATGGTTCTCATCCCGACCACCACGAGGTCCACCAATGGCATCGCACAAATCTCCCTTGGCACTTATCGTGCTGCTCTTCGCTTGTTCTTGGCGCGGATTCGGGCAGGATGATTCCACGTGGTCGCATAGCCATGACCAATGGAACTGGTTCCACTGGCACCGGAGCCCGGCACTGACGCTCTCCTACGGATTCGTTCAGAGCGGTCTGGAGGGCCTTCGACAGTCCACGTTTTCTCCCCGGAGTTTCGAAGTACGCATGGGCGGGGTGCGTGTCGATGAAATCAGCCAATCGCGATATGTCATCGAACACCGGAACGAATACATGTCAATCATGGCGGCGAACAAGGATCTGGGTCGACAGGTCAACCCGGGAGAGATCAGCTTTGCATCATGGTCGCTGGGATTCGGATGGGAACGGGGCTACGGGTACAAATTCACCAGTGCGGCGGAAGGACCCGCCATCTATCTGGTGCCTGTGCACGGCGTACAATGGACCAACTTCGCAGTAAAGGGCGGCATCGCGAATGGACCTGACAGCTCATTCCTGGGGGCCTATGAGGGTGGCATGCGATTTGGCACGAAGGGAGGCGGCGTCATCCGTTTCCATTTGCTCCCGCTTCTTGCCGTGGATGCCGGGTATGATCGGATGGTGATCTACCGGCGGCTCAAATTCTGGGAGTGGCTTGGCAGCGTGCTCGTGGAAGGCGGCGGCGGTTGGGTGGTTGATCGGTTCGCTGAGCGGATTCTGGATTCGTCGCCGGGAGCTGCGCCGATCGTGAATTTCGTCCTGAAGAATGCGGTGTCCTACGGGATGTACGAATTGCGCAGAAAGAACGGCAATTGGCCCTTCGAATCCGAATCGCCCATCATTTACGATACCTGGCGTATCGGGATTACCATGGTGTTCTAATGAAATCTTTCCTTGTGGCAATTCTCCTGAGCGTATTCGCAACCGCCTCCGCAGGTACCGGCGGTCTCGTCGCGGGTACCCGGGGATCGAAAATCTGGAACTACCCCGAACGATATTGGGGCACGGTCGACGATTCGCTCGCACGGAGCTACTCCCTCCCGGCGCACGCCGCGGCAGTATGGATTGTCACGTTTTATGGCGATGGGGGGGACTGTTATGCGACGTTTCCGTCGGGCGGTGCGTCGCTGGCACATGTGAGTTTCCCCGGAACAGACTACAACGAATCCTACCTGAAAGAATTTGACAAACGTCAAATGCGGGTGTGGCTGCAAATCGAACCGGGTGCCGCAAGTGTAAGTGATCTCATCGACGTCGTGTTGTCAAGGTATCAGAGCCATGCATGCATTGCAGGGTTCGGGATCGACGTTGAGTGGCTCGACGCCCAGTCGGTGTCCGGCGGAAGGAGAGTGACAGATGCCGAGGCGTCGGCGTGGGAACAGAAGGTGAAGTCCTACGACACGAGCTACACATTGTTTCTCAAGCACTACACGCAGAGCCGGATGCCGCTCACATACCGGGGGAATATCCTCTTTGTCGACGACAGCCAGCAATTCACAGGATTGACATCCATGGTGAACGAGTTCAAAGCATGGGGCCTGTCGTTCCCCTCGAACAGCGTGGCCTTTCAGTATGGATATCCTGACGATCGGCCTTGGTGGTCGCAGCTGCAAAAGCCTCCCGTGGCGATCGGCAACGCCCTGCTTGCGTCAATTCCTAATACGGCCGGTCTGTTCTGGGTGGATTTCACCGTCAGTGAACTCTTTCCGGTGGCAGCGAATGGAGTCGCTACGGAACTTCAGATACTCGAATCGCCTTTGCTGCTGCAAAACTTTCCGAATCCGTTCAATCCGTACACGAATATACGGTACACAGTTCCAACGGCAGGGCCTGGGAACTGGGGTCCGGGATCTCGAGAAGCGGTAACAGGGGTTGTCAATAGTCAATCGACTATTGTCAGTAATCCTGGTCTCTCAAGCCAGGTGTGGGTGAAGCTCAGCGTATATGATCTGCTCGGGCGGCAGGTGGCGGTGTTGGTTGACGGGCCACAGGCGGCAGGAGAGCATACCGTGGTGTTCAACGGCTCGGAATTTCCCAGCGGTTCCTATTTCTGCCGGTTGCAGCTCGGCAGCCGTGTCGCGACGAAGAGGCTTTTGCTTCTCCGGTAAGCGTACAACCAATAGACTATAGTTACTAGTCCATAGACTATGGTCAATTGGGCTTTGCCCCAGATAATCCACAACCCCAGCCCCTAGACTCCAGCCCCCTTTTTTTCTTTCATAACAAGCAGCTCCGCAATCTGCACGGCGTTCGTTGCTGCTCCTTTCCGCAGGTTGTCCGACACCACCCAGAGATTGATGCCCGAGGGCAACGTCGGATCAAGGCGAATTCTGCCGACGAAGACCTCGTCGCGGTCGTGGGCGTCGAGAGGGAGGGGATAGCGTCCCAGCTGAGGCTCATCCACGAGGATGACTCCGGGCGACTTCGCCAGAAGTTTTCGAATGCGGCTCAGGTCGCACGGCTGCGCAAATTCGAGGTTGATCGATTCGCTGTGTCCGCCGATCACCGGNNTTCTTCTTTGGTGTAGCCGTCGTCGCCAAACGTGTCGATGTGGGGCAGCGCATTCATGGCGATGCGGTGTGGAAATTTCGGATTCTCCACCGTCTTTCCTTCGAGTTCGCTCATCAGCTGGTGCTGGCCGCGCCATCCGGCGCCCGTGACGGATTGGTACGTGGACACGACGATGCGCTTGATGGTGAACGCGTCATGCAGCGGCTTTATGGCAACCACCATTTGAATCGTGGAGCAGTTCGGGTTGGCAATGATCCCGTGGTGGCGGAACGCGGCATCCGGGTTGACTTCTGGTACGACCAGCGGAACGTCGGGGTCCATGCGGAAGGCGCTGCTGTTGTCGACCACCACCATGCCGTAACGGGCGGCGATGGGGGCGAACTGACGGCTGACCGGGGCGCCGGCGGAAAAGAGCGCGAAGTCTGCGTGTGACGCCGCAAGCGTCTCTTCCGTGAGTTCCTGCACCGGCACTTCAGCACCCCGGAATCGCATGGTGGTGCCGGCGGACCGGGCGGAAGCGAGGGGCAGCAGCGCCGCAACCGGAAAACGGCGCTCCTCAAGCACCTGGATCATCTTTCGTCCCACCAAGCCGGTTGCCCCGGCCACGATGACTCTGAACGTGCGGTCTGCCATCAGTCAAAGATCTCCCTGTTGATATCCTGCGGATTGAAGAACTCGTCGTGGAGCAGGCGGACCACTGTATCGACGTTGATCTCATCGACGACAAAGCTGATATTGATCTCGGACGCCCCCTGCGAGATCATGTTGATGTTCACATTACTGATCGCATGCAGCACGCGCGCGGCGATCCCGCGGCTGTTGCGGAGGTTGTCCCCGACAACGCAGACGATGGCTTTCGCCTTTGCGACGGTGACCGTGGCGAACGTCCGGAGTTCTTCGGCGATCTCCTCCAGATGGCTGGTATCGTTGATGGTCGCCGAGATGCTGATGTCGGACGTTGCGACATTGTGCACCACCGTCCGGTATTTGTGAAACACATCGAAAACATTTTCCAGAAACCCGTGGGCAAGGAACATGCGCGTGGAGACAATGCTCACGAGGGTGATGTTTTCCTTATAGGCGATGGACTTCACGACGCACTGTCCGCTCGTGTCGGGTTGTGCGATGATGGATGTCCCGCGGGATGACGGGCGGCGTGAGTTGAGGACCCGGACGGGGATATTTTTCCGCACTGCCGGCAAAATCGTCTCCGGATGCAGGACACGCGCGCCGAAATAGGCGAGCTCCGATGCCTCCATGAACGACATCATCTTGATGCGGTGGGCTTGGGGCACCAGGGAGGGGTCAGCGGTCAGGATTCCGTCGACATCGGTCCATATTTGAATCTCTTCGGCATCGATCAGCGCTCCGATGAGCGCCGCCGAATGGTCTGAGCCTCCTCTCCCGATTGTTGTGGTGATTCCTCCCGGGGTGACTCCGATGAAGCCCTGTGTCACGACGATGGCACCCCGCCGGAGTGCAGGCAGGACATGCTGTTGCAGTCTGCCCGGGATGGCGGCGATGTCCGGCACGGCATGCATGTTCTGACCGTCGGTGATCATGAACAGTCGTGCATCCACCATCTCCGCAGGATGGCCGGCAGTGTTGAGAAAGGCGTGGAAGATCAGGCTGGAGAGGCGTTCGCCGTAGGAGACGAGCATATCGAACGATCTTGGCGTTGCCTCGCCAAGAATGGCAATGCCGTGAGCGAGGTCGTCAAGATCATCGCACCAGGAGGCGATGGTCGCCCGGACGGTGGCACACAGCGCAGCCGGGAGAAGCTCCTCTGCAATCCGCTCGTGCCGGCCGCGCAGGGCGCCGACGAGTGCCGTTGCAGAAGCTTCCTGCCCCTCCGCCGCGAGCTCTCCCACACGGAGAAGCTGGTTCGTGACCCCGGCTGCGGCGGAGAGCACGACCACCCGTTCAGGACATCGCTCGTCCAGCACAATCTGGGCACTGCGCCGCATCGCGGTGGCGTCTTCCACCGAGGTACCGCCGAATTTCATCACACACCGTTTCATACGAGGTCTCGCAAGAATGCCGATACCGCCGTCCCCAGGGATGCATATTCAATCAGGAACGCGTCGTGACCGTGAGGTGAATGGATTTCTGTGTACGACGCCCGTGGCAGAGCCGCCGCTATTTCCCGCTGTTCGTGAGCCGGATACAGGATGTCGGAGTCGATCCCGACACACAGCGACGGGACAGCGATGCCGCCGAGGACGTCGCTCATCACGCCGCGTCCGCGGGCAAGATCGTGTCCGTCCATTGATCTGGTGATCGAGAGATAGGTGTTTGCATCGAATCGCCGGACCAGTTTGGTCCCCTGGTAGCGGAGGTATCTTTCCACCTGATAGGAGACGCGGAGCTGGTCCTGCAGCGTGCAGCCCGTCGCCGGCGCCACGGTGTCGCGGTGGAACCGCTGCATGAATGAGATGTCGCTGCGGTAGGAGATCATGGCGATCTGCCGTGCAAGCGAGAGCCCCTGTTCGGGCTGCCGGTCCGTGGAATAGCTGCCCTGCAACCAGGCCGGGTCATTCATGATTGCCTGCCGGCTCAATTCGTTCAGACCGATGCACCAAGGAGAATGGGCAACGGCCGTCGCGATCGGGATGATGGAAGCCACCATGGCAGGGAACATTGCCGCCCACTCCAGCACCTGCATGCCGCCCAACGATCCGCCGATCACGGTTGCGAGCCGCGACACCCCAAGGCGACGGAGCAATGTGTGTTGCACGGTGACCATGTCACGCACGCTCACGGCGGGAAACCTGAGGCCGTACGGCAGCTGAGTACGGGGATCCGCGGAGGAAGGTCCTGTCGTTCCATAGCATCCTCCCAGGAAATTGGTGCATACGACGAAGAACCGGTCCGTATCCAGCGGGCGGCCGGGTCCGATCATCGGCTCCCACCAACCGGGATCTCCCGCGAGATCGCCGGCGACATGCGCGCTGCCAGTCAGGGCATGACAGACCAGGACCGCGTTGTCGCCGCCGGGATTGAGCCGCCCGTACGTCTCATATGCTGCCTCCACCGGCGCAAGCCGGGCGCCGTTCTCCAGCACAAGCGGGTGCTCCTGATCGAACAGCCGGAGATATTGCGTCAACCTACTGCTCATTGTGACGCCTGCAGTGCCAGGTCAAAATCCTCCAGGATGTCGTCGATATGCTCCAGTCCGACCGAGACGCGCACCATGTCCGGTGTGACGCCGGCCGATCGCTGATCGGCTTCGGACAACTGCTGGTGCGTCGTGGAAGCGGGATGAATCACCAGGGTCTTGGCGTCTCCGACGTTCGCCAGGAGGCTTGCCAGCTTCACGCTGTTAATGAAGCGTTTGCCCGCTTCGAGGCCGCCTTTGATGCCGAAGACAAGAATGGCACCGAACATGCCTTTGCGCAGGTACCGTTGTGCGGCGGCGTGGCTGGGATGATCCGGGAGTCCCGGATACGCGACCCAGGCTACGGCGGGATGTTTCTGCAGCCACTGTGCGAGGTGCATGGTATTGGCACAATGGCGTTCCACGCGCAACGACAGCGTCTCGAGTCCCTGCAGCAAGAGGAACGCGTTGAACGGGCTGAGGCATGCCCCCAGGTCCCGCAGGCCCTCCACGCGTGCACGCACGATGAATGCGATGTTGCCGAACGGACCATTCGCGCCGAAGACGTCCCAGAATTTCAAGCCGTGATACCCGGGACTGGGCTCGGTAAAAATCGGAAACTTGCCGTTGCCCCAGTCGAATTTTCCTGAATCCACGATCACGCCTCCGATCGAGGTCCCGTGGCCGCCGATCCACTTTGTCGCCGAGTGGACGACGATATCGGCACCCGCAGCGATGGGTTGTGCCAGGTAGCCCCCGGCACCGAAGGTGTTGTCGACGACGAGAGGGATGCCGTGTGCGTGGGCGATGTGTGCGATTGCGGAGATGTCGGGGATGTTAAGCCGGGGATTGCCGATGGTTTCAACATAGATTGCGCGCGTATTGGCGTCGATGGCCCGCTCGAATGCGGCGGGGGAGTCCCCGTCGACGAATGTTACGCCGATACCGAGGCGGGGGAACGTGACCTTGAACTGGTTGTAGGTTCCGCCGTACAGGTTGCTCGTGGACACGATATTCTGGCCTGCGACGGCGAAAGTGCTGATAGCCAGGAACTGGGCCGCCTGTCCGGATGCCGTGGCGAGGCCGGCGACGCCCCCCTCAAGCGCCGCGACGCGTTTTTCAAACACGTCGGTCGTCGGGTTCATGATGCGGGTGTAGATATTTCCGAATTGTTCCAGTCCGAAGAGCGCGGCGGCATGCTCCGCATTGTCGAAATTGTACGATGTGGTCTGGTAGATGGGCACTGCGCGGGCGTGGGTTGTCGGGTCGGGTGACTGACCGGCGTGTAGTTGCAGTGTTTCGAAGCGATAGGGTGAGCGTTCGGCCATAACATCCTCGCGGAAATGAGACATGAGGCGGCGGTGAAGTGCACAGGAGCGATGAGGGGAGACATGAAAAAACCTCACCCGGTCCTGAAGATGTCCGAATGAGGTTGCCGCATAGTGAGACTCATTTCGGATTCATCTTCATCCCGTCGACGACGGGAACAGAATTTAGCACCTGCATTCCCGCACCCCTTCGGGCGCGCGGAACCGGTTGCTGTGGCTTCGCAGGGTCTGTCCCTCCACCACTCTGGATGAATCTGTTGAAGTGTACCAATCTTCAGAATCATTTCCAAGGGAAAAAAGTTCCCCCGGGCTTGCATTTGAGCTGGGGATTGGCGTATTTCACATACAGTATATTGTATACAATATACAATGGAGGCAAGGATGTCCCGCGGGGAGCGTGCAGCGGAAACGGGTCTGGTGGATGTGCGCCTGGACGGCATCAAGCCGCTCCGCGATCGCATCGCAGAGATGGTGCGCGAATCGATTATCGACGGGAAGATCCGTCCGGGTGAGCGGCTGGTGGAGCCGGAACTCGCACGCCGACTGGGCGTCAGCCGGACACCGCTGCGCGAGGCGCTCCTGCAGCTCGACTCGGAAGGATTTGTGAATGTGACCCCCCGGCGCGGTGCGGTGGTGAGCGAGCTCTCCCGCGAGGATGCGATGGAAACCTACCTCGTCAAAGGCGCCCTGGAGTCCCTCGCCGCGCGTCTGGCCTGCGAACGGATCACCGATGACGAACTCGCGGCGCTCCGCGAGATCCACGACCGCATGGTGCGCCTGGCGGCCGCCCGCACCCGTGACCACCGCCGCATTCTGCAACTCAATACCGCATTTCACTCGACCATCAGCAGCGCCTCACGCAACGACAAGTTGATCCAATACATCCGGATCCTGCGAAGCCAGGCGCTGCGCTATAACTATATCTATCTGTCCGTCCTCTCACACCTGTCCTCGTCCCTGCGCGAACATGCGCGCATCCTGGATGCCATCGGCAGGCGTGAAGGAGAGACGGCGGAACGTCTAGTCAGGGCACACGGCGATGCCGCCCGCGCCGCCCTCTGTGCATTTATCGAACATCACAAAGCCGCCGGCGCGTGACCCCTGCCCCGGGCAGGCCGCACCATCATCAGGAGCAGCTATGCAGACACCAAGAATCAAGATCGCCGTCGTCGGATACGGCAATGTCGGGCGCTGCGCAGTCGAAGCCGTCCTGACCGAACCGGATATGGACCTTGCCGGGGTGATCGAAGTGCCCGACGTGGTGTCGAAGCAATACGCGCCCGCAGCACGTGATCCCCTGGCGCCCAGGGGAATCCGGTTCGCCTCGGAGATCAGCGAGCTCGGCGGAGTCGATGTCGCCATCCTCTCCTGCCCGTCGCGTATTATCCGTGACGCCGCCGGACGATTGCTCGCGGCGGGCATCCGCACCGTCGACGGTTTCGACATCCATGCGGAAATCCCCGCGCTGCGCAGGTATCTCGGAGACCTCGCGCGTCTGCACAACACCGTTTCCATCCTTGCCGCCGGGTGGGACCCGGGCATCGATTCCGTGATCCGCGGATGGTTCCAGGCGATGGCGCCCCGCGGCATCACGTACACCAACTACGGACCGGGGATGTCCATGGGACACTCGGTTGCGGTGCGCGCGATCTCAGGGGTGAAAGACGGCCTTTCCATTACGGTGCCTACGGGCATGGGCATCCACCGGCGTATGGTCTATGTGGAACTCCACCCGGGTGTGGATTTCGAGGAAGTCGAGCGCGCAATCAAAGCGGATCACTACTTCGTGAAAGACCTCACGTACGTCTATCAGGTGGACGACGTGAGTGCTCTGATGGATACCGGCCACGGCGTGTTGCTCGAGAGAAACGGCATGTCGGGTACCACCCACAACCAATCGATGAAGTTTCAGCTGAAGGTCAACAATCCCGCACTCACGGCGCAGGTTATGGTCTCTGCTGCACGTGCCGCAACCAGACAGAAGCCGGGGTGCTATACCATGATCGAGCTGCCCGTTGTGGACTTTCTGTACGGCGAGGTCGATGCGTTTGTCACAAAATTCGTGTGAGGAACACCATGGGCGATCCGTATGCGCAAAAGATGACCAATCGTACCTTCTTCGCGGCGAAGACCGACCTGCTCGGCCGGGTGGTCACCGTGCTCCGGGGGAAGCTGGAATCGCGCGCCCTGCATCTGATCGCGCCGATATCACGCGCGTTCACGGCCGGCACGATCGTGGAATTCATCAGCACGGATGAAACCGCCGCCGGTCCCGGCGCCACGGTCAACCAGATCGGGTACATCGCGTTTGTCGAGCTGACCACCGGCGGCATCCTGCTTGCCGGCGACACGGTGGAAATCGACGGCAAAGTCGTCGGCACCATCGCGGGTTACGACGATACACACATGCCGAATCATCAGAATATCATACTCACGACCGGTGGGAGAACCACCGGCGAGGACCTCGGCCTGCAACCCGGCGCCCCGGTCCTCATTCGCGGTTTTCAATCGTAACACTCTCAAGAAAGGAACAGCTCCATGGCACGACCATCGTTCAAATTCCAGATGTACAAACGTCTTCAGGTGAACACACCGAAGATTTACGCGGCAGCCAAAAAGGCCGCCGAGAGTCTCAACATCCCCGCCGACCTGAAAGGTGCGATCGGACTCACCGGCGCAATCTCCGGATGCCCCTCGCCGCTGCGCGAAGATATCGAGCAGGCCATGGCCGTCGAATCGAAGAAGGTCGTCTCCCTCAGCGTGTATGTCGATCAGATCCGCGAAATTATCAAGGGCGCATACGGCGACGACTACGATGCGGCGCCGGTCAATACGTGCGAGGGCGGTCTCTGGACAAGCTTCGACTGTCTCGTGACACCCCCCTTCCAGGGCCGCGGCGACAACTACCGCACCCGGTATGTCCTTCCGTACGAGCGTCATATTCACCATCAGGGCGGCTACGGCCGTCCGTATCCACCGAAGTACAAAGACATCCTGGCGGATCGCGGCAGCACCGCCGGCGAACTTGGTTTCTATGGCAAACGCCAGAACAATCTCGACACGGTGTTCGTGCCGATTCCGGGCGCTTCCTATCCCGTGCACGGCATTAAATATCATCCCGTGCCGTTGATGAAGAACGTTGACGCAAAGGCCGGTATCGCAGCCATACGCGCAGCTGCCAAACAGCATGAGACGCTTCTGGGCGGTTTTTCCTCACTGGGCTACGATTCGATCGGCTACGGGTACGGCGCCAAGGATGCCGACGGCACACCGTTGTTGCAGAAAGGCATCGCCGAAATTGCGCGCTCCTACAACGTGCCGTACATCATCGACAATGCGTGGGGCATGCCGATTATCGGCAACAGCATCAAGAAGATCGGCGCCGACATCATGATCTACAGCATGGACAAGGCAACCGGTTCTCCGACCAGCGCGCTGATCATCGGCAAGGAAGATGCCATGGTGCCGATCCGCCGCGCCCTCGGCTATCACGGTGCGCGCTATGGCACCACCTCGTCATACGGCAAGGCCGCGTTCGTCACGCAGGATCCCGGCAAAGAGGGGCTGTCGGGACAGGTTGCCGCGCTGCGCGTGCTCCGCGACAAGCCGGAAGTCCTGAAGAAACCGCTCGAAGACCTGTACACAATCGTGGTGGAGGAGTTTGCCAAAATCGATTCCCGCATCCGTCCTTTCTTCCAGATCTCGAAATCGTACAACTCGGGAGCCGTCGAAATCAACTATGAAGACAGCTGGAAAGACGGCAAGCTCGGGATTCCAATCTTCTCGATCGAAGACATGTATGCAGGTTCGAACCTGTTCCAGGATGGCATGAGCCAGATGGGCATCATTCCGACCATCGCCTACGATGCCAACTTCTTCATTTCCCCGGGCCTGGGAACGACCGACAACCATGGTCAGCTGATTCCGGAGCGCGCGCGGATGATCCTGCGTGCCCTCGTCATGCTGATTGAAATCGTGTGCAACGAATCCGGTATGTTCGAATAAACCGGACGGCGTACTGTGGACGCCATGTGCACCGGTCCTGCGGGACCGGGGGCGCTATGGCGTCCATAGCACGATAGTGAAACAGCGCGAGGCACCCCATGAAAGCTCTTGATAACGTGCTGGACGGTCTCGACATTGAAACATACCTGGTGTGTGGCAGTGAGCACGAAGGGAAAGATCTGGCCCTCCGCCTCGGCCATGAGCTCAATCTCGGCGATGTCGATATTATGTTCTGTGAATTCGATGGCTATGGGGTCCGGGTGCGATTGAGAAAATATGTGCACAGACCCGGCGATCCGTATCGCTGGCTCCTGGCATCCCGCGGGGAAGGGGGAGAAGCATGACACCACGACGTGTCTTGTGTGTACCGCTCGACCCGGTGCATGACGTGGGGATCAAGATCATCCGCAACGCGCTTGCGGTCCGGGGGTACACTACGGATTTGCTCTCACCTGATCTCCCGATGGAGGAGGTGGTGCGCCGTGCAGCTGCCGGCGGGTACGATGAGATTCTTGTCAGCCGCACGCTGGGCTACGGTGTGGCGGAGCTGCTCGGCCGGTTTGTCGACCTCCTGGATGCTTCCGGCGTGCGGGAACATTCCCGCGTCATCCTCGGCGGCAAAGCGATCACCTCCGAGCTGGCGGCAGAGCTCGGATTCGACCGGGGATTCGATGAACATGCCCGCGTCGAAGACATCATCGCGTTTCTCGAAGGACGGGATCCCGACGCCGGCACCAAAGGGCCGCAAAAGAAGAAGCCGTCATTGACGGCCGGGTATTCCTACAAGGTGCATGACGCGCGGATCGCGGCGTCGCTCGACGAAATTGTGGAGAAGCTCCTCCGGTGGACGGAGGGAAAATCAACACCCGGAACACGGCGCGCCCTGCTCAGGGCCAAAATGCTGGAGGAGACCTCCGACACGCGGCGTGCCGGGCTGCAGAACGAGTATCTCGGTCTTGCCGACGGCGTCATCGCAGATGCGTTCCGGCGCAATGTCTATCCGAAAGGTGTCCGGACGATTTCGCCGGAGGAAATCGGGCGGTTGAAAGAGATGCTGGCGGCCCGCCATTCGTTCAGACCGGTCTCGTTGCACCATTCGGGAGACAGGCCGCTGGTATTCAAATTTCTGGGATCCGGTTGCCCGATACTGGATATTGTGCACGCCAAGGTCTGCGAACGGTGGGGTGTCGAGGGCTTTCTGATTATCAACCCGTCTTGGGAAGCGAGGTACGAGGGGCTGCTGGACGGCGTGCTCTCCCACCAAAACGACGGCACCGTGACATCGGCGCAGAATATCCGGCTGATGCGCGAGCTGCTTGATCCTTCGACGTTGCTGACCGTCCGTGCACACCGCGGCTTGAACACCCCCGAAACGGTGCTGCTTGCAGCACATGCCGGCGCGGATATGACCAAAATCGATCTTGTCTACGGATCTCTCGGAGCTGGCACCGATCCTGCGCGACTTGCGGTCGACGGTGTCGAAGCGATCCGGCTCGCAGCGCGCTACTCCATGCCGTACGACATACCCGGGAACGACGAATTAAGCGGGGTGCCGGCTTGGAAGACGCTTGCAGGTCTGCTGATCAACGTCCATCTGGGCACGCGGCTTGGGGCGCGGGCAATACTGAAACCCCTCTTTTGCTACGGGCCGCACATCGTGATCCATGGTCTCATGCGGCAGACCTTCATTGACTACAATGCGGCTAAGATCCGCGCGTTGCGCGAGATTGTCGACTGTCCGATCTGGCCGGGCGAACCCATCGCCTTCATGACACAAACGGAAGATCGCGTGCAATCGGCCACGGCCACGGCATTCCATGCAGCGCTCGCAACCGCGCTCCACGTGGATGCGATGACGGTTGCCTCCACCGACGAGGCGTATTCGCGGGGTCCGATTTGCATGGCGTCGCGGATCGACAGCCTGCAGGGAATCCACGAAGCGTCACGCTTCATGGGCGAGGCGGGGTTCGCCCCTACGCCTGCTGCCGATGGCATGACCGAAGATCTCCACACCAAGATCGCCGATGTGCTTGACCAGGTGAAGGCTGCTCCCGATCTCCCTACGGCCATTGCCACCGGTCTTCTCGGCAATGAAGAAGATGGGGCCTATCCTGGAACCTTTGGCAAGGGAACGGTTTCCTGAACGATGATCATCGGTGTCGCAGGAACGGCAAAGAACACCGGGAAGACGACCGCATTGTGCGCGTTGATCCGCATGGCGTGTGCAAACGGCCGCCTGCCGGGAGTGACCGGGATTGGATATGACGGAGAAGAACGGGATAACATCACCCTCCTTCCCAAGCCCCGTATCACGGTGCTTCCGGGAATGCTCGTCAGCACATCCGAGGCCTGTCTGGCGGCCTCGACTGCACGCTTGCGGGTCTTGAAGCAGACCGGTGTCGTGACTGCGCTGGGGCGGGTAGTTGTTGCGGAAGTCGAAGCGGGGGGACTCGTCGTGGTTGCCGGGCCGAACAAGACCTCCGATCTGTCGCTGGTGACCCGCGAAATGCAGAACCTGGGCTCGACGGATATTCTCGTCGACGGATCACTGAACCGGATCGCGCCGATGTCTGTGGTTCAGCGCGTGGTATTTGCGACGGGTGGAGCACGTTCAGTGCATCCTGCGGTCCTGGCGGATGAGACCGCTGCCATCGAGCTGATATTCAAGAGCGGGGAAGGCGCCGGCGACTACACGGATATCGGTGGTATCCGGCTTGTGGGGAGAGACATACAAGTCCAGTGCCGTGCCAGTGCCTTCCACGGATATGACGAGATTGCCGAGGCGATGGGGCGCATCCCTGAGGGCCTGAAGGAGATCGTCCTACCGGGAATGGTCACCGCTGACGGCCTTGCGCTCCTACGAGATCGACTGCAGGCAATGAATCCGGAAGGGGTATCGGTGATTTTCGATAATCCCTTCCGGATTCTGCTTTCCGGCGAGCCCGCTGTGGTCGGACGATTGCTCGGCGAATTCTCCAGAATGTCCGTCAACGTCAGATACCGCCGGGCGACGACGTTGGCCGCGATCACGTTTAATCCTTACTATCCCGCCTTTGACGGTACCTCATACCGCGCGGCATATCTCGAATCTGCCGTCGTTCGCGCAGCGCTGGCCGGAGTTCACTCCACACCAGTGATTGACGTTCTGGCCGACGGTGCGGAGGCTCTCTTTAGCAGATGTTTTGCCGAAGGATGAGCCGGGCGCCGGGGAGCCGGACGCTGTTGCCGCCCGCTACTGAACGCGCACAAGCACAACCCCGTGGCGCGGCACTGGAGCCGCGAACTCCGCCGGAAACACACCCAGATCCAGCTGCCGCCAGAGATCCCGAACGCGGCGGTTCCCTGTCAGCCCGAGCTCCGACCACGAAACCCTCACAGTCTCATTCCATCGTCCCCGGTTGAAGAGGCCGATCGCGAACGATCCGTCCTCCAGTTCCTTGGCCCACACCTCCAGATCCCCTTTCTGCGACACACGCCTCGCCTGGCGTCCCAGAGGGTCCTGACTGACCGCCAGAACTTCATCGTTTGTCAACAGGCTCCTGGTGAAATCATCCATTCGTGTCATGTCGCATCCGATCAGCAGGGGAGAACTGAGCAGGCACCAGAGGCTGATGTGCGTATACTGCTCGTGTGGAGTGAGGCGCGTGGGATGCAGGGATGGACCCCAGCCGACCTGGCCCACGACGAGCATATCCGGATCGTTCCAGTTACCCGGCCGCGCAAACGCTTCATGTCCTGACTGTGAAAACCCGATGTCGGTCATGCTCTCCCATGTGTCTTCGATGTCACCCGTTGTCCTCCAGGAATTTCCTCCGACCGATCCACCCCATTCCCAGACATTGCCCATACCGTACTGACAGAGGGAAAATACGATGTCGCGCTGGACAGCATCAAGTGCTGCACGCATGACCTGATAGGGTTTCATGAGTTCCGGCAACGTGCGATCCTTCGCAATCCGGTTGTACGAGCACCAATCATATTTCATATAGTCAATTCCCCATGCGGCATACTGTTCCGCATCTTCTTTCTCATATTTGTAGCTTGCCACAAATCCGGCACAGGTGAGCGGCCCGGGGGAGGAGTAGATGCCCATCTTCAGCCCCCGCGAGTGGATGTACGCGCTCAGAGCCCGCATGTCCGGGAATTTACGGTTGGTGTTGATCATTCCCTGCGGGTTGCGCTCGAGTCCCTGCAGCACCGGGTCATCGCTTCCCGGCTTGATCTCCCAGCAGTCGTCGATATTGATGTANNCGGCAAAGCAATTCCAGCTGTTCCAGCCGAGGGGAGGAGTGAGCGCAATCGTAGGGCCGATCACGATGGTCAGTGTCGCGCTGTCTGCGCCGAGCGAGTTGCGGGCGGCGATCTTGACGGGATAGCGTCCTTGCGCAAGTGCGCGTCCGGTGATCACGCCACTCAGGGAATCCACCACCAGTCCGGCGGGCAGTCCGGTTGCAGCGACCCTCATGGGCCGGTCGCCGGAAACGGGGATGGTAAACAGGAACGGATGTCCGGGTCGCGCACCGTAGATGCGTGGAAAGTTAATCCGGGGTGTCGTGGGAGGCGGGGGTGTGAGGATGACCGGCTCCACGTCAGCTGCGCGGGCAGAGAGGTATTTCTTGCGGACGCTTGCCAGGTTTTCTGTGGTGAAGGCTGCCTGCGCCTCCCTCTCCAGGGCCGCAAACTCCGCAGGTGTGTCGCACAGCGCGCGGCGTGCGTAGCGGCGGGCAAGGGCGGACATGTTGCCCGCGGGCCAGTCCGCACTCCAAATGCTGTCCGCCTGTTCCCAAGTCATCTCCTTCAACAGGAGAGGATCCGGAAAATCGCGCCGGACGAGATCCCACAACCCGGAAGCCTCGGCATCCTCGATGGCAAAGTAGAATCCGGAGGGCCCATAGTAGTTGACGATTTTCATCAGAAGGACATTGATACCTTTATGAAGACTGAGAGTCACATGTTCCTGGTCCGGTGCCGCGCCCCGTTCGGTGTTGGAGCCGAGAACACTGTCGCCGTTGATCCAGAGCTTGATGCCGTCATCGCTGCCGAGTGATAGAAGAACCGTGGAATCCTCCTGCAACTGGATGGTGCGGTACAGGAAATGTGCGGACATGGTATCACTGCCCAGATTCGTGACCTCGCCGTCGAGCCAGCCGGGCCTGAGTTCCCAGTGACGGTTGCCGTACGAGCGGTCCAGCGCAACTTCGCGTTCCGGCGGGAATTGTTCTGCAAAAGGTTTCCGGGTCTGTGCCGGCAGGGAGCCGAGGTACATCCAGGGCGATACGGCCTGTACAGGATGCTCCGCGGTCCCACGCCGGGCGGCAAGCGACTCACGCGAACAGCGCATGGTCTCCTGCCAGGTGCCTTTTCGCTGATAATAACCGGGATCTGATGCAAAAAGCGTCATCGTGGAGAGTAAGAGGAGGAGAACCGCGAGTATGGATTTCATGTATGTCTCCGGGAGGGTGTGATCAAGTCTACACATCTTCGCAGGAATTGTCAATCGCAGAAATTGTCAATGACCTCCCCTTGACAAACCGGTAAACCTTCCGAATATTACACATGGACATTCATACACGAGGGCAACACAATGATCTGTTCGCCTCACGTGGCACTCCGAACGATGCTGGCGATTCTCGTCATCTCTTGCGCTTCTTCCTCACAGGGATCTGGCGGTCAGACGCTCAGTCTCGACGGGGAATGGTCGTTCGCGGCCGACACCAGTGCCCGGTACACGATTGCGTCGGTAACCGCGCATGCGCGCTGGCGCACGATCCAGGTGCCTGGTTCATGGCAGGCTCAGTGTGCCGATCTCCGCGAATACCAGGGGGTGGGATGGTACAGAAAATCTTTCGCGGTACCGAAGGTCCGTCGCGGCGAATCCGCGATGTTGACGTTTGGCGCGGTGGATTACGCGGCGGAGGTGTTCGTCAACGGATCGAGGGTGGGAAGCCACGAAGGCGGGTACACGCCGTTCTCGTTCGACGTTGCGGGGGTTCTTCATGCGGGTACCAATGAGATCATTGTGCGCGTTGTTGATCCCGTGATCGGAAAGGATGGCACCGAGGGCTACACCTACCGTTCGATCCCTCACGGAAAACAATCGTGGTATGTACAGACCTCCGGCCTCTGGCAAAGTGTGCGCATGGACATGGTGACGCCGCGACGGGTAAGCCATGTGGAGGTGACGGCATCCGCCTCCGGCGATGTGAAAGTTACCGTTCGACTGACCGGCCCCGTTGCGTCGGTGGTACATAACAAGGTGGAAGTGCGGATCAAGACCGCCGACGGCAAACCGGTCGCTGTCGCGCGCCAGGCCGTGAAGACAGATGACACCGTTGCTGTGCTCTCGTTGCATGTTCAGGATCCTTTGCTCTGGAGTCCCTCCACTCCGGTCCTGTACCAGGTGGAAGCGGCGCTTGACGCAAATGCGCCGACCCGCGACAGGTTTGGTTTTCGTACGATCGAAACTCGGAACGGCAAGCTCCTGTTGAACGGACAGCCCTATTTTCTGATCGGTGCTCTGGATCAGGATTTTTATCCGGGCTCGGTGTACACCACGCCGTCTGAGGGATTTCTGAAAGATGAAATGTTGAAAGCAAAGCGCCTGGGATTGAATACGCTCCGCTGCCACATCAAAGCTCCGGATCCGCGGTATTTGAAAGTCGCGGACGAGGTCGGTCTGCTGGTCTGGTACGAAATACCGAACTGGGATACGTTCACTCCGGAGGCGGGCCGCCGCGGAGAAAACACGATGCGTGAAATGCTCCTGCGGGATTGGAATCATCCGTCTCTCGTCATTCTCAGCATCATCAACGAGAGCTGGGGGATAGAAATGCGTCAACCGGAGCAACGTGCCTGGCTCCGGGTGACCTTTGACAGACTTAAGGCGTATGCCGTCGGACGATTGGTGGTCGACAACAGCGCCTGCGACGGGAATTATCACGTGAAAACCGACCTGAGCGACTGGCACACTTATTGGGCAATGCCTTCGCGAAGAGAGGATTTCGACCGGACGGTCGCCGAACTCGCCGGACGGCCGGCATGGCTGTTCAGTCCTTTCGGCGACGCTGCGTCTACGGGCAAAGAACCTATCATGTTGTCCGAGTTCGGCACCTGGGGTTTGCCCGCGGTGCCTGACCCGGCGCCGTGGTGGATGGCAAAACCCTTCGGCAGCGCGGAGGTGGTTCTTCCTCTGGGCTATGCAGACAGGTTTACACGATACGGGTTGAACAGAGTGTTCGGCAGCTACCGGGAAATGCTCGCTGTGAGTCAACGGGCTCAGCGTGATGCGCTGAAGTACCAGATTGAACAACTCCGCTTCACTCCGGGAATTGAAGGTTACGTTATCACGGAATTCACGGATATCAATTGGGAATGCAACGGTCTCCTCGATATGTGGCGGAACATCAAGGAATGCGGTGGCGTTCTCCCCGTCGTACAACAGCAGGATGTCATTATTGCACGGACCGATCGGTTCGCCTATTGGACGGATGAGCAGCCGAAGGTGCAGATACACTGTGCGCGGTACACATCGGCAAGCACGGGTCCGCTCAACCTGGTCTGGGCGACATCCCGGGGTGACTCCGGTTCTGTCCCTCTTCCTGCCGCGCCGGCAGGCACCGTGACATCTGCTCCGCTTATGGAACTCCCGGCGGCGGGGGAGGGGGGGCTCGGGCCGTTGACTGTGCGGCTGCGGATGACCAATAGCGAGGGACACACGATT
The DNA here is from genome assembly GCA_003154155.1 of Ignavibacteriota bacterium. GTDB lineage: Bacteria > Bacteroidota > Ignavibacteria > UBA10030 > UBA6906 > Fen-1255. Next base: position 523 of record PMCM01000047.1, on the reverse strand, counting down.
GCGGCCAACACAGCGGAATATACCGTCTATGCACGTAAACCGGATGGAGAAGCGCAGAATCTCCTGGTGACATCAACACTGGATTCCGCTGCGATTGCTGCTCTTGAGGGTGGCGGATCAGTCCTGTGTCTGATGGACAGCACGACGGTGTTTCCCTCCCGTTTCCCTTTGATTGCGGTGCGACGTGACACCGGGTGGTACGACGGCAATTGGGCGTCGGCGCTGATCTGGGCCAGGAGCGGTGCACCGCCGTTCTTTGGCATTTGCAGGGACAATCGTCTGGGCTTCGAGTCCGCGGGCACGCCGATGCCGTACGCGGTACGTGGAATTCCGGAGGAGCATACTGACGATGTGCTTGCCGGGATGTTCATTGGGTGGGTGCGGCGTCCTGCCGGCTTCGTAATACAGTTACGTGTCGGGCAGGGGAAGCTGATTGTCTGTGCGATTCCGCTGAAAGCTTCGGAGCGGACCGATCCTTTTGCCGCGACCTTGTTGCACAGTCTCAAAACGTACGCCGTTTCGG
>PMCM01000097.1:6426-10082 GCA_003154155.1 Ignavibacteriota bacterium | reverse complement strand
TACTGGGCGCCGGCAAGGTCTTTCAGTCCGTCAAAAATCGTGAGGCTGGCGCTGATGCCCACCACCCAGCGGGGATCGAGGGGTGTCAGAGCTTTTTCGGAGAGTTCATATCTGGCAAACGCGCCGATTTGCGGCAGCATTTTGCCGATTTCAACGCCGGAGAGTGCACGCACCACTTCCTGCTTCTCATGCAGGACCGACTTTTCCGGCCGGGCAGATTGCGCTTCTGCAAGGGCGTCTTCCAGCTGAATGGGGCACTCGCGGTACGCGAGCGAATCGGTCAGCGCGAGCGGGACATCCGGGGAGAGGGCCAAGACCTTGCGGAACATCCTATATGCCAGTGCCCGCTGGTTCCGGGCTTCTTCCAGAGCGCGATCCGCATCCGCCGCGGCAAGGTCCGCGCGGATCAGGTCATATTGCGTGGCGATCCCCTGCTCGCGGAGCGATTCGACATCCCGGTGGTGGCGTGCAACGGTCGCCGCAGCTTCCTCGCGTGCCAGGGTGTTCTGATCGGCCAGGAGGCATTGCAGATACGCCGTGAGCGCTTCCGCCGTGCAACGCTGCAATGCCAGCGTGTCCTGTGCATTGGCTTCATAGGTGAGATGCCGCGCAGCCCGGATGCCCGATTCAATGCGCAGCCCGGTGAAGAGCGGCACCGTGGCCGTGATGTCGGCCCGGAGCGTGGAGCGGTCCAGCAAGTGGATCGGATCCAGCGTGAGCGACAGCCCTTTCGGCGGCAACGGAAGCGTGATCGTGGGGATGCCCAGCTGGATGTCGTCGTTCAGATAGTTATACCGGGCATTGGCGGTAATGGTCGGCACGTATTCGCGCCATGCCTTGCTGAGTTGCTTTTCCGATGCTTCCACATCCCGGTGGGAGGCGTGCATAACCGGGTTATCTGCTGCGGCACGGACGGCCGCGTCGCGAAGGCTGAAGCGGAGCGAGTCTTGCGCTTGCGCCTGCATACCCGTTACGGCGAGAAAAGAAGCCGCGAGCAAAGCTGCCAGCGTGCGCCATACATGTTGGGTTTTCATGCTGTTCTCTGTGATTGTGTATCAGGCTAGTGCCCCTCCAACCAAATGCTTCCTTACAACAAGGGGCACAGTGCACGTTCCAACTATGACAAATAGCTCTGCCTGTTCAGAGGGTTTGTTGGAACGGCATAAGTTTCCAGGAAACCGTGACAGAAAGATCCAGAAGGAGGACACCCTGCTGCCGCAAGCGGGAGAGGAATGCCGCCCCCTCTTCGTCAACGGTCAGGAGGCCGCGGCAATCCACCGCGATCTTGCTCAAACCCCGGGCGCGGGCTTCCCTCAAAACCTCTTCCAACGCCACCACATGCACGCTGTCAAGCATTCCTTCAAGGTGGATCCGGATGGACCCGGAGTTTTCCTGATTTTGTGAGATGTGAATCACGTTGGTTCGCTTTCTGTTCTGCCGGTGTATAATGCACACTGCATGCCAGCTGATATCTCTCGCGAATTGTGCGGACAAGGCCTGCCGTGCCCTCACAACCACGCGTTCCTGCGCGNNTTTTCCCATCCCAAAGAAACGGTGTAAGGGCACTTCATGCAGCGTCCCCACGGCATGCAGCATGGGCACGACATGCTGTGCAGGGAGACTTCACGCAGTGTCCCTACTACAACTACAACGGATAACTGAAAATGGTCTGGACCCCTTCAAAAATCTTCTGTTTGCTCACAATTATATTCGCTCTCATCGGTTGCGGAGGCAATGAAAAATCTCCCGCTCCGGAGGGGACATGGCCGTTTCACGCCGAGGCGCTTGCGGTCACAGCGCCCCGGGGCGTTGTCGCGAGCGACGACTCGCTTGCATCGCACACCGGTGTTGAGATCATGCGACACGGGGGGAATGCGGTCGACGCGGCGGTTGCCACTGCTTTCGCTCTGGCCGTGACCATGCCTGAGGCGGGGAACATCGGCGGCGGGGGATTCCTGGTGCTCCGGCTGCCCGACGGCACCACGGCCGCTCTCGACTTCCGCGAGAAGGCGCCGCTTGCGGCAGGGCGCGACATGTATCTGGACAAGAATGGAAAAATGACTGACCGCTCCATTACCGGACACCTTGCTGCCGGCGTGCCCGGTACCGTTGCGGGGATGTTTGAAGTGCACCACAAGTACGGACGCCTGCCTTGGGCCGATGTGGTGAACCCGGCCATCCGGCTTGCCGACGAAGGGTTCATCATGAGCAAGAGTTTCTCTCTTGCCATCCAACGAGATTCCGCGCGGCTCGTGCGTTTTCCCGGATCGGCTGCGCTTTTCCTCCCAGGCGGCCATCCGGTGCCGGAAGGCACACGATGGCGGAACCCCGACCTGGCACAAACGCTCCGGCTGATCGCCGCACGCGGACCGGCGGGATTTTACGAAGGGGAGACCGCATCGCTCATCGTGAAAGAAATGCAGCGGGGTGACGGGATCATCACCGCCCGTGATCTCCAGGAGTACACCACGGTCTGGCGCAAGCCGGTCCAGGCNNGCCAACATGCTCGAGGGGTACGACCTCCCGCACATGCCCTGGCATTCCGTCGCGCACATCCACCTGCTTGCGGAAACGATGCGCAGGGCGTTTGCCGACCGGAACTACTGGCTCGGGGATCCGGATGCAGTGAAGTTTCCGCAGGAGGCGATGATCTCCAAGAGCTACGCGGCGACGCGCCGCGCGACCATCGACCGGTACCGGGCGACTCCCTCCTCGGAGGTATTCCCCGGCCTGACACCGGTCCACGAGGGCGTGCATACCACCCACTACTCGGTTGTCGACAGCGCCGGCACGATGGTGGCCGTGACGACCACAGTGAACCTCAGCTTCGGTTCCGCTGTTATCGTGCAGGGCGCGGGGTTCTTCCTGAACAACGAGATGGATGATTTTGCCGCCAAACCGGGAAGCCCCAATGTGTTCGGCCTTGTGCAGGGTGAAGCCAACGCGATCGCACCCGGCAGGCGGATTCTTTCATCGATGTCACCCACGGTTGTGCTTGACTCTGCAGGCGCGCCGGTACTGATTACCGGGGCCAGCGGGGGACCGCGGATCATCACCGCGACGTTCCAGGTGATATCCAACGTGCTCGATTTCCATATGCCCGTGGACTCCGCCGTGGACGCCCCGCGGGTGCATCATCAGCATCTCCCCGACCACCTCATGATGGAACAAGACGGTTTCCCGGCGGAGACCCGCAAGGAGCTGCAGGCAATGGGTCATACGCTGAAGATCGTCGAACGCCTGGGGATTGCGCCGTCCATCGCACGCAGGGGGAATGCCTGGCGTGGTGCGGCGGATCCGCGCAATGCCGCAGGGTGTGCGGCGGGGTATTGACGGAACTCATTCAGGAGGCTTTCCATGTTCTGGTTCAAGCTGGTTCGCGATTTCATCAGCATCCTGCGGGAAGGGCAAACCCCCGCGCAGGTGGCAGGAGGGTTCGCACTGGGCGCGATCCTCGGCTTGTCGCCGATGCTGACACTCCAGGGCGTCCTGGTCTGGCTCATCATCCTCGTGCTGGATGTCAATCTCTCGGCGGCGGGTGTTGCGATCACCGTGTTCAGCCTCTTCGCCTACATGCTGGATTCCCTCTTTCACTGGTTCGGGTTCCAGATTCTGGTGAACATCACCGCGCTCCAAGGGTTCTGGACCACGCTCTA
>PMCM01000097.1:3883-6360 GCA_003154155.1 Ignavibacteriota bacterium | reverse complement strand
GGCTAGGCCATGAGAAAGAAATTCGTCCTCTACGTCCTCGTCCCCGCCGTCATCATCGGCATCGTGCTCTACATCTTCATGGACCGCTGGATCGAAGCCGGGCTCGAGCTGGCCGGCGAGAAGGCGGTCGGCGCCAAAGTGGAAATCGACAACCTGCATCTGACCCTTTCGCCGCTGGGGATCCGGTTCTCGCGCCTGCAGGTGGCCGACCCGAACGACGGTTGGAAGAATATGTTCGAAACGGGAAAAGTGCAGTTCACGATGAACTTCGGCCAGCTCCTCCGCGGGAAGTACATCATCGAGTCGGCGGAGGTGAACGACGTGATCCTGGGGACCAAACGGACCACCGACGGATCCATTCCCCGTCCGCCCGCGCCTCCTCCCTCAAAGGGCGACACAACGGGAAGCAGCATCCAGTTCGCGCAGCTTGCCGAGACGGCCATGAACAACCACGTGGTCGAGCACCCGATGCTCGACCCGTCGATCCTGCGGAACGGACTGAACGTCGACAGTCTCCTGCGTGTCGCCAACCTCCGCTCCGTGGCGTACATCGAATCGCTCAAGGTCCAGGCCAAAACGGTGACCGCGCAGTGGCCTTCGGCCATGAGCGACATCGACAACGGGAAGCGCCGGCTGGCAGCCATCGATTCCAGCGTCCGGGCCATCAACCCTTCGGCGCTGAAGGATGTCGCCTCCATCACCTCCGCGATCAGCACCGTGGACCAGGCAAGCAAAGGGATCAAGGATGTGGTGAACACCTTTGACGCCCGCCAGGCCTCGATCCGGAGCGACATCGGCAAGATCAGCACGTCTGTCGGCTCCATTGACGACATCGCGAAAGAGGATTTCCGTCGTGTGCTGAGTCTCGCCCGTCTGCCCGACCTGAACGCCATGGGACTCGCGGATGCTCTCCTGGGCAAACAGCTGATGCAGAACGTGAAGAAGTATCTCTCCTACGCCGACATCGCGCGTGCCAAGATTGCGCAGTACCAGGGGAAGCCGGAGATGGAAAAGCCTCAGCGGATGAAGGGACAGGATATCCGTTTCCCCGTGGAGCGCGCGTACCCCAAATTCTGGATACAGAACGTCGTACTCTCGGGGGGCACAGACCGGACGCAGGACACCGCCTACATTTATGCCAAGGGGCAGGTGAACGACGTGACGAACGACCAGCATGCGACGCAGAAGCCGATGACGGTGAAACTGAATGCGACCAAGGGGGGCACGCTCTCCGCTGCTATCGGGGCGCTGTTTGACCGCAGGAAGGAAGTCCCGTACGATGAATACACGGCGAATGTTGCGGGGGTGAAGCTCGCCGATGTGGCGATCGGATCGGAGAGCTTTCTGCACGGGAAGATCTCCGGAGCGCAGCTGAACACGGAGGTTGATGTAAAGATCCCGGGGAGCCGGTTCGACGGGACGGCGGACATCCACTTCCACAACGTGGGATTCAGNNGCGTCACCGGGTTCGAAGTGAAGCTCAGGGCCTGGAAGAAGGATGCGGGCTTTGACATTGCGCTCTCCACCGACCTTGACGAGCAGTTCACCAACCGTGTGAAAGCGGTGATGGGTGCGGAGTTGGCCAAAGTGCAGGCTGATCTGCGTGCGAAGATTAACGCCACCATAGCGCAGAAGCGGCAGGAGTTTGAAGCGATCTACAACGCGAAGAAGGCCCAGGCGGAGCAGCAGCTGGCGCAGTACCAGTCAATCGTGAATGACAAGCTCACTCTTGTCGACAGCAAGAAGAAGGAGCTTCAGGACCAGCTGGACAAGCAGGGGAAGGGAAAAATTGACGATGCCGTGAAAAATCTCTTTAAGAAGAAGTAATAATCCGGCTTCTTGATTGGGGATCGGGGATTGGCATCATCAATCCTCGATCTTCGATCCTCGACTTTCGATTAGTCTTTTTTGATCCCGAGCTTTCCCATTCTTCCGCGAAGCGTACTCGGCTTTATCCCCAGCTTCTTCGCCGCTCCTCGATGACCTTCGATGATCCAGTTGGAGGATTCAAGGGCGGCGATGATATCTTCGCGGGCCTTCAGGCCCCCGCCTGAAGTCGCGGGCTGGTTAGGCGATAACCTGCCCCCTCCTTCAGGCAATAGCCTGCCACTGCCTTCAGACAGTGGATTGAGGGGGAATAATTCATTCCCCAGCGTCGCCGAATCGCACAGCACCACNNTCAGGCGAAATCTGTTTGATCTTTTTGTGGAACCGGCGGGCATATTTCTGGACGAAGGCCGTGGCGAGGAGCGGGATGTCCTCGGGCCGTTCGCGCAGCGGCGGGATGTGAATCGGCACCACAGCGATCCGGTAGTACAGGTCGGGGCGGAACGTTCCCTCTTTCACCATCGTTTCCAGCGGACGGTTCGTGGCGGCGATCAGGCGCACGGTGGTGTGCAGGTTCTCGTGTCCTCCCACACGCGTGAACTCCCCTTCCTGCAGCACGCGCAGCAGTTTCACCTGCATGTCCAGCGGCA
>PMCM01000097.1:0-3871 GCA_003154155.1 Ignavibacteriota bacterium | reverse complement strand
GTGCTCTCGATCAATCCCGGGGGGATGGCACCGCAGTTCACCTTTACCAGCGGACGGTCCGCCGCGCGGCTCTGCGCATGGATCGTCCGGGCAAACATTTCCTTCCCCGTCCCGGTCTCGCCTGTCAGCAGCACCGTGGCATCGGTTGATGCCGCTTTGCGCACCTGCGTCATCACTTCGGCAATGGCGTGGCTCGCGTAGATGAGTCCGGCCACGTCGAAAGATTCATTAATCTCCTCACGGAGATAGCGGCCGTCCTGTTCCAGCTGGTGCCGCAGCCGGGCGTTCTCCTGGTGCAGCAGCATGTTCTCGACCGAAAGGCCGATCTGCGTGCCGAGGCGGTCCAGAAAATCTCGGATGTCCGGAGTAAGGACCTGCTCTCCCGACAACGTTGCTGCGGCAACGGCGAGGATGTTGTGTGCGCGGCCAAAGAGGGGGAGGATGATGGCAACCGGCGACTCGGGGCCGCCCGGTTCCTGCAGGGAGACAAAGCGGTCGAGGGTGAGCGAAAGCTGATCGGCGGTGAGGATCGCCAGGTGGCCGCCTGCCACGATCCCGTCCAGGAGTGTGTCCCTGAACGGGATCGGTTCGACGCTCTGCATGGCGCCCGCGGATGTCATCGACATGCCGCGGGCGAACATCCCGGTCGCAGCATCATACAAGCTTATGCCGATGGAGGAGACCGGAAGCACCTCACGGAGATGATCGGCGATCGCCCGGAAGAGCGCCGCCGGCTCGGTTTCCGTTATCAGCGCGTTGGTAATTGCCAGGAGCCGCTGATGATATTGCTCGGAAATGCTCACTGCAGCCGCATCACGCCGGGGTAATTGTCGATGCCGGCGGCTGCACTTTCGGTTTCAGCACCGAATATCCGATCAGTCCGCCCAGCAACCCGAAGAGGGGATTGATCACAAACGACAGCACGATNNGTATCGTAGAGTCCGGTCACCATCTGGTACATGGCCCGTCCGGTGATGTTCCCGATGGTCACGAACAGGATCCCGGTGATAAGGTTGGCGATCACGGCCCCGAACACCCCGGCCAGGGCGCCGAGAGCCATGCCGTCGGTGTTGGTCAGCATCTGGTTGTCCGGCGGAAGGTCCTTCTTATAGAAGAACACGGCCATGAAGCCTCCGAACATCACGCCGGCGCAGCAGAGGCAATTGACGAAGCTCAGGAAGGGGACTCCCGAAATCACGCCCATAATGATACCGCCATACAGGGCGGGCATCAATTTGCTCGGTTTTTCAGGCATCTGCTGTTCCTTTCATGTGATGGGGAAGGGTTGGTGAAGGTGAAAAATGTTCCAGTACTGCCCCGAGGTAGACGGGGAGGACCACAAAGGGAAGAAGCAAGCCGAAGAATGCGCCGGTGATGAGACGCGATATGGTCGTGCTGTCGTGCACACCTGCGACTGCCAGGGCGACATCCACGCCCATGGGCAAAAGGGCGAGCAGAAGTGTCCGGCGCGAGGTCGTTTGCGGTGTCCGGAGCGGCCGGATAAACGGATACACCAGCGTGCCGGCGAGGAACGCGAAGTAGATCGCCGAGCAGCGTGCGCACGCAGCAAAGGGGTAGCCCCAGATATGGAGCGAGCGTCCTTCGATCTGGTGGCAGATCCGGTGGAAGCCGGCGTAGATCGTTTCTCCCCAACCGGTCCAGATCCCTCCGGTGTGTGTGAAGAAGGGTGCGGCAACCAGCATTGTGCACCAGAGGAGGGTGCCCGCCAGTGCGGCGCCGTATGCGATGATCACGCCATTCCGCTGGATCATTCGTTCGCCAGGAGCTTTTCGTACTCCACTTTGTATTTCCGGATCGCGCGGAAGAGGGCTTCCGCTACTTTCTGCTGCCCTGCCGCGCTCTTCAGGAACTTCTCATCTTCGCGGTTCGAAAGGTATGCGGTTTCCACGAGCACGTTGGGCATCGCAGCCCCCACAAGCACATAGAAGCCGGCCTGTTTCACGCCGTGGTTCAGCAGACCTGCCACGCTGGCCATCTGCTTTTGCACCAGTCCCGCAAGCAGCTCGCTGGAGCGCATGTAGGCGCTCTGCGCCATGGTCACCAGAATGAAGTTTTCGTCGGTGAGCTGCTTGTAGCGCTCTTCGTATCCCTCTTCCAATTGGATCACCGCGTTTTCCCGTTCGGCGATGTTGATCGCTTCCTCCGTGCGGCCGGGGCGGAGCAGGTACACCTCGAACCCGCGCTGGGGGTTCGGCTTCCGCGCCGTCGAGTTGCAGTGGATGCTGACGAAGAGTTTCCCCCCCGCTTCGTTGGCAATCTGACCGCGGCTGTACAACGGCACGAACGTATCTGTGGTGCGGGTGAACACGACCCGCACCTCGCGCAGATCCGAACGGTCGGCATGGATCAGCTGCCCCAGCCGGCGGGCGACGCCGAGCGTAATGTCCTTTTCTTTCACGCCCGTCACACCGATCGTCCCCGGATCATAGCCGCCGTGCCCGGGATCGATCACGATCACATCCAGTCCCCATCGTTTCTTCTGCGACGAGAGATCGTTTGAGTTCTCGTGTCCCGGCTTTTTCTCGGGCGGTTTTGCCGCATCTTCATCTTCCGATATTACATCCTCGGCCGACTTTTCATCGGCCGGTTTGCCCTCGTCCGGTTTTTCCTGTGCCGGTTTATCCTGGAGGGTTTTGTCCTGGACTGATTTGTCCTGAGCCGATTTGTCCTGAACCGGTTTATCCCCGGGAGATTTATCCTGGCCCGGTGTGTCGTGCGCCTTTTTGATGTGTCCCGGCTTCTCGTGCGCCGGCTTCTCCTCAAGAACTTCCGGCGTGCGGATCGACAACAGAAGGTCGTTCGAGGCGTCGTCGCGGAGTATCTCTGCTGCCGCGATCTTTCCCATCAGTTTGAATGTCAGCTGAACGGAGCCGGGCGACTGTATTGCCACGACGCTCTTGACGATGCCTGCCCCTCTGACCCTGTTGATGGTCTTCACGTCCGCTTTAGCGTCGGCGAGTGTTACATAAAACCATCCGTCGGGACGGAGCCAGCTCTCATAGTCTTCAATTTTCTTCTGTGCCGCGATCCGGATAAGCATGCCGTTGCTCTTCGGCTCAAGAGACACNNTTGTCCAGGATCATGTTGAAGTACGGCAATATCGATTGGATCGGGACGAATATCGTGCCGGCCGCGAACATCACATTGTGGGAGAGCTGGTAGACCGTCGGATGCGCCGTCTGGTCGGAGATGACGATGAAGGGGTTTCCGCCGGTGACCTTGAATCTGTACGCGCTCTGCTTCAACTCCATCTTTCCCGTGATGGGGTTGGTGTACGAGCTGACGTGGAAGATCTGCACCAGGTCCGTGAGCGAACCGTACAGAATTCCCCGTGTGCGGAACGCGCCGATCACGGTGTTCTCGGCGGGGTTCTGCTCCATCACCACGCGGATGGAATTTTCCTGNNTGGAGTGTTCTTCAACGGAATTTCATATGCATCAGCGCATGGGTCAGAATCTTAATCAGCTCCCAGCGGGGATGCTTGGTCTGTAAAATGTACTGTTGCTGCACTTCCCGGCCGGCAACCGTATCGCGCGTGCTGATGACGACAGAAAGGGGGTGCATGCTCATGGATTCGCCGCCCGGTTCATGGTGTTTCGTTGACCTCAGTGGTGATACGCACGCCCCGCTTCGCCAGTTCCACAATCATGGCGTCGCCCGGGATGCACTGTTCCGGCGGCATGACGCCCCGGCGCGAAATGGCCCCTTCCGCCAGCATTTTGGCGCTTATGGAGGTCGGGAAGGCGGTGGTGCGCATCATGGACGTCATCCGGGTAGCTTCATCATAATAATCCACACATTCATACACAAGCGTCCGGTTGCGTCCGGCCTTTTTCCCCTTCAGTGTCGC
>PMCM01000016.1 GCA_003154155.1 Ignavibacteriota bacterium | reverse complement strand
AGAACGTGATGGAAGTGGTGGCGGCAAGCCCCGCGACCGGCGTGTGCCGGGTCATCCTTCGCGAGGAATGGCCGACGGGCTGGGTCAACGACGACCCGAAGCTGGTGTTTCTGCGCGACGGCCGGCGGTTCATCTGGGAGTCCCAGCGAACGGGTTGGAACAACTTCTATCTCTACGATCTGACGGGCACGCTCGTCGCGCCGCTCACGGCGCACACCACGTTCGAGGTCGGTCGGATCATCAAGGTCGACGAGAGTGCGGGGCTCCTCTTCTACACCGCGCGCGATGGTGACAACGTTCTCAAGCTGCAACTCCACCGCGTGGGGCTCGACGGGACCGGCGATCGTCGTCTGACCGACCCGACCTTCCATCACAGCGTCGGTAGCTGTCTCGAGGGAGCCGGCCCTCGTCTCGGCGAACAGCCCGGATATTCCGCGCCGTGCGGCGTCTCTCCCGACAATAGGTACTTTGTCGACGTCTACCAGCGCCACGATGTGCCGCCTGCTACCCGCGTCGTGGATGCGGCGAGCGGTCAGGTGGTGTCGGAGCTGGCGACGAGCGACACGACGAAGTTCGCGGCGCTCGGCCTGAAGAAGGCGGAGCTGTTCACGTACCTGGCCGCGGACGGCAAGACGACGCTCCACGGGCTGATTCAGTTTCCGTCCCGGTTCGACCCTCGCCGGAAGTACCCCACGCTGCTCAATGTCTACGGCGGGCNNCGAGGGAAACGTTCGTGACACCGAGCGGGTTGGCCGAGTACGGCTTTCTCATGTTGAGCCTCGACTCGCGCGCCGTACCAGGGATGGGCAAGCGGGCGCTCGACTCCGTCTACATGAAGCTCGGTCAGACAGAAGTGGACGACATGGCCGAAGGCGTCAAAGCGCTGGCCGGCCGCCCCTATTTCGACAAGGCGCGGGTGGGGGTGTTTGGCACGTCGTACGGAGGGTACGTCGCGTTGATGGAGCTACTGCTGCACCCTGACCTCTTTGCCGCGGCCTCGGCGGCGTCCCCGCCGACTGACTGGCGAAACTACGACACGATCTACACCGAACGCTATATGTGGACGCCCCAGGGGAACGCGGCGGGCTACGCGGCCGGCAGCGCGATGACGTACGTGAACGCGATGAAGGGGCGGCTCCTGCTCTATTACGGAACGGCCGACAACAATGTCCACCCGTCCAACGCCCTGCAGCTCATTCAGGCGCTCGAACGCGCGGGGAAGAGCTTCGACCTGCAGATCGGCGCGGACCGTGGCCACAGCGCGGTGAACCTCGAGCGCATGGTCGAGTTCTTCGTCGACAACCTCGTCTCGCGCCCTGCCAGCAGGTAGACGACGCCTGCTATTGCTCGCAGGCGCCGGCAACGGTCCGCACACTGCGGACGCGGAACTCGGGCAGTTGCGGGTCGGCTTTACCGCTCGTCGCAAGCGGCGTGGACTCCACGACCGCCCGCGATGGATCCATCGCCCCGGCCTGACCGGCCACGTTGGCCGACGGCACCAGACCTCCCACAATCTTCAGGCGCCGCGAATCCGGGGCGCCGGCGATCTGGACACGTTTGCCAACGAACGCGCGCATGTTGGGCCCGGTCAGGCGGTAGGCGAGGCCTTCCTGCGCGTTCTGGAGCGTAATCGGATCACCAATCGCTCCGGTACCCTGAACGCAACCGACAATGGTCACCACCGCGGGCTTGGCTGGAGGCTTCTCCTTTGACGCGCTCGGCGCTTCCGGCTTCTTCTCCTGCGCGAAGATTGTCAGCGCGGGCGCTGCCGCGAACAGGACCAAGAGCACTGCGCCGCTTACTACATTTCGCATGGTTCACACCTCTCCACGTCAGGAACACGTCAAGGTTACTTGATCCGGCCCGGCTTTCTCGTGACTGCGTAATCTCGGCCTGATAGCATCACCCGATGATGCGACGCATGGCTCTGGCCTTCGGCTTTGCCTGTCTCCTCGGTTCGCTCGGCTTGGTCGCTGTGGCCCAACGCGCGACCGCCACGCCGCAGGACCTGCCAACACGCCTGTCCGATCGTGACTTCTGGCGTCTGTCGACCGAGTGGTCGGAGCCGAACGGCTTCTTCCGTTCGGACAATCTGACATCCAACGAGCTGTACTACCAGCACGTGGTGGCGGAGCTCGTGGGGCGGACGCGTCAGGGTGATGTGTACCTCGGCGTCGGCCCAGAACAGAACTACACGTACATCGCGGCCGTGAAGCCGTCGATGGCGATCATCTTCGACATCCGGCGGGGCAGGGTGGAGACCATGACAATCCGTGCGATTTGGAAAACTCAACCAGCTTAATATCATCACCCGCCACGATATTTTCAACATGCTGACGGGTTTCATCAGTTATGTGCAGATGGCGCAGATAGCAGAAACGCTGCCGGAAGTCAGGGAAAGACTGACACTATCGCTGCTCTCAGTAATAAAATCCAGCAGCCGGTTACCTTTACCCGCGATTAGCAGGATCTCTGGCCCCGATGCCAGCCTGGCAGAATGTCCGGGAGAACTGCGGGAAGCAGGCATCGATCTTTCAGGAACAGAGGTTAAACTGAATTTCGAAAAATCTCGAGATCTATGCTGATCCTTTCCTGAACCGGGCATTTTCGATCATCCTGGAAAATTCCTGGAAACATGGGCAATCGGTTACCCGGATTCGGGGGTACATTGTACCTTCACCGGACATGGCAACGATCATTATCGAAGATAACGGGATTGGCATCCCCTCTGGCAAAAAAGAGATGATCTTCACCCGCAAAGAATACCATGATACTAGTTTGGGTCTCTTCCTTTCGCGAGAGATCCTCGCATTAACGGGCTTTGCCATCCTCGAGACTGGCATCCCGGGCCAGGAGCCCGGTTTGAGATCCGTGTACCAAAAGGCGCGTATCGGTTTCTGAGAACCTGAAATGATACCAGGGAACGGTTAAGATTTCCGGTATTTTTGTGATCGCGAAAATCCATTGCTTCTTCCAGATTTCGCCAATAAATCTTCAATCCTTTCATTATGTTTGCGGTGATCAACTCTCCGGCATTAATACCTTTTAAGGATTGAGAGAGAAGAGTTGAACCGGATATTAGAATGGTATCCGCTGACAGGATCTGGCAGATGATGAAAGTTACCCCCACTGAAGAGATGATGATGCAGGGGACTGATGCCACATCCTCATTCAAACAGGAATTTAAGGAAGTCGACAGCGTTCTTCGTCCCGAACCCGCCCAAACAGGCCGTTTTTTCTGAAAATGATTCCATTTTGTCCTTTCCTTTCCCGCGGACGACAAAGGGGACCGGATCGCGTGTATGCGTCTTTACTCTGATGGGTGTCGGGTGATCGGGGAGGACAGCGACAATACCATCGAAATTATTGAGGATGGTGCCGACAATTTCGTCGACCTGTTCGATCGCCTTCACTTTTTCGTCAATGCTCCCGAGATGACCAGCCTCATCCGGTGCCTCGATATGAAGGTAGAGGAAGTCGAGGTGCCTGATCGCATCGAGAGCATACCGCGCTTTTGCCGCATAATCGGTGTCAAGATAGCCGGTTGCCCCGGGAACGGTGATGACTTCCATCCCTGCACAGCGGGCAATGCCGTTGAGAAGATCAACGGCTGATATCATACCACCTTTCTTCCTGTATTTCTCTGCAAAAAGAGGGAACGCGGGCTTATGTCCCCCGCTCCAAGGCCAGATCCGGTTCGCCGGTCGCCTGCCTACCTTCATCCGGGCCTTGTTGACAGGATGGCTGGTAAAGGCCTCCCGGCTTGTTTCCATACACTGGATAAGGATCTCGGCATCGCCGCCTTTGGGCAGGAAGGGGGGTATCCTCTGGCCGACGATATCATGGGGGGGCGTGGATGCTGCACCCTTTCCTCCGTGGATAACAAGGAGATTGCGGTAGCTCACACCGGCCTGGAACAGTATGTCCGGAATCTCCCTCTGGAGCGAGTCGAAGAGCTCGGCTCCCTCTGCGCTGGAAATGTGGCCGGCCGCGAAGTCGGCCATGATGTTCTCGTCGATTGTAACGAGGTTGCACCGGTACGCAACATCATCGGGAGCCAGCTGAACACCCATGCTTAGCGCCTCGAGAGGCCCCCTGCCGGTGTAATACTTCTCGGGAGCATAACCAAGAACGGACATATTCGCAATGTCACTGCCGGCCTCATAACCATCGGGGATGGTCTTCAGCATCCCAGATGCCCCCTCTTGAGCCATCCGGTCCATATTGGGCGTGCTCGCGTACTCAAGCGGGGTCTTCCCCCCAAGTTCTTCAAGCGGTTCGTCCGCCATGCCATCGCCGAGAATAACAATGTACTTCATACAGGTCCTACCGGGTTTGCCGGCAATTATCCGTGCGTCAAACCACTGGCCTGCTGTTCCGCGAGCATGGCCCGGACAGCCGCGCGTACGCTCTCTGCAGAACCGGTCTGCGGTTTCCAGCGGAGTGCCTTGATCTTATCGACAGAGAGCTGCATCTTCGGTACATCCCCGACCCATCCGCGCTCCCCACCGGTGAACCGGAACTTCGTGTTCCTGAGCTCCATCTCTTCGCAAACAATCTTGGCAATACTTTTCACGTCGATCCAGTCCTCGGATCCGATATTGAAGGTATTAACCGTGCCTCGGGCTTTTCCGACCGCAAAGAGCATCGCCGCAATACACTCGCGGACTTCGAGGTAGGACTTGGACTGCTTCCCGTCGCCAAGGATCTCAAGCTCGGCAGGGTTCTGCTGCAGTTTCCTGATAAAATCGGTGAGTACCCCGTGACCGCTCCGTTCCCCGATGATATTGGCAAACCGGAAGTTCCAGGCTTTCATGGAAAATGAGTGGCAGTACGCTGATATCAATGACTCGCATGCAAGCTTGCTTGCGCCGTAGACAGAGATGGGCTCGAGAGGAGTATAACTCTCCGGTGTCGGGATAACGATTGCATCTCCATAGACTGTCGACGTGGAAGTGAAGACCAGTTCCGGAATATGATTCAGTCGCATGGCCTCAAGAACCCGGTAGGTTGCTATGATATTGTTCTGCATCGTTGGATCCGGGTTCACCGCGCTCTGGCGTACATCCGGATCAGCCGCGAGATGGAAAACCCGGTCGGCACCGGCAATCCTGTCCTGCCAGCCGTTCCCCAGAAGGTCTTCCTGAAGGAAACGGACATTACAGGATTTAATATGCCGTTCGATGGTTTTTCTACGTCCGGCACAGAGCGAATCAATGACAAGGACCTCGTTTCCCTGGGCAACGAGCGTGTCAACCAGATGGGAGCCGATAAACCCGGCACCGCCTGTCACAACATCAAACATCACAACCTATTATGTAATCCATGCTATAGGATTACTGCTATGTATATCGGCATCGATCACGGCACAACTGCAATGCGGTTCGCCGGAGATTCACGGGAGCTGAAGATCTCGCGTGAAGCAGCCAAGGATTTCCGGATCGATGATCTTGCNNGCAATAACCGATATCAGAAAAGTCAGGAACCGCGGGCTTGTCAGCCAGGACGGTGCTGGAAAACATATCGGCGGTGGTACGAAAGTCTTTGATGAGGTCGCACGGAGCGGGATTCCCGCGGTCGTCATCCCCGGTCTCCATCGTAGCTCACCTACGGACCCACGGTTCAAGGCATACTCCCACCAGTCGAGCCCGGAGAAAATTGGCATCGTTTATGAAGTATGCCGGAGTCTCGGCGGTGACGTTATCGTCTCGGATGTCAGCTCAAATACCGTCACCCTCCTNNGATGCCTGCGTCTTTGCTCCCGGCATACTCCATGGAGCGCTCGATGTCGATGCTATCCGGAAGATCGATGCGGGGAAGTGCACAGCCAATGAAGCATTCCAGCATGCGGGGGTGAGCTTCTCGCTCCCGGAAAAAGACCGGCTTCCAGCGATCTCAATGTTTGCAGCCATGGAATGCGCATCTCTCCTGCTGCTCAATCGTAATGCAATGATTGCACTTGCAGGCACCCTTGCTCCTGTCGTGGGACCGGAAGTCCGGGCCCTTCTCGGCCGGGATGTGGCGGTATACGATGAGTGGTGCGCGTCCCGCGGGCTTGCCAGGCTGGCCCGCGACGTCTTCTCCGGCAGGAGGGAGATCCTTGGGCTCGATGTGGATCTCTAGATTTATATTGATCAATCATGTAAAATTATTAGGGATTTTTCTTGAGAGAACTACGTATCCACGGCAGGGGGGGACAGGGGTCAGTCACCGCCGCTGAACTTATTGCTGTCGCCGCATTTGAAGGCGGTGTCTTTGCCCAAGCATTCCCGGCATTTGGTGTTGAACGGCGAGGGGCGCCGGTCCAGGCATTTGTCAGGTTTGACGACAAGAAGATCCGGTTGCGCAGCCAGGTATACCAGCCGGACTATATCATCGTCCAAGACAGCACCCTGATCAAAGACATAAACGTCTTTGCGGGGGTAAAACCCGGCGGCATCGTGATCGTGAACACGGAGAAGAAGCCGGACTATCAGGTACCGCAGGGCGTAAAACTCATTACCCTCGATGCAACCTCGATCGCAATCAAGGCGATAGGTCTGCCGATCACCAATACTACGCTTATGGGAGCGTTTGCCGCTGCGACCGGTGAGATCCGGTTTGACAAACTCGAAATGGCGCTTAGTCACCGGTTCCCCAAAGAACTTGCCCTCAAGAACATCGGGGCTGCCCGGACCGCATTTGAACTCGTTAAGGGGGCTGCATAATGACCCTTGCTGTCGGCTGCCGTGCACGCCCGGGGAGATCTCGGGACAACAGAACCGGTTCGTGGCGGGTATTCAAGCCATACTTTGATCATGAAAAATGCTCGCTGTGCGGGATGTGCCAGACCTTTTGTCCTGAAGGCTGCGTCCATGAAGAGAGTGATGGTAAATTCCTGCCGGATTATAGCTATTGCAAGGGATGCGGGATCTGCGCTGCTGAGTGCCCGAAGGACGCTATCGAGATGAAACTGGAGGAAAAATAATGATGGAGATTACCGAGGGATCCCATGCGGTGGCCGAGGCAGTCCGTCTCAGCCGGCCGCAGGTGATCTCTGCCTACCC
>PMCM01000072.1 GCA_003154155.1 Ignavibacteriota bacterium | reverse complement strand
CCTCATGTGGTAGCGGGAATCGCCCTCGATTATGCAGTGAGCGAACACTTTCTGATTGCAGCTCAGGTCAACTTCATACAAAAAGGGATGATAACCCTCAATGAATTGACGGGACTCTCTGAATGGGGGTACACGAATTTCACGGGCAACTACTACGAGGTCCCGATTTGTGTGCGATGGAGAATCGGAAAGGAACCTATGCGCTGGTTCTTTGAATGCGGGCCAGAGCTGGCATTGTTGGAATCGAGCCGCGGACGTTACACTGTTATACCCTGGCAGCTGGAAAGTGTGGAATCGGGAGAATACGGAGGAGGGTTCCGGGACAGCGAGATCGGTCTGATCGTTGGCGCGGGAGGAGAATACAATCTCTCCCGAACATTTGTGTTTCCCTTCTCGGTGCACTACGCCCGCGGGTTGACTGAAATATCGAATAACTGGTACGGCGTGAGATCTGAGGGGGTGCAATTCGATTGCGGCGTGCTCGTGTGCCTTTGAGAGATACCGCCAGCTGGCTAAGCCTCTCGCCAGACCGCGCAGAGTCGAATGCTGGAATCGACATGAATAGGGCACGTCTGTCAGTCACCATTTCTCTTGAGGATATCGCATGGAAAAGGTATTGATGCTATCGCTGCTTCTTAGCGCTGCAGCGGCGGCCCAACCTTCCCTGTCAGTACGGTTGGGTGGCACCCTCCCCTTCACTGCGGAGGAGTCGACAGGCATCATTTTCATGCATGACTATTGTCCAGTCGGGTTTGCCGGGGCGTTGGTCTTGCAACAACGGCTCACCGGCTTTCTCGATGCTGAAGCCAGCATCGAACACGATGTATTTCTCTATCATCGCTACGCTCAAAAGATCTATACGGATGATCCGTGGGCTCTGTCTTCATCCGGCCAGCCGGCACAGCTCACGCGATTCGGCGTGGACCTTAAGGTCAGCTCTCCTTCAGATACGAATACATCAAAGCCCTTCCTCCTTCTGGGGGGATGCTACACTTTGGAACGGTATGGACCTGTGCACGTCACATGGATGGATTCCGGCACGAGCTCGGTGACTGATATGGAATATCCGTCGCAGGATTCCTGGGCTGTGGTGATCGGGCTGGGCGCACAATTCCGGGTATCACGAATTCTCAGCCTCCTGCCGACAGTGACGTATCGTTGGAAGCTGAACGACTGGTCCTTCGTAGAGGGCTTGTCGTATGGGTCTGTCACACTGCAACTCGTCTACAAAGTCATCGGATGACGTGCCAGATCGGTCGCTTCAAGATGTTGAGGTACAGGATGGCAAGCAACGCGCTCAGTTGTTCGGGCTAAGGCATGGAGGAATGAAGTGTCACACAATATCATTTCACTTCTCGTCGTCACGTTGATGCTCGTGCAGACGGGGAAATCAGAAGGCGACAGTTTGAAGCCCCGGCATTGGGAGCTCAGCGGCAATTTCTTCTTCAGCACTTCGAGTCAGACCGCCCGTCCAGGATACTTTGAAACGGAAAACCGCACAGATACATGGGCGCTGCAGCCGGGATTCGCATATGTGACCAATGATCGAATTCAGATCGAAATGGACTTTCAATTTGCTCAGACACTTAACCATGTTCATTTCGTGGATTTCATCGAGGGAACGACCTACTCGTACTCTGACTACTCGGGAACTATTGGTTTTTCCCTGGGGCCGGGTTACAACCTGTCGATAACAGACCGGATATGGAGTTTTGTGACGCTCAAGCTGGGCCTTTCGTGGATCCACAATGGAATTGATTTTCGCGCGAGTCAATCCTATTGGAGCGAACCGGGCTACGTGTTTCCCATCATCCAGGGGGGCTTCAAGTTCTTCATCGCAGAGGGCGGTGCGATTATTGTGCAAGTGCAGTACGAGCGACAAACCCGCAACGACCGCATTGCATTTACGACAGGAGTAGGCTATGCAGTCTATCCTTGACAGCTTATGCATTACTGGTGGATCGCACAAAGTCCCTACCATCACCCATGTATTATGCGATCCGTATATCCTGCGTCACGAGATGTCATGTATTGGGGCGGGACGTTTGACAATGGTGAATCGCTGCCATACATTGATACTGTCATCGGGGGATGCATATACTGACTCGGGAAGCCTCTCGGTGAATGAGAGGCTTTTGTATTTTCATGGCTCGAAGGAAACTGATGCGATCATCTTTTCTCTTCGGTTTGTGCATCCTGACTCTTGTCACAACACTCGATGCAGGATCTGAAGAACTCCGGCTGTTTATCAGTCCGGGGATAAAACTAGCGTACGCGATCGGTGAGCCCTCCGGTTTCACATTCGGGTGGGAACTCTCAATCTACAAGACCGTTGCGTGGGACCCCAACGGCGCGGAGGAAGGATATGTTGGAATCGCGATCGACATNNCCGTCGCGTGGGACCCTAAAGGTGCGGAGGAAGGTTATGTCGGACTCGCACTCGATATTGATTGGTGTAAGTCAACGACGAAATACCATATCGGGTTCGAAGGGTCACAACGCATGGTCGGCGCATGTATTGGCCCGAGCGCGATTGTGCGGGATGGCAAGACATATTTCGGGGTTACGGGCACGGTGTATTCGTGGTTTGTGTTTCTGCCGTACTACAGCTACACGTATGTCCATGAGGCATCCGA
>PMCM01000011.1 GCA_003154155.1 Ignavibacteriota bacterium | reverse complement strand
TCAGCCAGCCGACCCAGCGGCTCGGCGAGGAATCGGTCAAGATCCTCATGGAGATGATCGATCACCCTGAATCGACACCCGCGGGCAACTATGTGATTCCGACGGAGTTGATCCTGAGGGAGACGTGTGTGCGTGCCAAAGGCACTGCGACACCAGACAACAGGCTGAAGAATGATACTTGAAAAATACTCCATAGGTATTGGCGACAGATTCGGCATGGAGGGTGCAGCACAGGTGCGTGCCCTCCAGAAGGCCGNNCCTCCTGGACGAAGCCATTCTACCTGGACGCCGATCACATCGGCCTTGCGACACTCGACAAATTTATCGAGCCGTGCAATTTCTTTACCATCGATGTCGCTGATGTTATTGGTCGTCCCGCCGACCAATCCGCTGCCGATGCGTTCCTGAATGCAATGCATCAGTTCAGGGGCACGCTGGTCATCCCCGGAATGCACAAACCGATAACCGTGGATGACGTCCTGCTGAATTCCATCGCGCGCAAGTATCTTCTCGCGGTAACCGAAGCGGGGAAGGTCTATCGGCGCATCATTGCGCAAAAACCCGAGGGAAGTTTTGTCGCTGAAATGTCTCTGGATGAGGCAGACGTTCCGCAGTCCCCTGCGAAACTCTTCTTTATCCTTGCCGCCGTGGCTCGTGAGGGGATCCCGCTGCAGACCATCGCGCCGAAGTTTACGGGAGATTTCCTCAAGGGTATTGACTATGTTGGTGACACCGCCCGATTCGAAACGGAGTTTCGCGATCATCTTGCGGTAGTGGGTCGGGCGATTTCGGAGTTCGGCCTCCCCGCCAGTCTGAAACTGAGTGTCCACACAGGCAGCGACAAGTTCTCGCTCTATCCTTTGATACGCCGGGCAATCCTTGATTTCGACGCGGGGTTGCACTTGAAGACAGCTGGAACGACCTGGCTCGAAGAGGTGATCGGACTCGCCGGTGCCGGGGGAGATGCCCTGCTGCTTGCAAAGGAGGTTTATGCGATCGCCTTGACCAGATATGACGAATTGTGCAAGCCGTATGCAACCGTAGTCAGGATCGACCGATCACAACTGCCCGATCCCGCGGACGTGCAACGGTGGACTTCGGCGCAATTTGTCGAGGCATTGCGCCATGACCGGGCCTGCCCCTGTTACAATATTCACTTCCGTCAGTTTATGCACGTCTCGTTCCGTATCGCTGCCGAAATGGGTGAACGATACCTGAAGATGCTCCGGGAGCACCGGAGCACAATTGAACACAATGTAACAACAAACCTCTACGACCGGCATCTCAAGCCGCTTTTTGTCGGTTGATTGAACAAGGAAGGCATTATGGGCTCTCAAAAGATTGGCATCGTAGGCCTCGGTGTGATGGGCGAGAATCTTGCATTGAATATTTCCCACAACGCGTATTCCGTGGCCGGTTTCGATCTGGACGGGGCGAAGGTTGAGAGTTTCGCAAAACGAACGGCCGGAACGAGCGCGATTGCGGCGCATGCGTTGCCGGAATTTGTCCGTGCGCTTGCCACGCCACGGATCATCCTGATCATGGTGCCGGCGGGAAAACCCGTCGATGCGGTGATCAACGACCTCACTCCGCACCTGCAATCCGGGGATCTCCTGATTGACGGCGGTAATACGTACTTCGCCGATACCGAAAGAAGAATCAAGGCGCTGGAAGGAACCGGCATTCTCTACATCGGAACCGGTGTCAGCGGCGGGGAAGAGGGAGCGCTCAAGGGGCCGGCCATCATGCCGGGTGGGAATCCCGCGGCATGGCCGGTCTTCAAACCAATCTTCCAGGCAATTTCGGCAAAAGCCGAGGACGGTGCTCCATGTTGCGAGTGGATGGGCAACGGCGGTGCGGGACATTTCGTGAAAATGGTCCACAACGGNNGGCATCGAGTACGGCGACATGCAGATAATCTGCGAAGCCTACTGGCTGATGGAGCGGTTGCTGGGAATGACACCCGCCGAAATGAGCCGCGTCTTCGGGGAGTGGAAATCCGGGGAGCTCAGCAGCTACCTGATCGATATCACGGCGGATATATTGGCGAAGACAGATCCGGAGACCGGCAAACCGATGGTCGACGTCATACTGGATACGGCGGAGCAGAAGGGCACTGGGAAGTGGACGAGCCAGGTGGCGTTTGATCTCGGCGTGCCTGCGCAAACCATTGCCGATGCGGTATTCGTGCGCATGCTCAGCGCACTCAAGAAGGAACGCGTGGCAGCATCCGCCGTGCTTTCGGGACCGCCGGTGTCGTTCCGCGGCGACCGGAAAGTGATGCTGGAGAATATCCGGAAGGCATTGATGTGCTCGAAGATCTGTTCGTACGCCCAGGGTTTCCAGCTTCTGAAGGCAGGCAACGAAGAATACAAGTGGAACCTGCAGTTTGGCACGATTGCCTCCATCTGGAGGGCGGGCTGCATCATCCGTGCACAATTCCTCGGGAAAATCAAATCCGCCTACGAAACGAACCCCGTGCTGTTGAATCTCCTGCTCGATCCGTACTTCGCCAGGGTCCTGGATAGCTACCAGGCGGCATGGCGAGTCGTTGTTGTCGCCGCGGTGGAATGCGGGATTCCGGTGCCCGCGTTCATGAGCGCACTTTCATACTTCGATTCCTACCGCTCGGCCAACCTCCCTGCGAATTTGCTTCAGGCCCAGCGGGATTACTTTGGCGCGCATACGTATCACCGGGTCGACAAGGAAGGGAAATTTCATACGAAGTGGATTGATGCTTTGTGAAACAACAGAGGGACTATAGTTTTCATGAGCAATGAACTGAATATAAAGAGCGACGGCGCACTGGACCTCCTTTCGCTGGGTGCGCTTGTCCACCGTCTTGATCCGGGAATCGTACCGTTCCGCAAAGCCACCGAATGCAAGATTCACGTCAGCGGCGGCGAGTTCAATGTGGCCGCNNGTGAAGCCGTTCTACAAGCGCTTCAAGCACAACGGCGTCAACGGTCCGAACATGGCGACCGTGTATAGCGATCGGGGGCACGGCGTCCGCGCCCCTTTGGTGTTCTATAACCGTTCGAATGAAGCTGCTGCGCAACTCAAACCCGGCGACTTCGACTGGAACGGCATTTTCAATGCCGGTGTCCGATGGTTCCATAGCGGTGGCATTTTCGCATCGCTTTCCGAGACGACCGGCGAGTTGATCATCGAAGGAATGAAAGCCGCAAAGAAGGCAGGCGCCATTACGAGTTTCGATCTTAACTTCCGCGAAAAACTCTGGGCGATCTGGGGCGGAGAAAAGAAGGCCGTCGAGGTCGTGGGGCGAATCGTCGAGAACGTAGATGTGCTGGTGGGGAACGAAGAGGACCTCCAGAAAGGTCTCGGGATTCCGGGCCCTGACGTGGCAGCAAAGTCGAAACTCGACCCGTCCGCATTTTTCAGTATGATGAATAACGTGCTTGCGAAGCACCCGCATGTGAAAATTGTGGCGACGACGTTGCGTGATGTGAACTCGACGAATCGCCACGGTTGGAGCGCAGTTGCCTGGGTGGACGGCAAAACCCACACCGCTCCCACGTGCGAATTGGATGTGCTGGATCGAGTCGGCGGCGGAGACGGCTTTGCGAGCGGGTTCTTCTACGGCCTGCTGAGCGGTGAATCACCCAACGAGGCAGTGAAGCTGGGATGGGCGCATGGGGCGCTTCTCACAACGTTCCCCGGTGATACTACGATGGCAACGGTCGAACAAGTGCGCGCATTTGCCAGAGGCGGATGTGCCCGCATCCAGCGATAGCATAGAACAATGAAGGCAACCATGCGCAATGGTCTGATCCTAGCTCTTCTGATCTCATCAACGCCGGGATTTGCACAGTCTCTCTTGGTGACCGTGAAAAACCCCGCTGCGATCGTCCGATCGCATGAAACGATCGCAATACCGTTATCGAAAGCAGTGGAGGTGATCGGTGAAGTCGATCCTGCCCGGATCAAAGTGTGTCAGGAGGGAAAGGAGAATTCACTTGCGGTGCAGGTGACCGATAGGGAAATTCTCTTTCAATCCGATATCGGTTTACGGGCGACGAAGCGATACGTCGTCAGGATGTCTCCCGGGCGTAAATTGCCTCAGGCATCGGTGGTGAGCGGGATGTTCGTTCTCCCGCGGGAGGACTATGCATGGGAGAACGACAGGATAGCCTTCAGGATGTACGGCCCGGCACTTGCCGCAGAAGTGAACAACGGAATCGACGTCTGGACAAAGCGGGTGCGGTACCCCATTGTCGCGAAATGGTACAAGGAGGCCGAAGGGAGCACTCCGGGGAAAGACACCTACCACCAGGATCGGGGTGAGGGAGCTGATTTCTTCGCCGTGGGCCGTTCGCTCGGTGCGGGGGGGTCAGGTCTGTGGCAGGAAGGCAAGGTGGCGCAACCGGGCGTCTTTACCTCCTGCAGGACGCTGACAAACGGTCCCGTCCGAATCGCCTTTGCGTTACGCTACGCATGGGTCGTCGATGGTGACAGTCTGACCGAGGAAAAAGTGATCTCGCTGGATGCGGGAGAAAACCTCAACAGGATCGAGGTGCGTTTCACCGGTCCGCGCACCGGGCAACATCTTTCGATAGCGTGCGGACTTGTCAAACGCGTCAACATTGTTGCTTCACGCCCCAAAGGACGATGTCTGCTTTCGCTCTGGGGTCCCACGACCGGGGACTCGCTTGCCGGGTCGCTGGGGACTGCCATCGTCTTTCCGTCCGGAGGATGCACAGAATACGCCGAGGACAAGGATCAGCATCTCATGATCGGGGAGTCATCGGTCGGGGCGGCATTTGTGTACTATGCCGGCGCAGGGTGGACGGGCAACGGAGTATTCCGGTCGGAAAAGGATTGGGCTGCATACCTGGATCATTTTACATTACAGCAACTCTCACCTCTGGAGATCACTCTTACCCGGGGGAAGTAGTACCACGTACCCTTTGTATTTTTTACTTGACACTCACTCGCGATTTTCTATATTCAACTTCATACAAAGTTCTCTGATGGGAACCAGCCTCCATACCGCCGACGACATTTCCGCGAAGAACTCCCTCGCGGTGCGTGGCATTGCTGTTTCCCTGGTATCCATTCTGCTCCTTATTGTCAACCTCCTGCTTCTGGGCCTTATTAACTGACCCGGACGCCAGAGGTTAACCAAGCACACCGCAAAACACTCCACACGATGCACCGGTAAGCAAGGTTCGCCTCTGGCAGACCGAGTATGCTGTTTCATATGTCTGTTTGAGGAAGAGCCTAATGCCAGAGCCGTTTTCGTGGAATCGTCGAAGCCGTTCGATCACCGAAGGCGTCCAGCGTACACCCAATCGGGCCATGCTCCGGGCTGTGGGGTTTGGCGACAATGATTTTGCCAAGCCGATCGTCGGCATAGCCAACGCCCATAGTACTCTGACACCCTGCAATGCCGGCCTGAACGGGTTGGCTGATGCCGCGATGGCAGCGCTCAAAGAAGCGGGTGCGATGCCACAGGTGTTCGGGACAATGACGGTGAGTGACGGCATCTCCATGGGCACCCAGGGAATGAAATATAGCCTGGTGTCGCGGGAAATCATCGCCGATTCCATTGAAGCGGTGTGCGGGGCGCAGTGCATGGATGGGATCCTGGCGATCGGCGGGTGCGACAAGAACATGCCCGGCGCGATGATCGCTTTTGCGCGGCTCAACATTCCTGCGATTTTCGTCTACGGCGGAACGATCAAGCCGGGGCATTACAACGGCCGCGATCTGAACATTGTAAGCGCATTCGAAGCCGTGGGCCAGTTCAGCGCCAACAAGATCGGGCAGGATGAGCTGCTGGAGGTGGAACGGCATGCCTGCCCGGGAGCCGGCTCCTGCGGCGGCATGTATACGGCAAACACGATGTCCTCCGCCATCGAAGCCATGGGGATGTCCCTCCCGTACTCCTCCACCATGGCTGCTGAAGATGCCGAAAAGACCGGCAGCACCACGGCGTCGGCCATCGCCCTCGTTCATGCGATTGAACACCAGATCCTTCCCCGCACTCTCCTCACACGAAAAGCCTTCGAGAACGCCATCGCCGTTGTCATGGCAGTCGGCGGGTCGACGAACGCCGTCTTGCATCTTCTGGCTATTGCGCATGCAATGGGCGTGCCCCTCACCATGGATGACTTTGAAATGATGCGGCGTCGCGTACCGGTGTTGTGCGATCTCAAGCCCTCGGGTAGGCATTTGGTGACGGAGTTTCACCAGGCGGGTGGCGTGCCGCAGGTCATGCGGATGCTGCTGGATCACGGTCTCTTGCACGGCGATGCCATGACCATCTCGGGACAGACGGTTGCAGAGGTGATTGCCGGTGTTCCGTCCGCGCCGCCGGCGGGGCAGGAAGTCATCCATCAATGGGGTTCTCCGCTGTATACCCAGGGACATCTTGCCATCCTCCGCGGAAACCTGGCAACGGAGGGAGCCGTCGCGAAGATCACGGGCGTGAAGAAGCCGAAGATCACCGGGCCGGCGCGTGTCTTCGATTCGGAAGAAACCTGTCTCGAGGCCATCCTGGCCGGCCGCATCCGCGCGGGCGACGTCATTGTTATTCGCTATGAAGGGCCGAAAGGCGGTCCCGGGATGCGTGAAATGCTGGCTCCCACGTCGGCGATCATCGGAGCCGGGCTGGGTGATGCGGTCGCGTTGATAACCGACGGCCGGTTCTCGGGTGGAACGTATGGGCTGGTGGTCGGTCACGTTGCCCCTGAAGCGGCGGTCGGCGGAACCATCGCACTCGTTCACGAAGAAGATTCCATCACGATCGATGCCGGGACGCAGGAACTCACGCTGCACGTGCCTGATGGGGAGATCGCCCGGCGGCGTGCCGCATGGAAGCCTTCACCCGCGCCGACGCGGGGCGTCTTGGCGAAGTATGCGAAGGCGGTATCCAGCAGCAGCCTGGGTGCTGTAACGGATTTGTAATAAGCCCCGAGGGCCTACAATCATCAACAGGAGTACCTATGACACGGGATTCACGCAGCGAAGGAGGGTCGGGAGCGGGCACGGTCATGACGGGTGCAGAAATCTTCGTCCGCTCATTGATCGAAGAAAAGGTCGAAGTGCTCTTCGGCTATCCCGGAGGCGCGACGATCGGCGTGTACGATGTGCTGCATGATCTGTCCGATATCCTGCATGTCCTCACCCGCCACGAACAGGGGGCAACGCACGCGGCGGAAGGGTACGCGAGGGCAACCGGGAAGCCTGGTGTCGTTCTCGTCACCTCCGGACCCGGCGCGACGAACACCGTGACGGGCATTGCCGACGCGTACATGGATTCCCTGCCTCTCGTGGTGTTCACCGGTCAGGTGCCGCTCCGGCTGATCGGCAACGATGCGTTTCAGGAGGCGGATATTGTCGGGATCACCCGGCCGATCACCAAGCACAATTACCTGGTGCGCGATGTGACGGAGCTGGCCCGCACGATCAAGGAGGCGTTTCATATCGCGACCAGCGGCAGGCCCGGACCGGTGCTCGTAGACCTCCCCAAAGACGTCATGGCGCACACCGCGCCGTTCCACTATCCGGCCAGCGTCACCATGCGCAGCTACAACCCGATTGTCGAAGGGCATCTGAAGCAGATGCGCAAAGCGGCGGAGGTTATCAACAACGCGAAGCGCCCTGTATTGTATGTCGGCGGCGGTGTGGTCCTGGCTGACGCCGCGAAGGAACTGACGGCATTTGCCCGCAAGATGTCCTGTCCGGTGACCACAACGTTACAGGGGCTGGGGGCATTCCCGGCGAATGATCCGCTGTTTATCGGGATGCTGGGGATGCATGGTACCTGGTACTCGAATATGGCGGTGAACCATTGCGATGTCCTGATCGCAGTGGGCGCCCGCTTTGATGACCGGGTGACGGGAAAGGTCGAAGCCTTCGCCCCGGAGGCGACCGTGATACACATCGACATCGATCCGGCTGCCATCAGCAAGAATGTCCGGGTAGATGTGCCGATCGTCGGTGACGTCAAGAACGTCCTGAACAGCCTGATCCCCCACGTGCGGCAGATCGATACCACAGAGTGGCAGCTGAGGATCGCGGGGTGGAAGCGGGAGCATCCGTTGCGCTACCAATCAGGACCGCAAATCCGTGCGCAACACGTTTTCCACGTGCTGGGTGAGGTGACCGGGGGGGAGGCGGTGGTAGTGACCGACGTCGGGCAGCATCAGATGT
>PMCM01000070.1:17061-58644 GCA_003154155.1 Ignavibacteriota bacterium | reverse complement strand
CTGCAGCAAAACTATCCCAATCCGTTCAATCCGTCTACGAAGATACGGTATACAGTTTCAGGAGCTGGTTCTGGGGTCTCGGGTCCGGGTTCTGGAGGGGGGGCGACAAATTCAGAAATCAGATATCAGAATTCCGAAATCAGAATTCCAGGATCATCCTGGGTACGCCTCAGCGTCTACGACGTACTCGGCAGGGAGGTGGCGGTGCTGGTGAACGAGCAGCAACTGCCAGGAACGTACGAAGTGACCTTTGACGGCAGCCGGCTGGCGAGCGGCGTGTATTTCACCAGGATGGTTTCCGGATCGTTCGTGCAATCCTCCAGGATGGTGCTTTCCAAATGATGGGGAGATTTCCTAGAGGGACAATGCTCTGACCTGATTGCGCGCCATGACCAGTGAAAAGGGCGCACGGCCAGTGAAGGAGTCATCATGCCGGAACCTTACGCAGTGATATGCGGTGCATCAGACCTGACGGGAAGGATCAATTCCTGTAGCCTGCAGGGAACTTCGCAGCCATGACACGGATGACGTTGATGAGGTGAGCAATGGACCAATCCGCTTCAGAATCCAGAGGCATCCGCACTGTCACCATTATCGGAATTCTGGGCGTCCTGCTGTTGTTCGGCGGGACGTGGGTGGCGTATCGCCTGCTGATTCAGGCACCTGCCGAGTTGGCGCACGCTGCCGCGGAGGGCATACGGACCCTGTTTCAGGTGACCCCGCGTGTGACGGTCAATGAAACCGTCATCATCGAGCAGACCTCTCCCATCCTCGAGATTGCGACAATCTCCCGCCCGATTCTGGTGGACTATGAATGGTCCCACTCCTGGCTCGGCAGCACAAAGACGATTCACCTGCGGGGGACGTTCACCGCAAAAGCCGGCTACGATCTGAAGCAGCCTTTCGAGATCGCGATTTCATCCCCGCCGCTCAAGGTTAAAGCGCGATTGCCCGATCCGCAATTGCTGTCGCTCCAGACCGATTCTCTGGTCGTCCTGCAGGATGAGAACGGTTGGTGGAACCGGCTGACGGAAGAAGACCGGACCGGAGCGCTCTCCGCACTCCACACCCTGGCGCGCCAGAAGGCTCTCGCCACGGGAATTCTCGACGAGGTGCGAACAAGTGCGGAGGCACGAATACGGGAACTGATAGAGCGAAACGGAGCCGAAATAGCATTTGAACAAGCCGGATCTTCGAACGGCCTCTGAGTTCTTTCAGTGTCCCTATACTCCGCCCCGCACAACGACGTAACGGCTTGAAAGGGAGATCTGCCGGCGCCAGTACGTACGTTGTCGCACGGCAGTAGTGCTTCCGTCATCGAATATTATCCGCATTTCACCGTAAAAGCCCCCTGTCCTGTGTATATGGGATAACCATATAAATATATTGCTAATATTCCATATAACTTCCTATCTTACGCATGGAGTCTGCCCGGTTTGAGTGGGATGACGAAAAGGACCGTGAGAATCAGGCAAAACACGGCATTGCATTTGCAGATGCGCATCATGCTTTCCTCGATCCACAGCGTGTCATAGCCCGGGAAGTGGGGCAGAGCAAGGGCGAGGCACGGTTGTACTGTATCGGGAGGGTGCCTGAGGGAATCCTGACAGTGCGGTTCACCTACAGACGGAATGTTATACGTATATTTGGCGCGGGATTTTGGAGAAAAGGCAGGCGTCTCTATGAAGAAACGAACACGATACACAGATGACGAAAGTGGCGGTCTTCAAGTAGTGAAAGACTTTCTCCCGAACCCAGATCAGCTCGTTCTGCGTGATGAGAAGATCAAGATCACAATTTCATTAAGCAAGACCAGCGTCACATTCTTCAAGCACATGGCAAGGAAGCATCGCACGCAGTACCAGAAGATGATCCGTAATCTCCTCGACCACTACGCTGCCCGGCACACGCCGCGCCCGAGCAGGAACTCCGTGCGCCCGGGGGTGCGGCGCCCGGGACCATAGATATTCTTTATTTCTTTATTTCCGCAAAAGCATTGACTTTCACCTATTCGCGTAGTAGATTGATCGGGTCTACCTGTGCCAATTCCATGTTAGCGGTAACATAAACTCCAGGAGCGATCCGGCTTCTCCGATGGATACCTACCTCGCCGATTCGGTCTTCATGCGTCACCTCGAAAACCTCTACGGGAATTCCCCCGAAGAGGTCCGCTCGGCTACGGATAGGTTCCGCAGACTTACCGATACCTACGAGGAACTCTATGCCGGTCAACCGGCGCTCCTCGCCAGCGCCCCGGGACGCGTGGAACTGTGCGGCAACCATACCGACCATAACAACGGCCGCGTCCTCGCCGCCGCTGTCCAGCTCGATACCATCGCCGCCGCCTCTCCAACCACCGACAATGTCATCACCATCCGCTCGGATGGCTACGACGCGCCGTTCCGTATCCACGTTGACGAACTCGACCCGGTACGTCAGGAGGAAGGAACCACCAACGCCCTGATCCGCGGTACCGCCGCGCGCTTCCGCGATTTCGACTACAGCATCGGCGGCCTCAATGCCGTCGTCATGAGCGACGTACTGCCGGGCTCGGGACTCAGTTCCTCCGCCTCCATCGAGATCCTGCTGGGAACGCTCTTTAACACGCTCTTCAACAATGGCCGTATCCCCCCGGCCCAGCTCGCCCACATCGGACAGTATGCGGAGAACACATTCTTCCGCAAACCGTGCGGATTGATGGACCAGCTCACCTGTGCCCTCGGCGGGATCGTCCATATCGATTTTGCGGATCCGGCATCGCCGCTCACGCGGACACTCCGCTCCCGCTTCGACGACCATGACATCAGCCTCCTCGTGGTCCATACCGGAGCGACGCATGAAGATCTGACGGCGGAGTACGCAGCCGTGCCCGGTGAAATGAAAGAGGTCGCCCGGTACTTCGGCTACGATGTTCTGCGTGATCTTCCCGCCGAGCCGTTCCTCCGTGCCATCCCGGAATTGCGCACGGAAGTCGGCGACCGGGCGATCCTGCGTGCGCTCCACTTCTTTTCGGAAAACGAACGCGTCACGGAACTGGTGCGCGCCCTGGAACACGATGACGTCGACCGGTTCCTCTCCATTATGCTGGCGTCCGGCAGCTCCTCCGCTCGCTGGCTGCAGAATTGCGCGGCGCCGGGAAGCGTGCGCCGGCAGGGCATCATGATCGCCCTCGCCCTCTCGGAGTGGTATATCCATCAGGCGGGAAGGGGAGCGACCCGCGTGCATGGCGGCGGGTTCGCAGGTACCATCCTGACCGCGCTCCCCAAGGCGAGCGTGCCGGGGTATGTCAAGACTATGGAAGAAGTGTTTGGCGACGGCGCGGTAACCGTGCTCAGAGTGCGCAACACCGGTGCTCTGGCGCTCGCCACCGCTTGACAGCGCCGTGGCGCACGGGCGACCCGGGGCCTTTTTCCTCAAAGATCATCGCCGCCGGCACGGCAATTGCGACGGCGGAATACTGTACAGCACACATGAACCGAAAATACATCGTCTTGTTCCACTCGAGCTATGAGGTGTCACCATGTTCATCCCACGAATATTTCTGGCATGCACCGCTGCAGCCGTCCTCGCAGGCATCTGCGGATGCGCCCGCAACACTGCCGGAGGTGATGCGATGAAACCCGTCTCGTTCGGCAAAACCGCAGATGGAACTGAAGTGTTCCTGTATACCCTGAAGAATCGCGCAGGTATGGAAGCGAAGATCACGAACTACGGCGGGCTCGTCGTGTCGCTCCGCGTCGCGGACCGCAACGGAAAGCTGGACGATGTCGTGCTCGGCTACGATTCACTGGCGGGATACCTGAAGGAAACACCGTACTTCGGCGCGCTGATCGGACGCTACGGGAACAGGATCCGCAACGGCAAGTTCACGCTCGAAGGCAAGGAGTTCGTCCTGGCCGCGAACAACGGCCCGAACCATCTGCACGGCGGTCTCAAAGGATTCGACAAAGTGGTCTGGACGGCGGAACAGGTTGCGGCAAAGGACGGTCCGTCGCTCGTGCTGACGTATGTCAGCAAAGACGGTGACGAAGGGTATCCCGGCACGCTCACGGTGAAGGCCGTGTATACGGTGACGGAAGCGAATGAGCTGACCGTGGAATTCACCGCGACAACCGACAAGCCGACCATCGTGAATCTCACGCACCACTCCTACTTCAATCTTGCCGGCGACAATCAGGATTCCACAATCCTGAACCATGTGGTGATGATTGATGCCGACCGGTTTACGCCCACCGACAGCACGTTGATTCCGACCGGGGAACTGAAGGATGTCTCCGGGACGCCGATGGATTTCCGCACGCCGACGGCGATCGGGGCGCGCATCAATGCCGACGATGTGCAGTTGAAACGGGCCGGCGGATATGACCACAACTGGGTCTTGAACAACACGGGCAAGGGCATGCGTCTGATAGCCCGGGTGACCGAACCGACGACCGGAAGAATCCTGGAAGTCCTTTCGGCCGAACCGGGATTGCAGTTCTACACCGGGAATTTCCTGGACGGGACGATCAAAGGGAAGTACGGCCGGACATATGTGCACCGCTACGCTCTCTGTCTGGAGCCGCAGCATTTCCCTGATTCGCCCAATCAGCCGGCGTTTCCGCCGGTGGTACTGCGTCCCGGTACGACATATACAAACCGCATAGTGTATGCTTTTTCAGCAAAATAGCTTCGAGGCGCCCGATAAGCGTCGAATTGGTGATTTTTCTGTTGACTTTGGAAGTTCAGATTATAATCTTCAAGCATTCCCCGTTTTCTTGAAAAAATGAACGGCTGTTGCGTTTGGCGGTAAACTACATGCGTTAATGTTACCGCTAACATCCATAAAATACTCAACTCAAATTTCAATAATAACTACCCGTGTTCAGGGAGGAGGTGAACAACGTCCGAGATTCTTCTTTACGTGTGCCTCACACCACCACCTGAGGCGTCTGTACCAGTCGTCAGGTTGCACGTCACGCTTTTATCATAAGGAGCGTAGCTATGAAATCCCGTTTCTACCTGGTTGCCATCATCTTCCTGATGATGGTCTATGTTGTGGGCGTTCGCGCGCAGGCGCTCGAACCCATCGGCGGACCGTACACTCTTGATTCCAACACGGTCGTGCTGCTGCATTTCGATTCCTCGATGGTCAACGAAGCCGCAGTGGTCGGCAAGACCGCTGCGCAGGCAGTGAAGCATACCACCAGCCCGTCGAAAATCTATTACATCAACAACACCGGCGTCGCCGGGATGGGGAAATGCGTTCGGTTGGATAACGGCTCCATCAACGACTCCACCTACCTCACCGTCGCCGATACCGCCGCCCTCGATATGACCGGCAGCTGGACAATCGAGGCGTGGGCCAATATCTTCACGTTCGGCGACAACAGCGCCGACTACCGGTGGGTGCCGCGCGTCTGCATGAAACCCGCAGACGAAACGTTTTATGATGGCGCCAACTGGTGGCTCGAAATGTGGGGCGACAATCGTCTGTTCCACGGCGGCTATGTCGCAGAGTCAGGAACCTACGTGACGGTGACCTCCCCGAACAACATGTTCATTCCGGGGGAATGGGTCCATTTGACGTTTATTCGCGATGCCGACCGTGCGTTCATCGCGGTCATGGTCCATGATCACAATAAGGTCTTGAAGGGATTTCTCACCCAGGGCTTTACCAAGGGCGACAATCCACGTACAACGCACCAGGCAATGCACATGGGGTGGGCGGGTGCCGTGGGCATTACCAATCCCAGCGTCGATTCATGGCTCGACGGATTCATCGATGAGCTCCGCATCAGCAAAGTGGTCCGGAATTTTGCCGGGCCGCCGGTGATTTCGGACAAAATCGTCCTGGCCAACCAGCCGTCGACCTTGTCGTCCTATCCCGTCAGCGTCACGGCATTCCCGCTGAACGCCGGCGGAAGCATCACGAGCGCCGTGCTGAAGTACCGTACCGATACCGTGAGTGCATTCAGCAGCATCACCCTGAGCACGGGACCCAACAACACGTTCACCGGTTCCATCCCCAGCCAGGCGTTCGGCAAGACGGTGCAATACTACTACAAGGTCACGGACGGCAACAGCCTGACGTCTCTGTACCCCTCCAATGCTGAAGCGACAACGGCGCCAACCCGGCTGTCCTTCGGCATCTATCAGCCCAATTCGAAGGTGCTCGATCTCACGTTCGAAGAAGGTCCGACCGGCACCCCGGTCGACCATTCCACCAACAACTGCGCCATCGTGACGCGCGTCCAGAAGGACTATTCAACAGACGTGCCCATGGGCGGCGGCAACTACTCATGGCAGCTGAAGACCCATCCGGGAATCGACATCGACTCCAACTGGGTTGAGGCCGTGTCACCGTTCCTCGCGGTCGAAGAATTCACACTCGACTGCTGGGTCAAGGCGGATTCCGCAGACCGGCATGCAGTACGTATCATCATCAACCCCTCAGCAGAGACGGATTGGAACAACGCCAACTTCGAGCTGAGCTTCCGTAACGGCGCCACCCTGCCCGTCTTTACAGCGCGGTACTGGAACAATGACGGAACAGGCGCGAATGTGCTGCAGGACACGCTGATCGCCGCGACTGCCCATGTCGGCCACTGGCGCCACATCATCATCGAGAGAAACAAGACGCTGGGCAAGTTCGCGATGGTCATCAAGAACGAAAACGACGTCCTGATGTACAAACAGATCGTCGACGGTATCAAACCCCCGTTGATGGCCGGTGCTCCTCTGCGTGTCGGCCGGTCGTGGTTTGACGGCACACAGAACTACTACGTCGGTCCGTTCCGCGGCAGAATCGACAACGTGAAGGTGTACAACTACCCACAAGCGGGCATCACCACCAGCGTGGACAACCCGGGCCAGGCCACAACGCCCTGGACGTTTGCCCTGGAACAGAACTACCCGAACCCGTTCAACCCGTCGACCAGGATCTCCTACACCCTCCCCAGCGCAATGCAGACGCAGCTGGTGGTGTTTGATGTCCTCGGACGCCAGGTGAAAGTCCTCGTCAATGACATGCAGCACGCGGGCGAGCACTTTACACAGTGGGATGGCACGAACGCTTCCGGTGCAGCGGTCTCCAGCGGCGTCTATTTCTGCCGTCTGACCGCCGGCAACAACGAGAAGATCACCAAGATGATGTTGATGAAGTAGCAGCACAGCAGTAGGATTCGGCGACCAGCTCGCCACACAGCAGGGAACCGCCGGCTGCGCAGTGCAGCCGGCGGGACCTGCGATCAGAGTCACACATGATTGCATGAGGCGCGTATGTCCACGCGGTGCGGTGTTCTTGCTGCCATAATTCTGCTCACCTGGGTGCTGGATGGATGCAAAACCAGTGTTGAGCCTTCACCGTCGCCCGGCATTCTGCGGGTCACCTTGAAAAGTACCGAGAGCGATACGAACATCGTTCTGCTGAACGATACCTCGCACTTTTCACGGTGGGACAACTTCGGCATGGTTGTCTCGCAGGGGCGATTGTCCCAGGGAGATTCGTACGCCGCCATCTATAGCAATTCCTCGAGCGCACGAATTACCAGCGACACCATCAACGCCCTGGGGCGGGAGTGGCTGAACGGACAGGCGATTACGTACCTCGATACCGCCACGATCACGCCGCAAAACAGCAGATTCCGGAAATACACGATCTTCGAATCCTATGTTCCGCCGGGAACGTACGACCGGCTGACATTTGCCCTCACCGCCTCGGAAATGGAGATCTTCATTCCGAAGCATTATCTCAATCCCGTCGGTCTCCCCCCCGGCGTTGCACCGAGCATGGATTTCACCGGTACCTTCACGGTCCGGGAGAACGGCGTCACACAGGTGGATGTGGAGGTGCTCCCGTATAAATCGCTGCGGCGCTACCAGGATCAGTTCTACTTTGAACGGCAAGTGACCGTCGTGCGGGTGCAGGCGCTCTGATGCTCATCCGGCGATCTCATGCGATGAACGAAAGGCCTTCCCACTCCGTGCGGAACCCGTCTCCATTGCGATTCTCCGCATCACCAATGAGCAGGCGATCGCTGCTTCCGCGAGACGCCTCCCGGCGGACGGCACGACGATTGACATGGTGTACCGGAATAACGGCTGCAAAGATGATGACAGGTGGCTTATGACCAAACAGATGACACAACAGGTGCGATGGCTCATGCTGGGGCTGATGCTGGCAGGCCTTTCCTGCGACCGGCCGACCGCCCCTCCCAATCCCAACGGCGCACCGCATACACGGCTGGCCAACGTGCCCAAAGACAATGACACCGTCTTCGCCCTGGTGACGTTGAACTGGAGCGGCGGCGATAACGACGGCTTCATCGCACGCTATCAGTACCGCTACTTTACCTATCATCTGGTCAGCGGTTCGACGGACAACTGGGTGATCTTCGATTCAACTGCCTGGACCGACACCACCGGTTCCGGCGCGGTCATCGCCTTCAATTCCACGGACGCGTTGAACAAGCAGATTTTCCTTGTCCGTGCCATCGACAACGACGGCAATGCCGACACGCAACCGGCGGAGAAAATCATCTATACCCTGCGCACGGCACCGCCGCTCACGCAAATCCTGTCGCCGGGCCGCAATGCCACGCTGCTGGTCAGCCCGCAGATCACCGACTGGTGGGCGGGCGTGCCCCTGATCTTCAAGGCTACCGACCCCACGAAGCTGGGAAAAATCGTGGCGTTCGGATGGTCTGTAGACGGCGGGCCGGTTACATGGACGACCGATACGTCCGTGTTCGTGACGCCCGACAAATTCAGCCCGCCGTTCAACGGGCAGCACAAACTCCGGGTGATCTCGCGGAATAATACCAACCTGACCGACCCCACCGGCGATTCCGTCTTCGTCACTCTGCTCGTCCCCACGTTCGACCAGAGCGTGCTGATCATCGACGAGACCGACGAATTCAACAACCCCTTCATTACCATGGGGATCACCGATTCGGTAACCGACGCGTTTTACGCGGAGCTCTTCCCGGGCGCGACCCAGTGGGACTTCAAGCAGAACGGGATGCCGCCGCGCGAAGTCTTGTCGCACTACAAACTCCTGGTCTGGCACGCGGATGATATCCCGACGAGCAAGCCCCACAAGATCTCGGATCCCGCCAACATCGCGGTGTTCACCGACTACCTCAAAGTGGGGGGTAAGTTCCTGATGAGCGGGTGGCGCATCCTGAAGTCGTTCGCCTACTATCAGAACTTTCCGTTTACGTTCACGCAAGGGAACTTCGTGTACGACTATCTCCACATCCGCATGGTCAGCGAAACGGATATCCTCGGCGACATGACGGGGGGTAAAGGGAAGACCGGGGTCTTCAGCAACTTCAGCGTGGACTCCACGCGCCTCGCCTTCTTCCCCTACGACGGCAAACTTTCACAGGTGAATCTCATCACGTCCATGGCGGGATTCACGGACATCCTCTATTCTTACGTCAATGACGACCAGAGTCCCAACGTCACCTACCGCGGACGCGCCATTGCGCTGCGGTACTACGGGACGGTGTACGACGCCGTCGTGCTCGGGTTCCCGCTCTATTTCATCAAAAAAGATGACGCCAAAGTGATGACACAAGAAATCCTGAGAAGTCTGCATGTTCAGTGAGGAGTCTGATATGACGCGGCACCACGCAGTACTTCGTTTGCTGGTCCGGCCGGCGCTGGCTCTCCTGGCCGGAGTCCTCCTCATGCCTGCCGCCTTCGGGCAGAACACGGGGAAAATCGCCGGGACCGTTCGCGACAAGACGACCGGCGATGCGCTCGTCGGCGCGAATGTCGCCGTCAAGGGGACCTCGTTCGGCGCGTCAACAGACATCGACGGCCATTTCTTCATCCTGCGCGTCCCGCCCGGCATTCACGATATCCAGGTGACGAGCGTCGGGTATCAGAGCGTCACCGTCAAAGGGGTCCGCGTGCAGATCGATCTGACGTCGGAAGTGAATATCAAGCTGGAGCAAACGGCAATCGAAGTGGAAGGCGTAACGATCACGGCGGAACAGAAGATGGTGCAGAAGGACGTCACCTCCACCCGGCGTACCGTTTCGCAGACCACCATTCGCGAGACGCCGGGGCTGGATGCGATGGGGGATATTTTCAAGTTGCAGGCCGGAGCGGTGTTGACTGCCGGTCCACCGACGCTCCGCCTTGCCGACGGGACCCAGCTCCAGGTGCGCGACCAAAGCCTCCAGGATGTCCATATCCGCGGCGGGCGCGGCGGCGAAATCCTGTATATGGTCGATGGTATGCCCGTCACGCACCCGATCTACGGCGGCCGCAGCGTGATGGACCTGAACCTGGTGGACGTGGAAAGCGTGGAGCTGCTCACCGGGGCGTTTAACGCGGAGTATGGCCAGGCACAATCCGGCGTGGTGAACATCGTGACCAAGAGCGGCGGCGAACGGTTTAAAGGCGGCGCCGAGTACAAGACCGATCGTGCGGGGTTCCTGGGCGATTCGTATATGACGGACTACGGTTCGCTCTATGTCGGCGGGCCGGAGCCGGTGTCCAACGTGCTCCTCCCGCTGCTCGGCATCGATGCCGGGCACAGGCTGAGCTTCTTTTTCTCGGCCAACGCCACGCTGACGAATACGCCGTATGACAACCACCGGACACGGCACGACCTGGATCTCTTCGGATTCACGGTCAAGGAACGCCAGGACAACTCCACCAATATCAATGCAAAACTGAATTGGGATATCTCCGGCGAACACAAACTGACATTGAGCTACCACGGCACGCGCAAACAGTGGAGCGATTTCGACTGGCTCTGGATTAACTCGCCCGACAACACGGCCGACTACAGCCGGAAGAACTACACCCTGAACGCGACATTCAACCACGTGCTTTCCAAGGCGACGTACTATACGCTGATGGCCGGCTACCTGGACGTTATCTACAAGGGGTCCCTCGGCGGCATGACGCCCGCGGATTTCTGGCGGACAGACAGCACGGGGAAGCTCAATGCCATCTACAACTCCCCGACGATCGACCAGAGCACGGGATTCTACGATCCCAGCGGCATGGAATCCATCTGGCGTGATGACCACACCAAGACATTCACGTTCAAAGGCGATCTCACATCGCAGGTACATCCTGCGCATCTCATCAAGACAGGCTTCGAGTACCAATACAATACTATCAGCTATATCGACATCCAGGACGGTGGCACCAAACTGTCCAATTATGGCATGGGCGTGGATTCCGTCGCCCCTCCCGGCCCGTTCCCCCTGTTCGGCCAGGACCGCTGGGTCTTTGACGTCAAGCCCACCATTGCCTCGGCATATATTCAGGATAAGTTCGAGCTGGAGTACCTGGTGATCAATGCCGGCATTCGTGCAGACATGTTCGATCTGGGGTCGACGGTGATGCAAAGCGGCTGGACACAACGGTGGGAGGCAGCCACAGGCCTCCGCGCGAACTGGAAACGCACCATCTATAAGCTGAGCCCCCGCTTCGGCGTGTCGTTCCCGATCTCAGAAAACACCGTCGTCTTCTTCTCCTACGGCCATTTCAACCAGCTGCCGGAACTGCAGTACTACTATCGCGATCCCTACAGCAGCACATTCACAGGCAATCCGGCTCTGGACTACGAACAGACAATTCTGTACGAGTTCGGATTTACACATCAGCTGAATGACTACTGGGCCGTCGACATCAAGAGCTACGGGAAGGATATCTCGAAGCAAGTCGGGACCACGCGGGTCTATAGCTCACAGGGTACGCCGATTGATCTGTACGATAACCTGGGTTATGGCCGCGCCCGGGGACTGGAGTTCGAGGTTGTCAAGAACCAATCGGATTTCATTTCCGGACGCGCGACCTACACCCTCCAGTGGGCGACCGGCTATTCGTCCTCCGCATTCGACGATTATGTCAGGTCCACCAACAATTTCCCGTATCCGATCAGAGAACGTGCGCTGGACTGGGACATGCGGCACCAGGTGATTGTGCAGGTGTCGGCGGCGGTCGAACCCGGACAGCATCCGAACATTTTCGGATTCCAGCTGCCCGACGATTGGAACCTGACGCTGCTCTATCGCTACGCCACGGGCACTCCCTACACGCCGGGCCAGGCGACGCTCAATCCGGTGGAAGCACAAAAACAGGAGAATACTGCATACGGTCCCTATACGTCGAGCGCGGATCTGAAATTCGAGAAGGGATTCTCCTTCGGCGGCATCCGGCTGGCTCTGACCCTCGATGTCTTCAACCTCTTCGACCAACGGAATGTACAGACGGTGCGCTCAGACCTGGGATTCAACCAGTGGACGGGGGAACCGTACCATTATGGCGATCTGCAGAGCCCGCAGAACAACTACTATGATTACTATACTATGCTCAGTATGCGCAATCCGAGCGTGTTCTCGGAGGGCAGATCAACGAAACTCGGCCTCCGGGTCGACTTCTGATGAACGGCATTGACATGAAACAGCGGCGAGAGCTCCCCATGCGTCTGTACAGAAGTGTGCTTGTGTTTGCGATCGCGTGTGCATTGCTGCCCTCTGCGGCGACATACGCGCAGTTTACGAAGCTGGACTGGAAGCTCACCACGGTTGGCAAGGTCCGCCAGGTCCTCACAAACATGGGCACCCTCAACAAAGCGCGGACGAACTATCCCGGGCTCATCAACGCGGAATTTCCCGCGGGAAGCCGCGAGGAGCATCTCTACCAGGGCGGGATCTGGGTTGGTGCGATTGCACCGACAGGAGACACGCTTGTGTCAATGACCCAGGCGCATTTCACGCCCAACGAATTCTATCCCACATCCAACAACTGGGATACGGTCTGGGTGGGTTCGAAGGGCGATACGCTCCACATACCTTACTGGCCGAACTATGCGTGCGTTTCCGACCAGGATTTTGTCTGCCGGTACAGCGACTACAATCTGCTGAACGTCGAAAACCACGTGCCGCTCTACCTGGACATCACCCAGACCACCTATTCCTGGAGTTCCGGTCAACTGGACGAATTCCTGTTGCACAGGTACTATATCACGCCGAAAAAGTTTCCGCTCAAAGAGTGCTACATCGCGTTCTGGATGCACGGCTCGGCCGGCACGATAGATGCATCGGACAATTTCATCGATGAATTCACACACTGGTTTCCGGCGTACCACATGGCGATGGATGAAGATGCCCCCGGGGGGGATGACGGTACGGCGATCAGCCCTGTAGGCTTCAGCGTCTTGCGCCCTGTGGACAATGTGCAGAAGTGGACGTTCAAATACTACGAACACGAAGAGCTGCCCACGACCGACCCGCAATGTTACAAAGAGATGGCCAGCGGCACGATCATGCCGGATCGCATTGAACGGGCCCGCGCGCATATCATCCAGGGCTTCGGTCCGTTTACCATCGCCGTCGGAGACACGATGGTCGTGGAAATGGGCGAAATCTTCGGTTACGGGGTCGCAGGTGCCCTGAAGAACGCTTCCTACCTCCAGTTCCTGAAAAGCAAGAACTTCCAGGTTCCCTCCCCGCCTCCCCGCCCCGTGCTGCGCGTGACCACGGCAAACCACGAGGTGTCGTTCGATTGGAAACCGCTCTCCGGCG
Source organism: Ignavibacteriota bacterium (assembly GCA_003154155.1). Lineage (GTDB taxonomy): Bacteria > Bacteroidota > Ignavibacteria > UBA10030 > UBA6906 > Fen-1255. The sequence goes on along the minus strand of PMCM01000070.1, from coordinate 45,106 downwards.
CAACAAACCCGGAGGTCTATACGGACGCAAACCGCGGCGATACGATCTCGCACCCGTTCGAAGGATACCGGCTCTACAAGAGCACCAAGAGCTCGGAGGGACCGTGGACACTGCTGGCGGAGTATGACGTTATCGACGATGTCGGCTACAACACGGGGCTGCAGTACAACTACAAGGATACCGGCCTCCTTAACAACGTGGAAGTCTATTATACGCTGACGGCGTTTTCAAAGCCCGACAACGTCATCAACTTCCCTTCGCAGGAGACAAGTCTCTCGGCGAACATGAAAGTGGTGGTCCCGGGAACGGCACCGCCGGCGACTGTCGGCGAGGTCGCCGCAGTGCCGAATCCCTACCGGGGAGACATTGCGTACAACTCGTACAACCCGCCATGGGAACGCCCCTCGGGAAACAGGCCATGGTGGATGGAGCAGGACCGGCGCATTCAGTTCATCAACCTGCCGGCCCAATGCCAGATCAAGATTTTCACCCTGGCGGGGGATCTCGTCAATACCATCGATCACGCCGATCCCAACAAAGGGTACGAAGACTGGAATCTGACGTCGCATATCGGACAAGCCATCGCGAGCGGCATCTATCTGTTTACCGTCCAGGATGTGACGAACGGCAAAGTGCAGGTCGGGAAATTTGTGATTATCAAATAGCGTTGGCACCGCGCAACTGAAGGTGAAGAGCGATGAAACGGACGATACTCTGTGTACTGCTACTGTTTCCCGGGCTCCTGATGGCCCAATACAACCGCCCCGGGAGCACCGATGGCCAGTTTCTCAAAATCGGCGTCAGCGCACGCGGGGCGGGAATGAGCGATGCGTACCTCGCGGCTGCCGATGGCGCTGAGGCGACCTACTATAATGTCGCCGTGCTGCCGTGGCTCAAGGGCACGCAGGTGGCCTTCGATCACACGGCATGGTTCGCGAGCATCAACCACGAGTTTGCCGCCGGGACCTACAACGCCGGCGATTTCGGCACCTTCGGCCTCTCCGTGACCGCGCTCTATACCGACGAAATGAAGGTCCGTACGCCCCTGCAACCTGAAGGCACCGGGGAAACCTTCTATGCCGGCAACTACCGGTTCGGCCTGAGTTATGCGCGCTTTCTCACCGATCGGGTGACCCTCGGCTTCACCGTGAGTTATATCAATATGAAACTCTATGAGCAGTTCAAGGCCGATGCCATGTCGCTGGACCTCGCGGTGATGTATGTCTCCGACTTCCGCGGCTTCCGGTTCGCCCTGGAGATCGCGGACTTCGGATCGAGCATCCAATACGTCAACGAATCGTACCCGCTGCCGACCAACTTCCAGTTCGGCATGGCCATGAATGCCATCGACGGCGACGACCAGAAACTCCTGGTCAGCTTCACCGCCGTGAAGCCCAACGAAGGAGAACCGCAGGCACAGGTGGGCGGCGAATGGAATTTTCAGCGTACGTTTTTCCTCCGCGGCGGCTACCGGCTCAACTACTCCACCGCGACGTATTCGGTGGGAGGCGGCGTGGCGTTCAAGGTCTCGGGAGTCGCGTTGAACGCCGACTACGCGTACAGCAACTACACGACGCTCGGCGGATCACATAGAATCGGTGTCGGCTTTACGTTCTAGTGCCCCTGCGCATAGCTTCCCCATGGACAAAGGGACACAGTGCACGTCCCACCAATGATGATCAGAGCCTTTTGTTAGGATAAGATAGTTGGGACTAGTGCCTCGAAGGGACTCAGTCGGAGGGATATGAACCGTGCCCCTTCTTCCCTCCTGTCGCACACCCGGTTGGATAGAGTACGCGTAACCTGGCTTCAATCCGGGTTGTGTGTCCACCGGAGACGGACGGGATGGCGCCGACGTCGCTGCATCCACATACGCAATGAGTGGCACTCGACCAGTCCGGAGCGGGCACGGTATGGTGAAGATCTCTCAGAAATGGCTCGCGTGCCTGACGGCCGTGTGCTTCGCGCTCTCCGCCGGACACGCCGGAACACCCGGGGGGCAACCCCAACCCCCTGCATCACCTCCGGCTTTTCCCTCCGGTGACTACACCCCCCACGGCTATATCGACAATCCGTATCACAGCCTCGTCGCAAACCGCAGCGGCGTCGTCAGGACATTCCCGCCGCTGGGCTTCGGCTGGTGGCGCACGGAAGCCGTCGGGGGAGGATACGGCTGGGGCGATCGCGACCATGTGAACTACCTTTCCCTCCTCCGCATCAGCGTAGCCACCGGCACACATGTCTTCGCCGGCGAAGAAGACTTTTCACGGTCCGGCGTGCGCCTCTCTTCATCGTACCACACCAAGCACATGCTGAGCTACGACTGGCATTCCGACAGCCTCGCGTTCAGCCTGAAATGTTTCCTGGTAAACGAACACGCCCTCGGGTGTTTTTTGCGTGTGACAAACGAACGAGGAACAGGAACCGATGTGCGCGTGGATGCCACCCATATCTGCCGGATCGGCGCGACACAATGGTGGGGAAGCGACGGCCTCACGGCACGGTATGTGCCGGAACGGGACGCAAGCGTGAGCAAGATCTGGGCGTACGGCGACGTCTTCGCCCTCGCCGGAAGCCTCAGAAGCACTGACCACATGTCCACCGCATCAAACGGAGAATGGGACCGGTGGATCCGGGAAAACGTGCCGGCCTCCGTCAACACGGCATCGTTGCAGGGACGCGGTCCGCTCCTTTCGGTACAACGCTACCGGCTCACCATCGACCCGCACGGCCAGGCCGGCATGCTCGTGGTTCTCTGCAGAGGACACAACGAATCGGAAACTCTTGTGGAAGTGCAACGGGCGCTCGCGGATGCACCCGTGGCGCTCGGGGAACAACTGGCAGAAGACCGTGAGTTCTGGACCTCCTGTCCGGTGCTCACCGGCGGATGGCCGGACTCCTGGCGGCACGGGTGGGTGTATGATTTCGAAACGCTCCGGATGACCGTCCGCCGCCCAATCGGCATATTCTCACATCCGTGGGACGGCATGCAGGTGCACTCCCCGCGCATGGTGCTGGGCGAAACGAGCCTCGATATGATGACGCTCGGCTACGGGGCGCCTGCCCTGGCCCGGGAGGTGTTCTATGGAACCTTTGCCGATGCACTCGCATCGAACGTCCCGTGCGCGAGGGAAGACGGCAGCGTGAATATGATTTCGTCCGACGGTTCGGAATGCGGGACTGCACCTATGTGGGGTTATCCGCTCCATATGCTCCGGGCCCTGTTCGCAGCATCGCAGGATACCGCATGGCTCGCCGTTCTCTATCCCCACCTCGCCGCATACGCAGAGTGGTGGCTTGATCACCGGACCGACGCGGAAGGCTGGCTGCACTGCAATAACAGCTGGGAATCCGGGCAGGACGGCTCACGGCGATTCCTCGTGGCCGAGAAGAATGAAGGGGCTGTCGCAGATTTCGTGCGCACCGTCGACGTGGAATCCAGCATGGCGGAAGGACTCGGCGTGCTTGCCGGGTTCGCACGGGTGCTCGGGAAAAACGGGGACGCAGAACGATGGAATGCGCTCGCCGCCCGCCGCGTCGGCAACACACGGAGCATGTTCACCGGCGGGTCGTTTCACGACGTCGACGGCCGGACCGGGAAACCGATCGTGCTTAACGGGTACGATGATGTCATGATGCTGGCCCCGGTCACCTGCGGTGTGGCAACGGATGACCAGATCCGTGCACTCCAGCCGAAATTCTCCTATTTCCTTGAGCATCCGCGTCACGGTCTGGAGTGGCCTCCGCTGCTCTTCACGTTTGCAGAAGCTGCCTGGAATGCGGGACAACGGGAAGCTGCAGCCCGCGCCGTGGCAGACGCGGCGACTCGCACCTATGCACGCACCGACGCACGGACTGTGATCCCTTCTCGCGACGGTGATCCGTTCTCCTACAGAATTCCGGGTGTTGCCAATGAATACTGGCCGGTCGGGGATGTCGTTCCCGGAAGCGAAAATTACGGGTGGGGCGCCACACTCCCGATGTTCATCATCAGAAATATCGTCGGGTTCCGCGAAGCACCGGACGGATCGGCCCAAACGTTTCTCCTCGGCCCGTGTCTTCCTGCAAGCCTGCCTGCGTCCGGCACAGGCCTGCCTGCGTCCGGTGCAGGTCTACCGGCGTTCGGATCTCCGCTTGGTATCACGAACCTCAGATTCGGCCGCCTGACATTCGACCTGAGCATCACACGCACGGCTGCCGATACGATCCAGGTTTCCCTTCGCCCCGTCAATGAAAGCAAAGACACATTCCGGGTGATCGATAGGAAGACAGGCCGGGAAGTGGCGTCCTGGTCGCCCGGCTCCGCCGGCCCTGTCGTGTGGAAGGGAACGAATGGGACGGTGTATGAAGTGGGATTAGAAAGATAAGGGCTGGTGTCGTGTCACACAAATTCAGATATCAGATATCTGAATTCAGAATTCAGATATACAAACCTATTAAGAACTAAGAATGAAGAATTCAGAATTAAGAATTATAGGACATCCGTGAGACATTTGTCTGTTGCACTACTCTTATGCGCCGTCGCAGCAATCCTCTGCGCCCAGCCACAGCGTCCGTTCCTTTCCCATCTTCACGCCACAAAAGACAGCCCGCTCTATACCACGTACGCGGCGGCAATGGATCGCTCGGAGTTTACCCTGGATGAGGGGTATCATATGTCGTTCTCCGACTCCTCCCGCGGTATCGAGTTTACCACCGATAACGCCGGCCGGCTCTCCCTCGGCTTCCGCAAAGGCAACACATTCGTGAACGCGATCGCCGGGATGGCCCACGCGCCGGTGATCACAGCTTCCTATCCGGACCTCGTGAAGTACTCCTTTGCGCCCTTTCCCGATATCACCGTCGATGCATCATTTCTGGTCTACTCTTCGCGAGCGGCCGTGCAGGAACTGACCGTGACCAATACGGGAACCCAACGTGCCAAAGTCGACCTGCTGCCCTTCCTCCAGAATACGGACCGGGCTTTCAACAATGTCGTCCTCCTGCCGCAACAACAGGCTATCGCGTTTTCCCACGAAGAACTTCCCGACGGGTGGGTCCTTGAGCATGGCGTGCCGTATGTCGACAAGGTGCACGACCTCCTCGCCTTCTCCTCCCGCCCGGAACGGATGTCAAGCTTCCGCAGCTACCGGTGGGGCGGGGTGGAAATCCCCCAGGTGATCGATCTGGCCAGGTCGTCGGTCTACGCCGTGTGGGGACGGATGACGCATGCCGGCGGCGAACGATGCCAGCACCGCGATCCTTCGCCGCGTATGACGGTGTATCTGAACAACGACCGGTCCAGACTGCTGATAGAGAATGCTCCCCGCTGGGGAAACAGCGAAACGAACGTCAATGCCAGCGCCCTCTATGGCGTCGAGCTGGGCAACTTCGGCAACATCCGGCCGGGCGACTCCGTGACCATCGCCCTCTCCTGCGAAACAACGCATCAGGAAGCGCAGGTGAAGACCGGCGTCGGTGACACCGCCAAAGGGCGGGACAAACGTGTGGACATCCAGTTTATGTCGCCGTCCGGCCCCAGACCGCCTGAAGGCGTGAAACGGGATATCTGGGGGAGCGGCACCGAATTGCGGCTTTACTGGAAACAGAATGTCCCCCATGTGCGCTATGCGGTCTACCGACGCGACTACAGCCTGGGCGGGGTGTACGAACGCGTGGCCGCAGATCTCGAGCAGACATTTTTCACCGACAAGAACCTCCCCGACGACAAGGTATACGGCTACATCGTGACGGCAGTGGATGCACAAGGACGGATGAGCATCCATTCCAACGAAGTGAATAACATTGAAGGAAGCGATTTCCTCACGGATGTGAAGTATCCGGGACAGGTCAAGGGGGATGCCCGTGATCTCGCACGCGTGCTGTCGGCTTCGAAGACGCTCGACCTTGCCCCCGGTGCGTCGGAGCGGTTCCGCATCGTGCGCGGTGTCCGCCGTCCGGAAGATCCTCAGGACTCGCTCATCTCGCTGGCACACCGGCTGATGACTGTGAATATCGACGATTTCCTCCGCACAGATGAACAGCTCTTCAGCCGCATTCCGCACCAGGCCTTCACCGATCCCGACAAAGAGATGCTCTACTGGACTTCGTTCGCGATGATGCGCCAGGTGATGCTTCCCCCGGAAGGGAAGTGCCACTTCAACTACTACGTCTTTTCACGGGAACCACAGTGGGGATGGGGGCACGGCGGACAGGTCTTCCATGAAAGCCTCACGATGATGGCCTATGCGCTCATGGATCCGGCCGGGGCGATGAATTCTCAACGGATCTTTCGTGAACGGCAGTACCCGAGCGGCTATATCAACTACCGGACCGGTCCGTATCTGGACGAGACAATCCCCTACAACGGCCAGCTGACCAGCTCGGCTCCGTGGTATGCGTGGCAGAACTGGGAGGTCTACACGCTGACGCACGATAAGAAGTTCCTCGAAGAAATGTACGCCTCCAGCGCATCCTTCTATCGCTATTATGTCAAGAACAGGGATGCCGACGGGGACGGGCTGTGCGAATGGGGAGGGGAGGCGGTGCTCGAGTGCGTACGCGACGGCCTCGTGGCAGTCTGGGATCAGGTGGGATGGCCCGCGGAATTTGAAGCGGTCGACTGCAACGCCATGCTGGTGAAGGAAGCCAAAGCGCTGGCCTCCATGGCGGCGGAACTTGGCCGGCCGGACGAGGCACGTGCCTGGCAGGACGATGCGGCGGCACGATCACGCAAGATCAACGAAACGTTCTGGGACGATACAACCGGATTCTACTATCAGGTGGACAAGACCACGCACACGTTCACGCATAAGAAACCCGGCGACCTGAAACGGCAGGAGATCATCGGGTTCCTCCCGCTCTGGGCCGGCATCGCCGACAGCGCCCGCGCCCGCAGGCTGGTGGCCACTCTGACCGATCCGAAAAAATTCTGGCGGCCTTTCGGCGTCCCCTCCCTCGCCGCCGACGATCCCTACTACAATCCCAAGGGCTACTGGAACGGCCCGGTCTGGATCGAGTGGGATTACATGATTGAACGGGGACTGCTTGACTACGGCTACAAGAAGGAAGCGCGTGAGATGGTCGACCGCGTCGCCGCAAACATGATCGCGCAGCTCAAGAAAGACCATAACCTCTGGGAATTCTACAGCCCTGACGAGCAATGGGCGGGATACCACAAAACCTATATCTGGGCCGGCATCATTACACGGATGATGACCGACACAATGAAGTGATGGAGCATGCAATGACCCATACACGCCACATCGTTACCCTGTTGATCCCCCTGATGCTTCATGCCTCCGCAGGCTCTGGCCAGTCACTCCGCACCCTGGATCTTTCCACAGGAGAAGCCCTTGCGATTACCGGATTCACCGGTGCGGATGGCAAGCACGTCGCTCTGACTCCCCGCGTGCCGTTGTTTACCTGCACGGTGAATGAAAAGCTTGTGTCGGCGCTCTCGTGCACCGCCCATAATGAGGGGGACAGCATTCGATGGTCCGGCCCGGGAGGGCTGAACGGTTCCCTCCGCGCCGACCGCAGTTTCCGCCAGGGATGGAAAGCTCTGGTCACATTCCGGAACAGCTCGCACGATACCCTGCAGCTGGCGAACATTGTTCCCCTGGGCGAGCAGCCGGAACATGTCTATATACGAGCCGCGGGACCCCAGACCTACCAGAACCGGTTGAGCCGCTCATCGCTCTTTCGCCCGGGCGTCGGTCCCATCGGCGTCGTGCTGCCGGACAACGCATGGGAAATGGGTTTCTGCGCACTCCAGACCTCTCCCGGCCGGGGACTGAGTGCCATCGCGCGCAGGCTCGATTCGGCCCAGGCCCAGCTCCGCAGATTCCGCGCTTCCGTACCTCCCGGCGGATGGGTGCAATACTGGATCTACGTGGATGCACACGACGGCGACTGGCGTGACGGCATGCGTATGTTCTTCCGCGACCGCTGGCTGTACGATCTGAACGCGTTTGACAATACGCTCTTTAAACGGACGGATCTCGCATGGATCCGCCACAGCTATCTCCTCCTCCTGCAGTTCGCATGGGACCACGAATATGTGGATGCCTCCAGCGGCCAGAACGGGTTTGACACCTTCCTCACCGGCAGGGACGCCGTGCTCGGGAAGCTCGATGCCTATATGATCTGGCCCACCTGGCCGCGGCTCGGGCTCGATCAGCGGAATCAATGGGATATGTACAGGGACCTTCCCGGCGGACTCACCGAGCTCCGGCGCCAGGTGCAGTATGCGCATGCCAACCGGACGAAATACTTCATCGCGTACAATCCCTGGGATGAAAGCACGCGCAACGAAGACCACGTCGCCGGTATGGAAGACATGCTGCGCAAGCTTGATGCGGACGGCGTGGTGCTCGATACCTGGGGACAGTCAAGCAAGGAATTCCAGGCGGCGGCCGACCGCGTGAAACCCGGCGTGGTGCTCTACAGCGAGGGCATGGCCATCCCCAAAGACATGCCCGGCATCGTTGCCGGGCGCGTGCACGACGCGATCTTCATGCCTCCCCCCCTGAACCTGAACAAACTGATCAAGCCCGACTTCGCGATCTTCCGGGTTGTGCAACTCGCAGAAGGACGCATCCACCGTGAAATCGCCGTGGCGTTCTTTAACGGCTACGGAACGGAGTTGAACATCATGCGTCCGGGACGGCCTGATTGGATCGACGAAGAATATGCCTACCTGGGGCGCACAACAAAACTTCTGAGGGATAACTCCACGGCATTCCTGAGCCCCGACTGGGTGCCGCTCATCCCTACAACCCTCGACAGCGTCTGGGTCAACAAATGGCCGGCCGGCAACAAGACACTCTACACCGTCTACAGTCTGCGCCCCGAAGGGGTGAGCGGACCGCTGTTCGAAGCACCTGCACCACGCGATTCCCACTACGTCGACCTCTGGCACCATGAAGAGATCGATACCGTCATGGTCCACGGCAAGTCCTATCTCCCCGTCACCGCGGACGGGTTCAGCCGGGCGTGGCTGGGCACCAGGAGGGAAGGCAATGTGGATTGCATCGCGCAGTTCCCCCGGCTTTTGAGCCTGGATCAGGACCAGGATTCGCTGACGATCAACGCCTCACGGGGCGATACGGTGGTCGTGTGGGCGGGCATGCCCTCCTATTCCTGCCGGTACGTGAAGTACGCCGCAGGACGGACCGACATGTCGCTGCGCGCCGCCCTCGGCCGCCACGATGAGAAATACGTGGTCCAGCTGTTCGACAAGTCCGGCCTCCTGGATGAACGGGTCGTGGAAGTNNCCGACACGGAGCTTCCTCAGTCCGAATGAAGTCATCCCGTATCCCGGGTCGAAGAAAACCACGCTCGTGCTCCGTCCGTTCTATATGGACCAGTATCCTGTGACCAACGAGCAATTCAAGGCATTCCTCGACAGTGCGGGATACTGGCCTGCGGATACAACGAATTTCCTGAAACACTGGATTGGCCGGAAGATTCCTCCGGGTTTGGAGAAGCATCCCGTAGTCTACATCGACAGAACCGACGCACGTGCGTACTGCTTCTGGGTGGGCAAACGGCTCCCCACGGAGAGGGAATGGCAGTATGCCGCGCAGGGGACGGACGGACGCAAGTACCCCTGGGGGAATGCGTTCGATTCAACGATGTGCAACGTCGGCAGGGGGGTCACGACGCCGGTCGATGCATTCCCGCAGGGGAAAAGTCCGTTCGGCGTGATGGACCTCGTGGGAAACATCTGGCAGCTGATGAACGACGAGTATGATAACGGTACGTTTAATTTTGGGATGCTGCGCGGCGGCAGCTATTACAACCCCACGTCCAGCTGGTGGTACGTGCAGGGAGGACCGCAACCGGTCGACAATCCGCAGATCCTCTTGCTCGTCGGTTCGGGGCTCGACCGGTGTGCCACGGTAGGATTCCGCTGCGTCAAAGATGTACCACGATAACGACAGTGTGAGAAGGATGTACCCATGATGACGCGCTTCCGCATTCTCGTCCTGCTGCTCTGTGCAATCTCGCTGCAGCTTGCCGCACAGAGCTCCCTCGACAATATCCTTCTCCCGTCACGACTGCCGGTACTGAAAGACAGCAGGCTCCGACAGGTGTCCAGCGGCGACACGACGGGAAAGAACGACGATTACATAGCTGTTCCGGCCGGCGCCACGGCGGTGATCGCCGACCTCAAAGGCCCAGGGGTCATTGTCGGGTTCTGGTGCACGGTCGCTTCGCCGGATAAGTACTACCTCCGGCGGACCCTGCTCCGGTTCTACTGGGACGGCGAAGCCTCGCCGTCCGTCGACGTGCCTCTGGGCGACTTTTTCGGCACCGGCATGCAGTACAAGCAATACGTCACGCCGTACGTCGGTATGTCGAGCGGCGGCTTCTACTGCTATTTTCCGATGCCCTTCAACACGTCCGCGCGGGTCGAAGTGGTCAATCAGACCGGCCAGGAGATCACCTCCTTCTACTATCATATCGATTATCAGCAGCTCGCCCGGCCGCTCGAACCCGAGATGGCCTATTTTCACGCAAGCTGGCGCCGCGAACCGCGTACGGATCCGCACCACAGCTTCACGATCCTCGAAGCGGAAGGGCGCGGCCATTTTGTCGGGCTCAATATGAGCATGCAGAGCTACAACAACGACATCCAGTTCCTGGAAGGGGATGAGCAGGTGTATGTCGATGGGGAACCGAAGCCCTCGATTACCGGTACGGGCACGGAAGACTACTTCAACAGCGGATGGTATTTCAACCAGGGGGAATTCGCCGCGCCCTACCACGGGCTGATCCTGAAGGATGATTCCCTCCATCGCATCGCGGCATACCGGTTTCACATCCAGGATGCCATCCCCTTCACCTCCTCGCTCCGCTTCACGATCGAGCACGGTGACCGGAACGTGGAAATCGCCGACTACGCCGCCACGGCCTATTGGTACCAGAAGGAACCGCACAAACCGTTCGCTCAGATGCCTCCGGCCGGGATGAGAATCCCGCTGCGCGTCATTGTGCCGAACGGTGCGCTGGAAGCTGAAGCGCTCCGCCCGACAGGCACTACGGCCCGGTGGACCGTGGACGACATGTCGGCGTTCGGTGCGGAATGGAGCGGCACGAAACAGCTCAATGTCCACCTGGAAAAACAGGGTGACGGGTTCAGCCTGAGCATGCCGGTCGAGGAAGAAGTCTATGACGTGGGCATCTTCTTCACACACGGTCCGTCGTATGGATCCGTGGCGGTCATGCAGAACGGCCAAAAAGTGACGGACATCGACGCGTATAATAAGGAGGTGGTCCCCGGCGGCAAAGTGGTGCTCAAAGGCGTGAAGGCCGTGGGAGGACACGTGACCCTGACATTTGTCGCCGGAGGAAAACATGCGAAATCCACCGGCTATGATGTCGGACTCGATGCGTTCAGCCTGCAGCCGCAACGGACATTCATCCCCGCATGGTACCTGATCGGTCCGTTTCCCAATCCGCGCGATGCCAAGCTCAAACGCCTCGGCATCGACATAGCCTACGCACCGGAGAAGGAGATCAACCTCTCCGCGACCTACAAAGGGGTCGACGATCAGCCCGTCCGCTGGACGCTCACAAAGACCCCTCCCCGCGGCCGCATGGATCTCTATCAGTTCGATCCGTATGAGATGGTTGTCGTGTACGCGCTCAGCTACATCAACTCTCCCAAGGACCAGACCGTGCCGCTGCTGCTGGGAACCGATGACGGCGTGAAGGTTTTCTTGAATGAAGAGGAGATCCACCGCGTGCTCGAAGTGCGTGTGGCGGAACCGGACAAGGACCGGGTTCCCCTCCACCTGAAGAAGGGGTGGAATGCACTCCTCCTGAAGATCGAGAACAACTACGGCGGCTATAACTTCTATGCCCGGGTGCTGGATCTGGGACATACACTCACCTTCAGCGCGAACAAAGAGCAATGAGAGGAAGCGCCATTCACACCGCACGATTCGGGGCACTCATCCTCCTGAGCATCATGGGACTCATGCCCATGCGGGCCCAGGTAACCGTCCACGATCGCTACCTGTCAATCGCTGCCGCCGCGTCCGACCCGCTCTTCACGACGTATGCGGCGCCGATGAACCGGTCCCGTTTCTTCGCCGATAAGGCGTACTTCATGGAGTATTTCACCCCCGACAAACCGATAACGTATACAAGCCAGTTTGCGGGCGATTTCGCCGTGGTGTGGAAAGTCAATAACGTGGTGATCAGCAAGACGCGCGAGTTCGCACGACCGCCTGTCGTAACGGCGTCATTTCCGGATATGGCGGTCCTGGAGTATGAACCGTTCAAAGATGTGCGGGTGCAGGAAGTGTTCACGGTGTACAGCTCGGGATCGGCGATCATCGACCTGCACGTGACCAACGCCGGACCGGTGCCGTTGTCGGTGATGCTCTATCCGCTCCTCTTCCTCCCGGGTGACTCCATGCACGTGGAGAGGTACGATGCAGCCGCAGGCGGGGTGGTGTGTACCCACGCGGAACCACTGGTACGGTTGCACAGCAATCTGTACAAGGACCGCGGGTATCCGACGGTCTTCCGGGATCTCCTTTCGGCAGAACCGGCCCCGGAGAGTTATGGCAGCTATCCCGGCTGTTCGCTGGAGGAATTCTATTTTGCGGTGAAACGTCTCAGCAAGGTGCACGAGAACCTTGTTGCGCTCAACACGGCGGCGGGCGGGCAGGCGTCCATCGTCGCCCTCCAGCGCACGCTCTCCCTGAAACCGGGTGCGTCGTCAACGGCGCGGTTCGTACGCAGCGTACAGGACGCNNGCGAGACCGGAAGCGGAGCTGTTGGACGATGCACGCCAGGCCCGGTCTGCAGATCTGCAGAAGTGCGTCGACGACGACGAAGCGCTCTACCGCGGCGTGCCGCGCGTGACATTCACGTCTCCGGCGGAAAAGATGGTGTACCTGGGGGCATTCAATCTCGTGCGGCAATGCATGATGCCTCCCTCGGGACAGACCAGCCGCAATTTCTACGTGTTCTCCCGGAATCCCGTGTGGGGATGGGGCCACGGCCACCAGGTCATGCACGAATCTCTGTCGATGATTCCGTATGTCTATCTCGATGCGCACTCCGCTGAAGAATCGCAGCGCATCTACATCGACCAGCAGTACGAAGACGGCCTCATCGCCTACCGCCACGGCCCACGCGGCCCGCAGGTGTACCCGCACGAAGGCACACCGACAACATCAGCCCCGTTCTTCTCCTGGACCAACTGGGAAATGTACACCGTCACGAAGAACAAACCATTTCTGCGGGATGCCTACGATGCCGGCGCCAGGTTTGTCAGGTACCTCGAGCAAGAGCGGGATCAGGACAAAGACGGCCTGTTCGAATGGGGACCGTATGGGATTATCGAGAATGTGCGGGACGGCTGGAATGTGGTGTTCCAGCTCTTTTCGGAAGGGGAGGATGAGGGGCGCGATATTTCCCACGAGCTCGAAGTGCTGGATCTGAGCGCAGAAGTGGCGAACGAGATGTACAGCCTCCGGCAGATGGCACAGGAACTGGGCGACACGGCCGGGGTACGGGAGTGGTCCACGAAATTCGACCGGCTCGCCGGCCTCATCAACCGTGTCATGTGGGACCCGCAGGATAAGTTCTATTATAACGTGTCGATGAGCGACAACGCATTCACGTTCGAAGGGAGAAGCCTGAAGCGCAAGGAGCTGATCGGATTTCTTCCGATGTGGGCGCACGTAGCGACGCGCGCACAGGCAAAGGAGCTTGTCAAGCATCTGACCGACCCGAATGCGTTCTGGCGGCGCTACGGCGTTCCCACCCTGGCGGCCGACGACCCGCACTACACGCCGTTTGTGGACGGCTGTTGCCGTTGGAACGGCCCGGTCTGGCTCCTCTGGGATTATATCGTCATGCGCGGGCTGAAGAACTATGGTTATGACGACCTCTCCCGCCAGGTGGGGAGAAAGATGTTCAGCGCAGTATCGACACAGCTCTCGACAAACCATCATTTCTGGGAATCGTACAGCCCGGACTATCCGGTCCAGGAGAGTCCCTCGAATTATATCTGGGATTCGATAATGGCGAAGGTTCTTCTCGAACTCTATACAAAGTGAGCACCATGACCGATCGCATGCGCTGGAAGAGGGTGCCGCGTGTTGTTGCCGCCCTGATGTTGCCACTCACACTCATCGCGGGTACACCCAACTATACCGCCAACCGTCCACCCCTGGCCCCCAACCCGTACCTCCGCCTTCCCCCAGGCTCCGTCGAAGCCCGCGGATGGCTCCTCGAACAACTCAAACTCTCCGCACGGGGAATGACCGGACATCTTGATGAACTCTGGAAGGATGTCGGACCGGACAATGGCTGGCTGGGTGGGAAAGGGGATAGCTGGGAACGCGGCCCCTACTGGCTCGATGGCCTCCTCCCCCTCGCGTATACGCTCAAAGATCCGGTACTGATCGCCAAGGTCCAACCCTGGATCGAGTGGAGCCTGAAACACCAGCGCGCCGACGGTTACTTCGGACCGGCCAGCGACACGACGCGGACGTTCACACCCGACCAACGTGTGCTCGCATGGCAGGAGCCGCGAAAGGAGGACTGGTGGCCGCATATGGTTATGCTCAAGGTGATGGAACAATACGAGGAAGCCACAGGCGACAAACGCGTCCTGGATTTTATGACGAAATACTTCAGGTACCAGGCCGCCCGTCTGCCCGTGGATCCCCTAGACCACTGGACCGACTGGGCCAAGAGCCGCGGCGGCGAAAACCTTGCCTCCATCTATTGGCTCTACAACCGGACCGGCGATGCGTTCCTGCTCGATCTCGCAAAACTGATATTCTCACAGACCGACGACTGGACAGGCATGATGGAGTCCGGCGATCCGCGCGACTGGCATGGTGTCAATACCGGCATGGGGGTGAAACAACCCGGTGTCTATTACCAGCAAAGTAAAGACCAGCGCTACCTGAAAGCCGTCGCCAAGGGCATCAACGACCTGATGAAGTATCATGGTCAGATCGAGGGACTCTTCTCCGGCGACGAGCTTCTGCACGGCACTGATCCCGTCCAGGGTACCGAACTCTGTACCGTCGTAGAGTACATGTTCAGCCTCGAGACCCTGCTCGATATCACCGGTGACGTCGATTTTGCCGAACGGCTGGAACGGGTTGCCTTCAATGCTCTGCCGGCCCAGGTGAAGCCCGATTTCACCGGACGCCAGTATTATCAAATGCCCAATCAGATCATCTGCGATACCACATTCCAGAATTTCAATACACGGCACTGGGGCACGATTTTGTTCGGGCTTGACAACGGCTACGGCTGCTGTACGGCGAACTACCATCAGGGCTGGCCGAAGTTTACCACCCACCTCTGGTCGGCGACTCCGGATGGGGGACTCGCATCACTCGTGTATGCCCCGTCGGCCGTGAAAGCCCGTGTCGGCGACAATGTTGAAGTGCAGTTCACCGAAGACACCGAGTATCCGTTCGGCGAGTCGGTGACGCTCACGCTGGGGACCGCGAAGGACGTAACTTTCCCCCTCCACGTGCGGATCCCTGCCTGGTGTGCCACCGCGACACTCTCCGTCAACGGCGTGACCCAGCCTGCGCCGAAACAGGGGAGCATCCAGGTGATCGCCCGCACCTGGAAGAACGGCGATCGCGTGGAATTGCGGTTCCCGATGAACCTCCGCCTGTCACGCTGGCACGAGGAATCGGTCGGTATCGAATATGGCCCGCTGGTCTTCGCCCTTCGCATCAATGAAGAGTGGAAAAAAGTCCGGGGCGAAGGCCCGTATGCAACCTATGCGGTCTACCCCAAGGATCCCTGGAACTTCGGCTTGATCATGCCGAACCCCGAGAAACCGTTCGAAGGGGTCCATGTCGAGCACGCACCGGTGCAGGCACAACCGTGGACGCTTGCAGCGGCCCCGATCCGCATCGTCCTGCCGGCAAAACGCCTTCCCATGTGGCAGCAGTATAACAGCGTCACCGGACCGATTCCGTGGAGCCCGCTCCGGTCCAAAGAGCCGGTCCAGGACGTGGTCCTGATCCCGTACGGTTGTACAAAACTGAGAATTTCCGAATTCCCCTTTGTCGAGCAATGAGCAGCTGAGGAGTGTCTATGAGCCACCATGCGTTAGCATTCCGATTGTCGTGCATCGTTCTCTCCTGTGCGCTGCTCTCTCTTGCGCCGGCCGGACATGCGCAAATCACCAGAATCCTTCCTGTCGATATTGGCGCGGCAATTGCATCGGGCGAAGCACGGGTGACGGTTGCTCCATCCGTCGGCGCAGATTCCTCAAAACCGTTCGACGGTAACCCGTTCACGGAAATGGCCCTGCTGACAAGCGACACCATGACGATCACCCTGGAGTTCACCACCCCTGTCCGGATCGAAAAAAGCAAAGTCTTCTTCTGGAGCGACGGTACCTGGCGGCTGGAGGTGGCGGATGCCCTTGCCGACCTGAACGCGCACAACCAATCGTATGCGCTGGTCTTTCAGAACAGAAGCTTTCCTTCCTTTGCGTGGGATTCGGTCTCGTTTGCGCGGCATGACGTGCATGTCGTTCGCCTTACGGGCGTCAGCGCAACTCCCGGCACGGGCAGCTACCTGGGCGAATGGACGCTCGAAGGGACTGTGACGTTCACCAAGTTCGTGATCCTGCCTGCGCCGCTCCGCATCATTCCCGGGGTCGGGCTTCAGCTGCACGTGAATATCATGGACGACAAGAACCGCATCTACCCGAACTTTCTCACCGAGCCGCTTGATTGGGGATCGACGGATCCCACCATCGCACGCGTCGATCCCTACGGCGTCGCAACCGGCTTAAAGCTCGGCTCTACCAGCGTCACGGTCGCGACTGATGCACGAACGATTACGGGGAGCGCTCCGATCGATGTCGTGCAGGACTTCCGGGCCCAGAAAGTGCCGCCGATGACGATCAAAGTGGCGGTCGTGTATCAGGATCCGGTCCTCCAGTCCTCCAACCGGATTCATGAAGAGTTCAACTGGCGCGACCCGCGCGTGCTGGTACCGGCACTGGTGCGGCATATGCGCGAGTGCACTGACAGTACCGTCAATTTCCAGATCGTGCAGACCGTCGAAGCATCGATTCTCTTCACACGGTACAAAGGAACGTATCTCACCGTGTCCAAGTATGTGCAGCTGCTGAAGGAACCGGGGTGGGTCACGCTGAAAGCCGCTTCCGATTCCGGCCAGCTGGCATTTGACTACCGGGAATTCGTGAAATACTACCAATTTGACACCAAACGGAACAACGGCGAGATCGACGAAGTCTGGGTGTTTGCGGCGCCCTACCTTGCGATGTACGAATCGCAGCTGCTCGGACCGAACGCATTCTGGTGGAACTCTCCGCCGATCAAAGACGGCACCGCCCTGACCAAGCTCCTGTCGGTGATGGGCCTGAATTACGAACGGGGAGTCGACCAGGCGTTCCACAGTTTCGGCCACCGCGTTGAAAGCGCAATGGTCCAGGCCTACTACGAGGCGCAGGGCAAACCATGGGATCCCAAATCCACAACACCGACCCCCTGGGATCTCTTCACGCGGATCGACAAGGACATGCCCGGCATGGCCCATGTGGGGAACGTCCATTTTCCCCCGAACGGCACGCACGACTATGATTACGGGAATACGACGCTGGTCACGTCGTTCGCCGAGAATTGGTACCGTTACCCTCTGCTGTTCAGCCAGAACAGCCAGGTCAACGTGCAAACCTGGTACTATACGCCAGGTGAGCCGCTCGCTGAAGGGCTGGATCACCTGGGCTATCTGCGCTGGTTCTACGGCCACATCCCGCGCTACGTTGGCGTGACAGACGGCGTGTTGAACAACTGGTGGACGTACGCCACGGATTATGAAGCCGCGGTGCAACTGGCAAAGGCGACATCCGTACGGGAAGGGGATCCCGGCAGCATTGCACCACAAGGTTTCCGGTTGGAACAGAATTTTCCCAATCCGTTCAATCCTTCCACCGCAATTGAATTCACGCTCGCCCACCGCTCTCCGGTGTTACTCGAGGTCTACAACCTCCTCGGGCAGCACGTCACGACAGTGATGGAGGGATCACTGGAGGCGGGCACGCACCGCATCCCTTTTGATGGCGCACGCTGCGCGTCGGGCGTCTATCTGTATCGTCTTGTGACACCTGAAGGGGTCCAAACAAGAAAAATGATTTTGGTGAAATAATGTCAGAACGCCGTCTGCTCTCCATCATGATCCTCTCTGCCATTCTCTTCTTCGCGGCAACCGGCATGCCCAAGCCTGTTGTGCGGTATGCACTCTTCACCGAACACCAGACCCGCGAAGACAGCGCGGCAATTGCCTGGCTTTCCGGCCGCACCGGGCTCGCCGTGGATGTCGCGTGGCTGGCCGGCGGTGCCCCGGTTCCCGCCTGCGACATCCTCTGGATCCATCTTCCTGACTCCGCCTCCTACCGGGAGTACACGCTCCGGGAACAGCAGCATCATGCGATAGCCTCCTATGCCGGCACGCGGGGGGCGATGCTCTGTACCGGTTATGGGGCGTTCATCGCACACGACCTCGGCGTTGAACCGGTCCGTCCGACCGTGCGCTACGATACGCTCGTCAACGACTGGCTCTGGGACAAGAAAGGGTTTCAGAGTTTCCGCGGACATCCGCTGCTGGCCGGCCTCTTTGGCGGCGACTACGTGTGGGATGCCCGCGTGGACCAAATTCTCCCGATCATCGGATACTACGGAAACGTATGGCCGGAGCGGAGCTCGGTGATCGCCGTGGAAAAATCCTACGTCTTCATGCACGCCGACCGGAAGATTTTGGCGGAGTGCCGCAAAGACGACATGAGGATCTTGTCCATCGGGGGGCTGATCTACTTCGCGCCGGAGAACAATCTCCGCCGAAACATGGAGCGCTTGGTCGACAACGCGCTCCTGTATCTCGCCGGCTCCAACAAAGAAGGCCCCGTGACCGTCTGGCGGTATTCCGATGGCACGGCGCACACATTTGCCCTGCGGTCTGCCCCCCTGCGCACGTCACCAAAGCGGATCCTGCATGGCCTGCCGTCCAGCGGACTCCTGCTCACCCGTGACAACCCCCGGAACGATTTCTTCGATCTTGCAGGACGCCGGGCGCTGATCATGGGACGTGAGAACGGCGGCATCGATGAAGTGTGGCTTCACCCCATCCGCATCATGCGTGACTACGAGGTGGGTGTGATTACCGGCGATTCGGTCGCCTGGCTTGCCAACCGCCCCGTGACCATACAGATCAGACCGGAATCGTTTACGCGGAACTATACCCTGCCCGGCGGAACGCTGACGGAAACCATCTTTGCCGCCTTTGAACGCTCGGGCGGCGTTGCGCACTACGAAAGCTCTTTTCCTCTCCGGCTGGTTGTACGCTTCAGGAGCGACCTCCGGTGGGAGTGGCCGTACGATGCGGGCGCACTCGGCAATCTCTCCTATGCCCTGGACGACGGCCTGAATGCCCTCCACATACGGGACAGCAGCGGCACGTTCGCCTGCAGCTTCGGCGCCGATGTCCCCCCGGCCTCACGCGTCGCAGGGCAGTATGCGGCGGTCATCTGGGGTGAACAGGGCCTCGCGGGCACGCCGACCAGCGAAAACCAGATTGCCTTTGGCGCCCTGTACGACCTCGGCCCCGACAACAGCAACACGCTGAACTTTGCCTTCGCAGGCACGAACGAAGGAAGCGGCGTGGCCCTCGCCGACTACCGCTTCCTGCTGGAACATCCGGAAACCGCCTTTGCGGAGATGGCAAATCACTATACCTCATTGCTTGCACGCAGCCTGTCCATCATGTCCCCCGATCCCGAATTCAACAAGCTCTTCCCGTGGGCGATCGTCGGGACCGATCGGTTTGTTGCGCGCACACCGGGGCTGGGCACCGGACTGCTCGCCGGTTTCTCCACGGTCAAACGCGGATGGAACGGCGCGCAGAAAATCAGCGGGCGCCCCGGCTATGCGTGGTACTTCGGGCGCGATGCGGCATGGTCCGGTTTTGCGGTCGACGGCTACGGCGACTTCGAAACCGTACGGAATCAACTGGAGCTGTATCAATCGTTCCAGGATGCATCGGGGAAGATCTACCATGAGCTCTCCACCAGCGGGATCGCGCATTTTGATGCCGCCGATGCGACCCCGCTCTATGTGATCCTCGCCGGCCACTACCTCCGGGCGTCGGGCGACAAGGCCTTCATTGCGAAAAGCTGGCCGCACCTGCAGCGCGCCATGGACTTCCTGTACACCACCGACACCGACCACGACGGCCTGATCGAAAACACCGACGTAGGGCACGGGTGGGTGGAACCCGGCGGCACGCTCTTCGGCGTACACAGCGAGTTCTACCTTGCCGTGCTCTGGTCGCAGGCACTCCGCAACGCGGCTGGCATGGCAGATGTACTGGGTGATCATGCCCGCGCGGCACGCTACCTGGACGACGCCGTCCGGGTGGAACGGACCCTCAACACCGACTTCTGGAATCCCATCACACAGTATTTCAACTTTGGGAAATTCCGGGACGGCACGTACAACACGGAGCGCACCGTGTTCCCCGCGGTGGGCATGCTCTACGGCGCACTGGATGATGCGAAAGTGCACCAGGTGACCCCCGTTCTGGCGGGCAACGGCTTCACCACCAACTGGGGCGTGCGGATCCTCACTGCGGAATCCCCCCACTTCAACCCGCGGAGCTACCAGGAAGGAAGCGTCTGGCCCTTGATGACCGGCTGGGCCGCGCTCGGCGAGTATACCTACGGCAACAGCGCGCAAGGATTTTCGCACCTGATGGATGTCCTCCTCATCAAAAACCTCTGGTCGCTGGGGTTTGTGCAGGAGGTCATGCACGGCGCCGTGAACCGGCCGGGAGGGGTCTGCCCGCATCAGTGCTGGTCCGAGACCAATATCCTCCATCCCGCCGTCGAAGGGATGATCGGTTGGAAACCGGACGCACTGCAGGGATCAGCGTTGCTCACCCCCCGCTTCCCGCTTTCCTGGGATTCGGTGACGGTGTCCAACCTTCGCGTCGGCGCAACTGCACTGCGACTGTCGATGATCCGCACTGCCCGCACCACCACGTTCCGGATCCGGCGGCTGGAAGGGCCAGGGTGCAAGGTGCTGCTGGCCCCCGAAATTCCGCCCTCTATGGATATCACGAAGGTGACGGTCAACGGTACGTCCGTGCAGTTCGTCCATACGACCACTCGCGGACTCATGACCACGCCGATCCCGGTGAACGTCGATAACGAATCGGTGGTGCTCCTGGAACATACGGGGGGCATCGGGGTGCTGCCGCTGGTGATGCGTCCCGCCCCGGGAGACAGCGCAGCAGGTGTGCGCCTTCTTGCGACCGAATACCGGGACGGATTGTTTACCATGGTGGTGGAAGGCAAACAGGGAGAATCAACCCTGGTGCCTCTCGCTATGTTCGATCATGTCCTCCCGTCAATACAGGGGGGACGCATCCGCAGGGGGGAGAAACCCGGTACGGCGGTCGTGGTTGTGGAGTTCCCGCCGTCCATTGCGCCTCTGCAACAAGCTGTCATCCGACTACAACTCCGGTAATCAGAGGTGCAATGAAACGTCGCGTTCAACGAAAACGGAAACCGGGATCCGCGGGCTCCCGGAGGGTCACCGCCCGTGACGTTGCGAATTCCCTCGGCCTTTCCACGATGACTGTTTCGCGGGCGCTCAATGGACGCCCGAATGTCGACGACGACACCCGCACCCTGGTGTTCAAGACGGCGAGGCAATTGGGTTACAGCCCCAACGACATTGCCAAGAGCCTGGCCCTGAACAAGACAAATACCATCGGCGTTGTCGTTCCGGAAATCTCCCACTCGTTCTTCCCGGAGGCGATCCGGGGCATCGAAGAAGCGACGTACGAGGCGGGGTATCACCTGATCCTGACCCACTCGGCGGAAATCGCGCTCCGCGAACGGGATGCTATTCAGACCCTGGAATCGAAACGGGTCGACGGCGTGCTGATCTCGACCGCACAGGACGTGACCGACACCCGCGTCTATGAACAGATGATCCAGGTTGGCGTCCCGGTCGTATTCTTCGACCGCTGCATCCGCGGCCTCGGGGCGACCTGTGTGAGCATCGACGATGAGGAAAGCTCGCATATGATCACCGAACACCTCCTGAGCCATGGCTACACACGCATCGGTCATCTTGCCGGTCCGCAGAAAATCTCGGTTGGACGGGAACGTCTCGACGGTTTCCGGCGGGCGCTGGAAGAACACCAGGTGCCGTTGTTTCCCGACCTGATCATCGAATGCGGATTTCATGAATCCGGCGGCTATGCGGCGATGAGCCGGCTGCTGGATCTTCCCCCCGGCGAACGGCCGCAGGCCGTCGTTGCCGTGAATGACCCCGCCGCGTTCGGCGCAATGAAGGCCGTCGCGGACCGCGGACTCACCATCCCCGACGATATCGCCATCGTGGGCTTCTCCGACGATATCCGTGCCCCGCTGATGGCGGTGCCGCTCACGACCGTCCGCCAGCCCGCCTATGATCTGGGTAAACTCGCCGCGGAAAAGCTTCTTACTGCAATCGGCGGACACCAGACGGCTCCGGAAGAACTCGTGGTGAAAACCGAACTCATCGTCAGAGCATCCTGCGGCTGTGGCAAGAACGGCCAAATCCGGATGACGGGAGGCCTGCAATGAGCGCACGCATTGCGGTGATCGGCAGCTGCAATACGGATATGGTTGTCCGGCTCCCCCATTTGCCGGTGCCCGGCGAAACAGTGCTCGGGGGGACGTTCCTGATTGCGCATGGCGGGAAAGGCGCAAACCAGGCCGTTGCTGCGGCCCGCGCAGGCGGTACGGTGGCATTCATCGGACGCGTCGGCGACGATGCCTTCGGCAGGGAAGCCCGGAGCGCACTGGAGAAGGAAGGGATCGATGTGTCCCACCTTCTGATCGACCCTGCTGCCCCCTCCGGAGTTGCGCTGATCACCGTCGACGCGCGCGGAGAGAATGCCATTGCGGTTGCCCCAGGTGCCAACGCCAGGCTGACACCGGATGATGTGCAACAGGCACGCGACCTTATCGCCGGCGCCGACATTCTCGTCGCACAGCTGGAAGTGCCCGTGGAGACGATCCGTGCAGCCGCCGTGGTGGCCGCCAGCGCCGGCGTCTTGATGATGTTGAACCCCGCGCCGGCATCACCGCTGGATGACGATCTGCTCCGCAATATCGCCGTCCTTACACCCAATGAAAAAGAAGCCGCGCTGCTCTCGGGCGTGCCGGTGAACGACGACAACGGCATCATCGCCGCTGCGGAGGCTCTGCGGAAACGGGGTGTCCAGCGGGTGATCCTGACCCTGGGCGAACGGGGTATCTATTTCAACGACGGCATACTTCACGTCTGGATGCCGGCGTTCCATGTGCGCGCCGTGGATACCACCGCCGCAGGCGACGTGTTCACCGGTGCCTTCGCCGTGGCGCTCGGCGAACACCAGGCCCCGATTGATGCCGCCCGGTTCGCCTGCGCTGCATCGGCAATCTCCGTCACCCGCCCCGGTGCCCAACCCTCGGCACCGCACCGCTCAGAAATTGAATCCCTCCTCTCTGACTGACTAACGTATGCCGAAAATCATCGATATCAACGTCTCCGTGGAAGATCTCGCTGCCCGCCGGCGGCGCATCGAGCAGACCAAACGGTTCGAGGTGCCCGATCGCATCCCTGTAGTGCCGGCCATCGCCCACCGGTTCCTCGTGCCCATGACCGGGGTCCGTTTCCGCGACTATTACAGCGATCCGGAAACCATGCTGCGGACTCAGCTCCTGGCCCAGAAATGGTTGATGGAGAACGTCCGCACTGACGCCTACGCGATCACCGGACCCTGGGTGGGCGCATGGACCGATTTTCAAAATACCTTCGANNGGTCCGGGATGGGTCGAAACCGATCACGACCTGCGCACACTCGAAGCGATGGACTTTGTTCATAGCGGCATCAATGCGCGGCAGATCGCGTACAGAAAAGCGATGATCCGGGTGGCGGAAAAATATCCGGTCCGCTTCAACGGCGGCGACATCTTCTACCCCGGCGCACAGCCTTCGCTCACCCATACCTCCGACGGCCCGTTCGGGGTCGCCGGCGATCTGATGGGCCAGACCGAACTGTTTATCGCCGCAAAAGAACGTCCCGATTTCGTGGTGGAACTCCTGAGGATCGTGACCGACAAATTGATCGAGTACTTGGATTTCTGCTGGGAGGAGGAGAACCTCCCCCGCCCGAGGGACTTTGCCTGGACCGACGATCTGGCCGTTTCCCTCTCCGCGGAAACCTTCCGGCAACTCGTGCTCCCCGCGGAACAACGGCTTCGCTTCCACTTCGACGGACGCCTCAGCCTCCATATGTGCGGCACCAGCGACCACCTGCTCGAGATCTTTACGGACGATCTGAAGATCCATGAGTTCCAGGGCTTCGGCTACCAGGTGCCGCTGCATCGGGTCGCCCGGGTGATGGGCGGTCGCGTCACCCTGATCGGCAACGTCGATCCCATGCTGGTGCACAGCGGCACACCGGAGCAGGTCCGCGAAGCGACACGAAAAGTGATCGAGATCCTGGGGCCGACCCGGGGACTGATCATCCAGGACGGCAGCAATATTCCTCCCGGTTCGCCGCTCGAAAACATTAATGCCATGACGGAAGCAGCGGAGCTCTATGGCCGTAACTACTGACTCAACGCAGACGAACTCCGCACGGGCACGAACCGCCCGCGAGTTTCTTGCCCGCATGTGGTCGCTCGAAAACCGCGAACGCCCCGGATATATGTTCGGGTTCGTCGGTCCCACCGTGAAAGGAGGAACGCCGGTCCGCAGCGCCCTCTTCACCCCCGACGGTGCCGGCACGGTGCGCGAGCGCCTGCAGAATCCGCAGACGTTTCTCACGGCCCAGCTGGAAGAGATTGACGGGCTCATGGCTCTGCCGGGCGATGTCGTCCCCTCCGTGTGTCCGGCGTTCGGCGTCGTCGGTATCCCCTCGTCATTCGGCTGCGAAGTCGTCTGGTGGGAAGATAACCTCCCGGCTGTGCGCCCGCTGATCCATAATGCGCCTGCTGACATTCTGGCCATCCGCAAGCCCACGGTGCACGACGGCGAGCTCGCGCGCGTCATGCGCTACACCGAAGACTTCATCCGGTTGACCGACGGAAGGATGCCAATCCGGTTGACCGATATCCAGGGTCCGCTTGACAGCGCAGCCCTCATCGTTGGCCATACGGAATTCCTTGGCATGATGATGACGGATCCGGAAGCCGCACATCATCTCCTCCGCACGGTCACCGATCTGGCGATCGACCTGGTCAGGGCCCAGCGGGAGCTGGTCAAATCCCATAATGTGGAATTCGTGCCCGGCATGTTCCAGCCATGGCTTCCCGACGGCACCGGCGTCACGGTCTCCAATGATGAATGTGTTATGATTTCGGCCGCTATGCACGACACGTTCAGCGTACCCTACATCAACATGCTCTCGGAGGAATTCGGCGGCGTGGCGGTGCACTCCTGCGGCGACTGGACGCACCAGTTCCGCAGCCTGGACCGGGTGCACAACCTGCGCGGTCTGGAATTCGGCGCAACGGAAGCACCGTTCACCCGGGTCTTTGCACACTTTGCCGGAAGAGTCGTGCTCGCCTGCAGGGTCGGACTCCACCGCGATATGAAGTTCTCGGGGATGCGGGAGTATGTGGCACAGATCCTGCATTCCGCACCGACATACAGGGGACTTTTCATCAATGTCGATGTCACCAACGGGATTCTTGACGAGACATGGCCCGAAACGGATATCCAAGAAATAGAAGGAATGATCGCAAGGTGCCCTCCCAAAGATTGACACGACCGCCGGTCCCGTACGATGCTCCTTCCGGATATGAGCGCTTCACGGTCGCGGAAGACGCGGTGCTGCGCGATTCCGCTCTGGACATTCAGGTCATGTCCGACACCGGCGTCCGGGCTCTGCTCACCATCCAGCTCCTGGCCCGGGATATCTGGCGCTGGAGCATCATTCCCGAAGGCTGTGCGCCCCCGCCGCCGACAGGCATCGTGACGGCGGACGCATTTCCGCCGGTGCCGGCGGAACTCCGGAAGTCGTCCACAGGACNNCCGATGGCAAAGAGGTGTTTCGCGACAACCCGGCCGACATCGACGGACTCGGCCGTCCCTTCGTCCTCCCCATGGGGATCATCCGGCAACCATCCCCCCGCGGGCAGGTGGTGTTCTCGTTCCACGTGGCCCCCGATGAGCACTTCTTCGGCCTTGGCGAGAAATTTACCCCGGTCGACAAACGGGGGCAACGGATCATTTCCTGGACACAGGATGCGTTCGGATCTACCGGCGAACGGTCGCACAAGAACATCCCGTTCCTGATCAGTACCCGTGGGTACGGTCTCCTGCTCGACACCGGTGCCCGGATCACCTGGGAAATGGCAACCCGGTCGTGCCAGTCGGCCACGGTGATCGCGGAGACGCCGGCACTCGCGGGATACCTGATCTCCGGTTCCACACCCGCGGATATCCTGGCACGCTATGCGGATATCACCGGCCACGCTCCGGTTCCTCCCCGATGGTCATTCGGGCTCTGGGTTTCTTCAGGCGGCACCTACCGCGACCGGGCGAGCATGGAGGCGCTGGTTGACGGACTAGACCGGCATCGCATCCCCGCCGACGTGGTCCATGTCGACCCGTGGTGGATGAAATGGCGGTTGTACTGCGACTTCCGGTGGGACACCACGGCCTTTCCGGATCCCGGGGGATTTATCAGGATGCTGCACAACCGCGGACTCAAACTCTGTCTCTGGGAACATCCCTACGTGTCCGTTGAAAGCGATCTGTACATCACAGGATCCTCGGAAGGGTACTTTCTGCGCCGGCCCGATGGTTCGATCTATGTCATCGACTACGGCCTGTCAATGGCGCCAAGGCCGGATGGCGTGGTGCGCGAAGCAACGCCCGAGAATTCCTGGAATGCCCGCGTGGCTATCATCGATCTGACAAACCCCGCAGCAGTCGCCTGGTTTCAGGATCTCCACCGGCCTCTCCTGCGGATGGGTGTGGATGTATTCAAAACGGACTTCGGCGAAGATATTCCGGTGGATGCGGTCTTTGCCAATGGGCTGACCGGAAGGGAAATGCACAATCTCTATCCGCTCCTGTATAACATTGCGGTCACCGATGTCACGAAGCAGGAGCGCGGGCAGGGGATGGTCTGGGGACGGGCGTCGACAGCCGGCAGCCAGCGCACGCCGGTCTGCTGGTCCGGGGATCCGGCGGCCGATTTCGCATCACTCGCATGCACCATCCGGGGGGGAATCTCGACAGGGTTTTCCGGCATTCCCTTCTGGAGCAACGATATCGGCGGCTACCGCGGCATGCCCGATCCGGAGCTGTATGTCCGCTGGGCGCAGTTCGGGCTCTTATGTTCGCACAGCCGCATGCACGGCGACAGCCCCCGGGAACCGTGGCAGTTCGGGGATGCCGCACTCTCTATTGTTCGCCGCTATGTGATGCTGCGGTACCAGCTCTTCCCGTACCTGTACTCCTGCGCATTCGACGCACACCGCAAGAACCTTCCGGTACTCCGCGGCATGCCGCTGGCGTTCCCTGACGATCCGAATACGTACGACAAGGACTATCAGTTCATGCTCGGGCCGTGGATCCTCGTCGCGCCCATTATCGACAGGACCGGCTTGCGAACAGTGTACCTGCCGGAAGGGGAGTGGTTCGATTACTGGACCGGGGCACTGCACCATGGGCCGCGGACTGTGCGGGTCCAGGCGCCGCTCACGGAACTGCCGATGTTTGTTCGCTCTGGCGCGCTGATCCCCATGATGTCGCCGGACAACCGCATCCCAACGGGTATGATCGATCCGCTCATCATGGACACCTATCTGGGAAGCGGGTCGGCCTATGTCCTGAATGAAGACGAGGGGGAAACCCGTTTTGCGCTGAACGAAGACTCCCGGGGCTATACGGTGGAATGGTCCGGTCCAGTGCAGCGCACCCTGCTTTTCCGTATCCATATGCTCCCGGGCCAGCCCCGGGTCGGACTCGGC
>PMCM01000070.1:0-17026 GCA_003154155.1 Ignavibacteriota bacterium | reverse complement strand
CCCCTGCGGGGGGAGGGAATCCCCTCGGGACGAAGGAGTCCCTTCGGGACAACCGGGGAGAATAGGCATGAGTGTTCAGAGTTCTCATTGGAACGGCACCAGACTCAGGGAGTAAACCAGAATGAAGAAGAACGGCATACTGCACTCCGAACTCGCCCGCATCGTCGCAGGTATGGGGCATGGCGATAAGCTCGTGATCTGCGACAGCGGCTATCCTATCCCGCACGGCGCGCCGGTGGCCGACATCGTGCTGACCGTAGGCATCCCCGGACTCATCCAAACGCTGAACGTCGTGCTGCAGGAGTTGCACATCGAGGGGGTCGTCGTGGCGGAGGAGATGGAACAGGTGAGCGCGCCGTTGTATCAGAAGGTGAAGCAGGCAGCCGGGAACACACCGGTGCAGAAGATCTCGCACGAAGAGTTCAAAAAAATGGCCCGCACGGAAACGAACATCAGTTTTGTCCGTACGGGCGAAGCAACCAAATACGCAAATACCATGCTGATTGCAGGCGTGGTATTCTAGTGACCCTACACTTGTTTTTGCCATCAACAAAGGGGCACAGTGCGCGTTCCAACAATGATCATCCGAGCTCGTTGTTTGCGAATGATCGTTGGGACGGCACGACGGACCTACATAAATCCTTTGCTATGACCGAAGGGCCGCAGTCCACGTCCCGACAATGACCATCAGGGTTCTTTGGAACACGGGAGTGTCGTCCCGAAGGGACTCCTTCGGAGGGACGGGACTAAATAAGAGTGAGCGCCGCCTCCGACATGGCTGCCACGTTCGCGGGAGGCACGTTGGGAAGCAGCGCCTCGTGACTCGGACTGATGATGAGGTGCGGTCCGAGCGTATCCACGAGGCGGCGCACCTCATCCCGGATCGCCGCCGGGGTCCCGTTGACCAGAAGATCCTGTGTATCGATGCCCCCAAGGAATGATATCCTCCCGCCGAAATCACGCGCAAGCTGCGCAGCACTCATGTTGTGCGCGAGCGCCTGCAACGGGTGCAGGCACTCTATCCCCACAGAGATCAGCCGGTCAATCACCCGGTGCACCGACCCGCAGGAATGCAGCAAGGTCTGATACCCGTGCGCCCGGGCCTGTGCTGCAAACCGTGAAATCCAGGGCAACATGAACCGGTCGAATTGGTCCGGATGGATCATGAGCTCACGCTGCGTCCCGAAATCATTCCCAAAAAAGCAGGCGTCCACATCTCTGCCCGCTTTTGCGTAAAACATCTCGTTTGCTTCCAGGTAAAACCCCGCGACGTGTTCAAATGCCGCTTCAATCACGGCCGGGTTGGTGTGCATTTTCACCATGAACTCTTCCACGCCGAAGAGGTCCATGATATCATGGAAAAACGGTGCCCAGAATCCGCTGGCCCGGTAGACATCCCCGGCCGATGCAAGTGCCGCGAGACATTCGTCGACATGAAGATACCGGAGTTCCGGCCAGGGGTAACGGTCGATCTCCTCGACTGTTTCACATTCCGCCAGGGGGCCGGCTTCACTCAGCGAATGCTTGAACCTCCATAAGTCGAATAATCCCTTTCCATCCGGTGCCTGATAAACGCCGTCGAAGAACTGCGGCGTGAGCCAGCGAAAATCGCTCCCCAGTTTCCTGTGAAGCTCCTCCAGCGTCGTCACACCGAAATAGGCGTAGTAGATCGGCAATGTATCGGGATGCGGATTGCCCAGCCAGAAACCGCAACGGTCGGCAGGCTTACGGCTGACGATGTTCCGTATCCTCTCGCGGGAAGTCAATTCCCCTTCACCTCCACGCTGCTCCGGAGACGAATGTCGCCGGAGGAACTCCCCACCATAATCTCAATGGTCCCCGGTTCCACCACGGGTTTCATCTGCCTGTTCAGGAACGAGAGCTCCTTCGTGGTGAGATGAAACACCACTGTCGTCTTCTCTCCGGGCGCCAGCGCTACGCGCCGGAAGCCCTTGAGTTCCAAGACCGGACGCGAAATCGACGCCACGGGGTCGTGCGTGTAGAGTTGGACCACTTCATCCCCTTTGAGCGCGCCCGTGTTGGTTACATCCACACTCACCCGCACATTGCCGTCCGGGTTTATGCTCTCGGGCGTGACGCGAATGTCGGCGTAGGCAAAGGAAGTATAGCTCAGACCGTGGCCGAACGGAAAGAGCGGCTTGCCGCTCAGATCGCAATAGGCGTCTCCGCGGCCGGTGGGCATGTGATTGTAGTAGAGCGGCACCTGTCCGACGTACTGCGGGAATGTCACCGGCAGCTTCCCGCCCGGATTGTACCGTCCGAAGAGCGCATCGGCAATGGCATTGCCCCCCTCTTCTCCCGGATACCATGCCTCCAGTATCGCGCCGGCGTCATCCACCCAGTTGGCCATCGTGACCGGGCTGGCATTGTACAGGATCACCACGGTGGGTGTTCCGGTTGCTGCCACGGCTTTGATCAATTGCTCCTGGCTTCCGGGGAGTTCGAGGTGCGAGCGGTCGTACCCTTCGCCTTCGATAATCCCCACCGCTACGATCGCCGCATCCGCGCTTTTCGCCGCGGCGACCGCCGCATCGCGCAAAGGATCGGCGTCACTGATGGGCTGCCAGACCAGACCGGCATACGCCCATCCGTCGTTTTCATAATAGTCCATGCGCAGGTCGTAGGAACGACCGGCCTCGAGCTTCACCGTGGCGACATCCAGCGAGGCGCCGCGGTTGAACCAGCTGTCGATCAGCAGTTTGCCGTCGAGCCAGAGCCTCACCCCGTCGTCAGTGCTCGCACCCAGCCGGTAGGAGGCCGTGGTGGGAGCAAGAAGTTTGCCCGTCCACCGGACCGAAAAATGATCCGGGGGGATCACGCTGTCGGGCGATCCCATCGCCCAGGTGAACTCGATCTGCGGGTCAATCCGTACAAGCCGGGGCTTGCCGGACAATGTCTGATTGTCGAAGTACTCGCCGCGCAATCCCGCTTCGCCCGGTTTCGCATCCGGCGGCCGGAGGTACAGGGAAGGGATGGGAGGCAGCGACGAATACCCTACATCGCACCCTCTGACGTAGTTCACGGAGGTGGCGGTGGGGACGGCATGCTTGATACCCTCCAGCAGTGTGACGACCTTCATGCCGAAGCCGCTGTAATCTCCCAGCAGCACCGAATCGGCGCAGGGACCTATCACGGCGATCGATTTCAGGGTAGACTTCAGGGGAAGCGTGTTGTGTTCGTTCCGCAGGAGCACCAGCGCCTCGCATCCAGCCTGTCGGGCAAGAGCCCGGCTTGCCTCCGTGTCATTCGCGGCATCGGCCTTGTCCGCATCCGTATACGGATTGTCAAAGAGCCCCAGACGGAACTTCGCACGGAGGATGTTCCGCACGGCAGCATCGACTGCCCGGGCAGTGGCGGGATTCGCTTTCGATGCTTCGAGCAGCGGTGCGCCATAATAATCGATATCGGGAAGCTCCATGTCCAGCCCCGCTTCCACCGCTTTTGCCGCCGCCTCGTCCTTTGTCGCTGCGACGAAATGCTTCTCGCGTATGCCTGCAACGGAACCGTAATCCGATACCACAAATCCGGTGAATCCCCACTCCTTCCGCAACAGATCGGTCAGCAGCCAATGGTTCGCGGAACTCGGCACGCCGTCAACGGCATTATACGACGCCATCACCGAGCCGGCTCCTCCCTCATGGAAACTGGCTTCAAACGGAGGCAGGTACACTTCGCGCAGTTCCCGCTCCGACAGATTCGCAGGATAGCTGTCCCTCCCGCCGTCGCCGTAGTTCGCAATGAAGTGTTTCGGGGTGGTGATCACCCCCTCGTTTTCCACGCTCCTGCAGAATGCAGCGGCCATGCGTGATTGCAGATACGGGTCTTCGCCATACGTCTCCCCGACACGTCCCCAGCGCGCATCCCGGGCAATATTGATGGTGGGGGATAGTACCTGCCGGATGCCGCGACTCCGGGTCTCTTTGCCGATCACGGTACCGATGGCACTCACGAGCCCCGGGTTCCAGCTGGCGGCCAGGCCGATAGCCTGGGGAAAACTCGTGGCTTTGTTGCCGATCAGTCCGTGCAATGCTTCGTCGTGAAAGATGACCGGGATATGCAGCCGGGTCTTGTCCAGTGCCATCTTCTGGATGTCATTCCCTTTGCGCGCAGCATCGGCAGGAAGCATCCGCCGGAGCAGCGGACCCACCCCACCCAGGCCGTTGACGGTGAGGTTCTTGCCCCACTCGATCTTCTGCAGGGTGCACTCCAGTTGAGCGACCTTTTCCTCGGGTGTCATGCGCGACAGGAGATCAGTCACGCGGTCTTCGATCGGAGCCCGCGCAGTGAGGTACAGCGGCTGCTGTGGCTGCTGGGCAAAGCCCGCAAGCCCGCATCCCAGGAGCAGGCACAGCGTTCCTGCCAGCGATCTGACGGCGATATGCGTGGTCATCAGTTTTCCTCCACCATCTGGACTTCCTGCCAGTGGCCTTTTTTGTCGATACGAATGGTTTTTATTTCGAAGGGTTGAAAAGCAAGACGCAATGAGAGTTTGGGGACAGCCATTGCCAGGAGCGCGTTGCGCCCGCTCCCGGATGTTTCCTGCAACCGGATGATCAACGCACGCCCGTCGTCGGAGCGCTTGCAGGCGCACAAACGCACGTTCGCGGCGCTCAGCCCGAAGAACGAGGTGGCCCCTTTTGTTGTGGCCGGAACCATTTCTCCCTTGCGCGCCTCACCTATCGGGAGGTGCGTATACACCGCGGGAGGTGCGTTCAGCCAATCAGCCAAACCGGCCACGCGCTGCCGCACATCTCCCGCGTCACCTGCTGTGACAAGCATCCGGAATTCGTGCACCCCCTGGTCCATGTATTTCCGCGAAGGGGGGTCGGACAACGTATACCCTTGCTCGTGGCAGTATGCCGCGCTGCGCAACACCGAGAGACGGATTTCACCATACCGGAAGTCGAAGCCGTGCTGCCCGCTGTTGATGATCGCAAGCGCGGAAGGACGCCCGTCGATTGCTCCCTCCAGCATGCACCACCGGCCGTGCACGTGCTCTTCGCCGTCGGCAGGGCGGTGGATTGCGCCGCCGGGAATTTCGCACAATACGCTCTCCTCGTTGAACACCGTGGGGATGGCCAGCTTCAACCGCTTCCGCTTCTCGTTCCAGTGAACGCGGAACTGTAGCTCTGTCACGGGCCACATGGGATAGCTGATCGTCCTGATCACCATCGTGCTTGCGCCCCACGCAAAGGCCGATTCCACGATGCGCCTGACGGGACCCGGGTGGACCAGGCCAAATGACCCGGGCACAGGGGCGAACCGCCCCAGAACAGTGCGGTAACTCCACCGGTCAGCCCCCCAGGAATCGCCGTCGTCATCCACCACCACAGGCTGGAACATGGGCCCGGTCAGACACTCGCGGCCGTCGCCTGCGTCGAGCGACATAATGAGACCGGAGAGCGGGTCGATGGAATGGTTGATTGCCGGGACGATGTCGTTCTTCGCAGGAGGTCCCTCGATGATGCGGAGCTCGTAGCGTGCCGCGCCGGCGTGCGGAAGGTCGGCGAAGAAACTCACTTTCCGCCGCCAGCCGTTGAACGGCAGAAGCGATTCGGGCTGTTCCTCCTGGCAGGGGACTTCCGTGCCATCCATCGCGTAGAGCTTGAGATGCCAGGTGCCGGTCCATTTCGGACGGAGATCAAGCATGCATTCGGCTTCCACCGGCACACGCGGACAGGAGGGGTTCGTGTTCAGGACCGTCACGGGTATGTAGAGTTTGCGCTGTTTGCCGCCGTTCAATGCGGCGGCGGTCCCCATGCGCACACGGCGCGCCGCAGTGGAGGCCCGGCCGTACTGGTCGAGCGCATCCCGTTCCGCCGGCTCCGTGCAGGAACCGGGCAGGATGTCGTGGAAATCATTGAAGAGGTGATTGGACCAGGCATCGTGCAGCTGCTCGGCAGGATACGCCATGTTGCCGGACCACCATGCCAGCGCAGCGAGACTTTCGGCCTGCGTGATTTCCGCGAGGCTGGCCACGGCGCGGCGCTTCAGCCGCGACAGGGAAGTGTAGCAGCCGGTGAACACACGTTGTATGTCCCCTTCGACGACCGGCGCCCTGTCCGCGTACGGACGGAGGGCCTGGTAGAACTTTTCGGTGGAGCTGTGGATGATTTTGACGTCGAGTGTGCGCCGCATGAACGCGTCGATCCGCTCGAGGTCCTCTTCGGTCGCCCCGCCGCCGTGGTCG
Source organism: Ignavibacteriota bacterium (assembly GCA_003154155.1). Taxonomy (GTDB): domain Bacteria; phylum Bacteroidota; class Ignavibacteria; order UBA10030; family UBA6906; genus Fen-1255. Next base: position 10,815 of record PMCM01000070.1, on the reverse strand, counting down.
CCGATGCCCCAGAAGACCGGCACNNCGTTTGAGACGGAGGGCGAGCTCCTGACCCTCTTCGAGCCGTTGTTCTATGTTGTCCCGTTCGGTGTGATACAGGCCGACGGCGATGCGGTAGGCCAGGATTTCCGAACCGTCCACACCTTTCCACCGGTAGAGGTCGGCCGGGAGGGGGAGTTCATGTTCCTGGGGGCGCATATGAATGTAGAGTTGGTAGCCTGCCTTACGGAGGATTTGCGGCAGACCACCGCTGTGCCCGAACGAGTCGAAGTTGTACGCCACCACAGGCGTGCTTTGGAAATGTTTCTTGAAGAACCCGCGGCCTTCCGCGATGTGCCGTATGAGCGACTCCGTGCCGGGGAGGTTGGCGTCGGGTTGGATGTCCCAGCCGCCGCTGATGCACCAACGCTTCTCCTGCACGAGCTTCCGTATCCGGCGGAAGAGTGACGGGTCGAGGTCATGTACCCACTGGTAGAGCACAGCCTCGTTGTGATTGAAGATCAGGCGTTTGTGCTGTTCGAGCATCCTGACGGCGGTGCCGAAGGTCGAGAGTGCTTCGCCGCACCCTTCCTCCCACCGCCATTGCCAGACGGGATCGAGATGGGCGTTACAGATCAGGTGAATGGTAGGTTTGTTCATGCTTCCCTATGCCGCTCAAATGTTTGATGCTAGTGCCACCCCCAACTGGATGATTTCATACAACAAGAGGCGCAGTGCCTGTTCTTCCGACCGAACCCTTCCGGGGGGAGGGAGTCCCTTCGGGACAACTATGGAAAAGAGATCCAAGCGTTCAAAGATGCAGTTGGAACGGCACTCTGCAACACGGTGCATCCGTACGCAGCGGAACGCGTCCCTTCAATGGAAGGTGGAGCTGAGTGTTCAGGACTGCCGTTATTCCGATGGTGTTCTGGAGAACTCCGGGAGGTCGTCCCGGTGGTTCTCCATGGAATGCCTGTGTATCCCCGGCTTGCGGCTGCGGGGCGTGCCGTGAATGTTAACGCTAACATTTTATCGAGTCTTGATGCGTCCGCGTGTCTCACTGTGAAATACTCGGTCGACCCGTTGAATATCAGGACACAACTCGGAGCGACGACGGACGCCACCTGCTCCTGCGGAATGCAGCTCAATGTAGGAAGCACAATGGCAAAGGTCAAGCTCCCGGGCGTTCGAGATTCTTCGATGTTCGAGATTCTTCGAATTAGAAGATCTGATATTGATGGTCTTGCGTCACCATTGCCCCTCTCGGGGGAGGGCAGGAATGCAGCGCGTTTCGACCATGGCGTTCGCTGGTGGATCAGCTGTGGGTGTCGGCAATTGGAGGCTTGACTTTCGCGCTGAGAAATGAGATCTTTTGCATCAGAAGTCGTCATGATCTTCCGCGTGACGCTACGTTCTATTGAATGTTGCACATAAGCAGGTCTTCTACATTCCAAGAAAGAGAGAATTGTCTTTGTCCAAAAGGAAGAGTTCTGGGATTGATCATCCGCGCTTCACGCTGGATTATTGGAAAGATGGCCAGTGGTACGTTGGACGATTGCGTGAGGTCCCTGGTGTCATCAGTCAGGGTAGAACCCTTCGTGAGCTCAAAACCAACATCGCCGATGCCTATAGACTATTCACCGAAACTGAACATTCCAGTGTCGCTGCGGGTCAGTACCAATCCACGATCTTGGGGATTTCCCTCTGAAACGTGGAGATTTCATAAGGTACCTGGACTCGAGGGGATGCGGCTTGAAAAGACACGGAAAAAAGCATGATGTCTACATCAATCCCAGAAACAACAAGCAGGCGACGATACCAAGGCACGCAGAACTCTCTGATAAACTGTGCGAACTGATTCGTAAGCAGCTCGGCGTCGAATAGAAACAGATCGATCTTGGATTCAATAAGGCCCACGCAAAGACGTGGGCCTTTCAATTACGCATATCACGGGTGCACTGCATGCCATTCAGCTTTGAGGCATAGGTCCCCTTCTCTTTCTGCTTGAACCCGGCGCCGCCTCCAGCGGATTTTCCGGCCACCTGTGCTTCGGGTACCGTCCGCGCATCTGCTTCCGCACTTCGGTGTATGCGTTTGACCAGAAACTCGCCAGGTCCGACGTGACCGCCAGCGGCCGCCCGGCGGGAGAGAGAAGGTGCACCACAACCCGCACGGCTCCGCCACCCACGGTCGGGCTCCCGGTCTGGCCAAACATCTCCTGCAGGCGCACGGCCATGACCGGCTGGGGATTCATCCCGTACTCCAGCGTGACTCTGTTTCCCGAAGGGGTGGTCAGCGTGGCAGGAGCAAGGCGGTCGAGCAGCACCCGTTGCTCGCGCGTAAGAATCGCATTCAACAGGGACGTCAATTCCAGCCTTGCAAGGTGCTCCCTGCGCGTCATGCCCCGCACGTGCGATCCCAGCCACGCAGGCAAAGTTGCCAAAAGTGCTTCGTCACTCATATCGGGCCAACTGCCGCCCGCGAGATTGCTCCGGCGCAACCACTCCGATCTCGACCGGAGCGCAATCGCGGATGCGGTCCAGGGCAATCCCGCCAACCCGGTCTCCCTGACACCTTCCAGCATTGCCCCTGCAATGGCGTCGCGAACGGCATCACCGGCCGGGGGGATCGATTGCTCGGAGAGCAAGAGCGCGCCGAGTCGCGTGGCCCGGCGCGCAGTGACCATGGCTTCTCGTGAATCCCAATGTATCTCTTCTTCTTCCGAGATCGCGTCGGCTGCCGTGCGCGTAATCTCGTCAAGGGTGAGCGGCGCAGCCAGAAGGATCCGGGCATCGACGCCGGCATTATCGACATCACCTACCGCCAGGAATTCCGCTCGTGCAAGAAGACTCCACTCGGGAAGCTGTGCACCGGTGCCGTTGGCCAGCAAGTATTTGCGGCCGTGCTCTTCGCGGCGGCGTGCAATGCGGTCGGGATACGCAAGGGCCAGAAGGTGTCCGTAGTTCTCCCCCGGCGACTCCTTCGAAGGCGAAATGTCCAGGAGACGCCGCAACCGCTCTGCTTCGGCATGTACGCTCAGACGCGCAGCCCGATCGCCGCCGCGATCAGCGAGTCCATGAACGACTGTGGCCAGATCGATGTCCGTGGATTGCGGGCCCCGCTGAATCGGGGGCCCATCGAGCAGTGCGGCAACGGTGCACGCATCGAATCCCCGGCCCAGATCCCGTGCCCGTATCACCATATGGGCAAGCCGTGGGTGGAGCGGCAACGACCCCATCTCCTTGCCGTGCGGGCTGAGGCGCCCATGCTGATCCAGCGCACCGAGCGTCGTGAGCAGGCTTCGTGCCTGGGAGAGATGATCGGTGGGCGGGGGATCGATGAAGCGTAAACTGGCGCCGTCGGGCGAGCCCCACCGCGCAAGGTCCAGAGCAAGCGGCGCAAGATCCGCAGCAAGGATCTCAGGCGCCGGATATTCCTGAAGCGCCCTGTGCGCAGTCTCGGTCCACAGACGGTAGCAGACGCCGGGCGCTTGCCTGCCGGCCCGCCCGCGCCGCTGATCTGCCGTGGCAGCAGACACGGGTATCGTTTCGAGTCCCGTCATGCCTCTTCGCGGATCGAACCGGGGCACACGGGCAAGTCCGGCGTCGATCACGACACGCACGCCGTCGATGGTCAGGCTGGTTTCGGCAACGCTCGTAGCAAGAATGATTTTGCGTTCCCCCGGCTGCGGGGACGCAAGCGCTGCGCGCTGCGCCGAGGGATCGGCCTCCCCGTGCAGCAGGTGCACATGCGTTCCAGGCGGAAGTCCGCGATCCAGCAGCGCATCCCGGGTCCGGCGGAGTTCCCGCCGTCCCGGAAGAAAAACCAGTATGTCCCCCTCGGTTTCCTCAAGTGCCCTGCCGGCGGCCTGAACGACGGACTTCTCGAGCGGGCCGGCGGGAGCGAATGCTGCATAGATTGTCTCGACAGGATACTGCCGCCCGGGGCTGTCAATGATCGGGGCGTCGTGGAGGAGACGGGACAGTCCCACCCCGTCGAGCGTGGCAGACATGATCAGGATCCGGAGGTCGGGCCGGAGGTGTGCCTGCACGTCTAGGGCGAGCGCGAGTCCGAGGTCGGCATGAATGCTTCGTTCGTGAAACTCGTCGAAGATGAGGATGCCGGTGCCGGGAAGCTCCGGCGTGTCCTGAAGCATGCGTGTCAGAATCCCTTCGGTCACCACCTGGACCCGTGTCGAGGCAGATACGCGTGAAGCCCCCCGGATCCGGTACCCTACTGACGCTCCCGGCTGTTCCCCCAGCAGGGAAGCCATATATTCCGCTGCACGTTGTGTGGCGAGGCGCCGAGGTTCGAGCATCAATATCGCGGAATCTCCGGCAAGAGTGGCGCGGAGCAAGGCGAGAGGAACCCGGGTGGTCTTGCCGGCGCCGGGAGAAGCGCTGAGCAGTGTCACCGGCGATCCCTTCAGCGTCTGGAGCAGCTGCGGGATGACCGCATCGATGGGAAGTGTGGGTTGGGGAGGAAACAATGGATGCAATGCCTGGCTGCGCTGCATCACTTTACGCAACTTTTCACCGCCATGCAAGCGTGCATGAAAACCCGTTGTTTTTGAGATCGGCGTTGTGCTTCTTGTGGCATTAAACGGATTTGTGGTTAAAGTGTCTCAAGGAGTGTACTTCCTGCGGGGAGGGATAACGCTATGCCCAGTCTTGTGGCCATTGATCTTGTGAGCGCCCTTCTTCTTGTCTGGGCGTTTTACCTGATCTGGAAAGAGAAGAGAAACTACTACTCCATCAAGAACGGCCTTCCGGCGGTTGCCCTGCTTGCGTTGGGCCGGATGTGCGACATCTTGCTGGAGCATCCATCGCTGCGTCAATCCAACCTGTTCGGCCTGTCGCCAACCTCATACGAGGTGTTCTTTGCGGTTCTGGGAAATCTCGCAGACGTCCTCGGGATCCTCTTTCTCGTCCTGGGATTCACCGCGATGATCAGACATGAGCAGGATTCGGTAAAACTCATCGGCCAGCTGGAAAATCTCCTCCCGATTTGCTCCTACTGCAAGAAATACCGGACCGACGGCAACGAGTGGCTCCCCATAGAGAAGTTCCTGAACGACAACACGGGCCGGAAACTGACCCATGGCATCTGCCCGGAATGCCACGCAAAGATTCGGGAAGAATATATCGGGAAGAAACCCACATGAGAGGGCGCTACAATGTGCACCCGGGCAGCAGGAACGCCGCTCTCAGTGGACCGCTCATCCGTTATGCCATCCCCTTCGACTTCAGAAACGGCGCGTACTTCTTGTCTTCCGCCATGATGTGACTCGTCAACCAGGTCTTCATGAACGCCATGACTTCGACCGCAAGAACCCCGGTACCGCTGTCGATTTTCGTTTTCAGATCCAGAACCTGCTGCGTGAGCGCCTTGTGCACTCCGGCGTGCCGCACGCCTTCCGCATATCCATGCTGCGCAAAGAGCTGCTCTTCGCGGCCGAAATGGGAGACGGTGTAGGCAATCAGGTCGTCGATGATCGGCCGGAGCGCTTCCTTCCCCTTCCTGTCTTTCATCGCGTCATGCAGGTTGTTGATCATGCCGATCAGCTTGGTGTGCTGCGCATCGATATCCTTGATGCCGACACTATACTCGTTGGACCATGTGAGTAATGCCATACCCGCTCTCCGCTATGTGAGGTGAAAGACTCCTACCGCACTCCGTGACCGGCAAGATGCCGGGCCGCCCGCTTATCCATGCCGGTGATATGGTCCGTGAACCACGTCCGCAGGAACTTCATCACTTCGAGGGTGAGGACAGTCTGGCCGGACTCGTAGTTCAACTGCAGTTCGTGTACCTGATCGATCAGCCGTGTGTGCTCCGCGACGTGTTCCGGCCCGCCCTTGTACGCGATCACACGAAACAGCCGCTCTTCTGTATGAAAATGGAACTCGGTATGGTCCACCAGGGAACCGAGCAGCTCGCCGAGTTCCTCACGGCTCTTACCCGCCTGCATGGCGTCGTAGAGGCTGTTGATCAACACCACCAGGCCCCGATGCTGATCGTCAATGTCTTTGATCTGTACGCTGTACTCATCAGACCATATAGCAATCGGCATTGCTGCTCCGACCCCGTAGGGGACTTTATCGGATTCCCTTGCTGTGGAAGTGCGCCGTGTAGCGTTTATCGGCTCCCTTGATATGATCGGTGAGCCAGGCCCGGAGGAATTCCATTACATCGATGGTGAGCACGCTCTGGCCCGACTCGTATTTCAGGGCGAGCGCCTGGACCTCACGGGTCAACGACGCGTGCTTGGCAATGTGCACGGCTGACTCGGGATAGGCGGTTTTGGCGAACAGTCTTTCCTCGAAGCCGAAGTGATTTACCGTGTAGTCGATGAGCCGTTTCAAAATGCCCCCCAACGTGCTCCCGCCCTTTCCCGCCCGCATGGCGTCATGCAACTCGTTGATCAAACGGATGAGCTCCTGGTGCTGCATATCGATTTCTTGGACACCGACGCTAAAAGCGTTCGTCCAGGTGATTAATGCCATGGGATTCCTTTCTTGTGACTTGCGATTCCATCGTCAGAATCTACAAATACAGTACCAGATCATGGTGGGAGTATTTCTAGCTAAACGCGACAATCTCGACCGTTCTGGCAGGATGGTTGTACACATTTAGCCAGATGCGTCATAACGAACCCCTTTGAAGATGGCGAAAATGGGCTTGAAATGAGGCGGTCGATCCCGTGTATTAGTGTTGATAATGCAACAGGCATTAGGTACTTTTCAAAGATCTAAACTTTTGAGGTCAGCAATGGGGCAGAAGAGACGAGCGGGAACCTTGACGGATGCCCGGCTTCGTAACGAGCTGGAGCGATGTGAATCCTGCGAAGAAAAACCATGCAAAGAAGCGTGCCCGGCCGACTGTTCTCCTGCTGATTTTATCATGGCCAGCCGTGTGGGAGCCCCGTCGGACTACCGCCGTGCCGCCGCTATCATCATGGGAAGCAATCCCATGGGAGGAATCTGCGGCGCCCTCTGCCCCGACTACCTGTGCATGCACGCCTGCGTCCGCCGGACATTCGACCGTGCAATCAATATCCCCGCCGTCCAGTCAACCATTATAGAGAAGGCCTTTGCCGCCGGCATGACCGCTTTCGAGCCGCTCGCTGCCAACGGCATACGGACAGCAGTTGTGGGGGCAGGTCCGGCCGGACTTGCCGGTGCCGCCGTCCTCGGCCAACTTGGATACCGCGTGGATCTGTTTGACCTCTTGCCCAGGGCAGGGGGGATGTGCCACTTGATCCCCACGGAGCGGCTGGACCGGGAGGTGCTCCAGCGCGACATCGATTTTGCGCTCCGCCTGGGGGACATACGCTTCGTCTCCGGGAATGCGATACTTTCCCCGTCGTCACTTCTGAAGAACAAGGAATACGCAGCGGTGCTGGTGACGATCGGCCAGAATATGCCTCTGCCCGCAGGCATTCCCGGCGGTGACTTCGCCGTGAGCTGGGAAACCTTCCTGCGGGACTCGAAGGAGTTTCCGGTCCGTAACAAACGAGTATTCGTGATTGGCGGCGGAGCCATTGCCGTGGATTGTGCCACGACTGCAGCGCATCGCGGGGCCGCCCACGTCGAGCTCCTCTATCGCCGCATGTCCCGGCACATGCCGCTCACATCCCATGAACGCGACCTGCTGCTCGAAGCGGGTGTGGAGGTGAGCACGGGCATACGGGTGACACAGATCGTTCAGGCTAAAGGTCGCGTGGCAGGAGTAAAGATTGTGCGGCAGTATCTTCCGGCCGGAAAGAAACCGGACCCCCGGAATTTTTCTCCCGACCGGTCGGAAAAACCGGCATTCCGGGCGTGCGATCTGGTGATCGCCGCGATCGGCAGCACTTCGAGCATCGCGCCACGCAAGCACTCACGGCTCTTTTTTGCAGGAGACATGGTGCACGGCGCGGCGACGGTCGTGGAGGCTGTGGCATCCGGAAAAAACGCCGCCGCAGAAATCGATGCGTACCTTCGCAACACGCCAAAGCCGCGACGTGAACGCGCAGTGAAGAGCCGGATCGTCCTGGCCGGCCGTTCGTTGATGCCGGTGCCGCTCACCGCCGAATTCTTCGGAAGGCGCATCGCCTCGCCCTTCCTGCTCTCCGCTGCGCCGCATACCGACGGCTATGAACAGATGAAAAAGGCATACGACGCCGGATGGAGTGGGGGCGTCATGAAGACCGCCTTTGCCGGCGTGCATGTGCACATCCCCGGCGAATACATGGTGGCATTCGGCACTTCCACCTACGCAAATTGCGACAATGTCTCCGCGCATGATCTCCGGAGATTGACCGCGGAGGTACAACGCCTGGTCAAAGAGTATCCCGACCGCCTGACACTGGCATCCACCGGCGGTCCGATATCCGGGAACGATGCGACGGATCGTGCCATGTGGCGGTCGAATACGCAACGCCTGGAAGATGCCGGAGCCATGGGAATCGAATACAGCCTCTCCTGTCCCCAGGGAGGAGATGGGATGAATGGCGACGTGGTGTCACAAGATGCCGATCTGACGGCAAAGGTGATCGATTGGGTGATGGAGATAGGCGACCCCGGGGTGCCGAAGCTCTTCAAGCTTACCGGTGCGGTGACGTCGATCAGGGCGATCATGATGCGCGTGCGCGATGTGTTGCAGCGATACCCCGGGAAGAAGGCCGGGGTGACCCTCGCGAACAGTTTCCCCACCCTTGCGTTCCGCCAGGCCAGCGGCCGGCGGTGGGATCAGGGCATCATCGTGGGGATGTCGGGCGAAGGCATTCTGCCGATCAGCAACCTGACCCTGGCGCGCGCGGCGGGACTGGGCGTGACCATTTCCGGCAACGGCGGTCCGATGGACTACCGCGCCGCCGCAAATTTCCTGGCACTCGGCGCCTCCACCGTGCAATTCTGTACCATTGTGATGAAGTATGGACTGGGCATCGTCGACGAATTGCACTCGGGCCTCAGCTTTCTCCTGGCGGATCGCCGCATGCAATCGGTGGCTGACCTGATCGGCTCTGCACTCCCGGCGCCGATCGCCGCATTCGATGATCTCTCCGTTTCAACAACTGTTCCGGCACTCGACGCCTCGCTGTGCACGCAATGCGGCAACTGCACACGCTGCCCATACGTGGCCATCACGCTGGACGGGCGACGGTATCCGGTGATCGACGCGGCGCTCTGTGTGGGCTGCTCGCTCTGCGCACAAAAGTGCTTCACCGGAGCCCTGCACATGCGGCCGCGCACTCATGCCGAACTCGCAGCGCCCCACGAAGGCTGATCATGGCCCAAAAACTCCTCCTGCGCAACGGCAGAATCGCAATCCCTTCAACACCGCAGCAGGTTCTTGAAGGTCATTCACTGCTGATGGAGAACGGCATGATCGCGCGCATCGCCCCGGCGTCCGACGTGTCCGCTCCCGGCGCAGAGGTAATCGATGCAAGGGGGAAACTCGTGCTTCCCGGCTTCATCAATGCGCATACGCATCTCTACAGCACATTTGCCTGCGGTCTGAACCAGGTTCCTGCTTCAAAGGATTTCTTCGAGGTCCTGAACCACCTCTGGTGGCGCCTCGACAAGGCGCTCACCCTCGATGAGTGCTATGCCGGCGCGCTGCCAACACTGATCGCCTGTATTCGAAGCGGTACAACAACGATTATAGATCACCATTCCAGCCCCTCCGCCATCCGGGGCTCCCTCGATGCGCTCGCACGCGCTGCCGATCTGACCGGCCTCCGTGCCTGCCTCTGCTATGAGGTATCCGACAGGGATGGCGAAGAGAAAGCCCTCCAGGGAATCGCGGAAAATAGGGAATTCCTAACCGCCCAAACCAGCGAGGCCCCCGTCAGTGAATCTCTGTCCAGCGCGTCCCTTAAGAGGGGCGTTGATAAGGTGCGCGGACTGTTTGGTTTGCACGCCTCCTTCACCTTATCCGACCGGACCCTCGAAAATGCCGCCTGCACCGCGCGTGATGCGGGATCGGGCGTGCACATCCACGTTGCGGAATCGGAGATGGATCAACAATCCACACTGGCCGCACATAAGATCCGGGTCGTCCACCGTCTGCATCGATTCGGGCTCCTCGGCCCTTCCAGCATCGCCGCACATTGTGTGCATGTCGACGACTCCGAGCGGGACCTCCTTGCTTCGAGTGGGACCGCCGTGGTGCATAACCCGCAATCGAATCTGAACAACGCGGTGGGCATTGCCGATGTCGTTGATCTGAAGCGCCGCGGTGCACTGGTGGGGCTCGGAACAGACGCTATGACCACCGACATGCGCGAAGAACTCCGCACCGGCCTCTGGGCTCAGCGCTGGCGACAACATGCCCCGTCTGCAGGATTCGGTGAGCTGACTTCAGCTCTCTGGGACGCCAACCCGGCGATCGCCTCGAGGATCTGGGGGCGCGACCTGGGTCTGCTCCGCGAAGGCGCCGTGGCGGATATCGTGCTTGTGGACTACGATCCCCCCACGCCGCTCACATCAGATTCGCTCGCCGGCCACCTGGTGTTCGGGATGATGCGCGGCCGTGTGGATACTACTATCGTCGACGGAAGGGTGCTGATGCAGCACGGCGAATTGAAACTGGACCTGGACGAGAAGGAAGTGATGGCCCATGCGCGGGAATCAGCGCAACGCGTGTGGGGACGTTTCTAATCGACAATGGACAATCCATAATCCACAATCGACAATTCACTGTACCCGGACCCCAACCAATTGACAATAGTCAATGGACAATCGACAATCGACAATTCCAGACCCTAGAACCCATGAAGACTTACACCGAGATCCTGGCGCACGCACGTGCCGCCGAAAATGACACCGTCCGCATCCTCTGCGACCTCAT
>PMCM01000324.1 GCA_003154155.1 Ignavibacteriota bacterium | reverse complement strand
CGCGCACCAGAGGCACCCGAAGTTCGTATACCAGTTGTCCCTGTCCCGGCGACACCTTCAGGAGAATATCTTTCTCTTCGACGAGCGGGACAATCATTTTGTCATCTTTCCCGGGGCCGAGAAGTTCCATTTCACGGATCGCCCCCTCCGCCATTCGTGGGGGTTGCGCTGGCTCGCCGGGGTTTTGTTCCTGATCGCCATCGCGGAATGACGGCCGTTGGCCCCCCTGCATGCCGACAGGGAAGTGGATGCCGAACGTCTTGTCGGATCCTCCCGTCGCATCAAACCAGAGATTCAGGCCCGCAGCCATGATCTGACGCTGCACGCCCCGGTCGGATGTGGACAGGAGGATATAGAGATATGTCGAATCGTTGCAGACGGCAAACGAGATATTCTTTTCCGTGCGCAGAGGCATCCCGGCCCATTCACTGCCATCACCGTCAATGACAATGGTACGGTCCCGGTAGGTGCTCGTCACTTCGATGCCGCCGCATGCGGGGATGAGGACGCTCAGGGAGAGTAGAAGCCCGGCTGCTTTGCTCAATGTGCGCTTCCTGGTTGTGTGGGATCGACAGGTCATCATACGGATTTCCTTGTTGCGTGTCGTGAAGGCGGAGACAATTCGCCGTGAAAGGTGCAAAGAAAGTGTGAGAATTGTGAAATACGTTGCGGCTCTCGCGCGACAAGGGTATATTTGACCATGCGACCCCGCGTCTTCTCGAACACCACAGCCCTCGTCGTAGCGTTTGTCCTCGTGCTTCTGGTCATCGCTCTCGCCGTGCTTCAACACCAATGGTTCGGACAGCTCAGTGAGAGGGAAGGTGAACGCATGCGCTTCAATCTTCAGACTGGCGCCATGCACTGTTCCACGGATTTCGGCGAAGAACTCTTCGGCATACTCCTTATCCCAGGTGCACCGCCGCTCGCATCCGCGGATGTGCTCGCCCCTCTGCTTCAGCAACGGTTAGACATCTGGCGTGCATCCACGGTTTACTCTCCCGCGGTGGAAAACGTGTTTTTTTTCGACGACAGCCTGGGAACGGTGCAACGTCTGGTCGACGGAGCGTGGGTTGCCGCCGATGAGCCGCCCGGAAAATGGAGCAATCCCCGCCTGGATCGAAAGGCATGGGCCGAGTTCCGCATTTCTTCGACAACCGGGGTGTTCCTCCGGCGGGACCTCCGGGCATGTTGCATGTACGGCCTGGGCCAATCCACGGAAGATCTCCGGGGGCCCCGCGTCGTTGTAGTCATGGATGACGAGTACGTTGTACACACCGTGATCCCCCATGTTCTCTCTTTGCACCTCGGCGAGAAAGAAGACACGGACCTTGACATTCTCATCTCCCGGCGGGACGTGCCGGGAGAATCCATATTCGCCTCGAGCGCGGCGGCGGCACAGCTGACTCCCGATCGTTCCGACGTGGTCATGCCCTTTGTCATCATTCCCCCCGGACCGCTCACCGGATCCCCCCGGCATGGGGAAGACAGTCCGGGGGTGGTGAGGCCCGGTCTCGCCCGGCCGGAGCGCTGGACCGGAGGCGTTCGGCCGGATGTCATCCGCCCGCTCAACCCCGGAAACGGCGCGTTCGTGCAGGGACCCGGGGGAAGGGAATTTCCGTTCCCATCACTGTACGAGCTCCTGATCCGCCACCGGGCGGGCTCGCTGGAAGCAGCGGTCCGCAAAAACCGCCTGATGAATCTGGGACTGGGGACGGGCATCCTCCTCCTCCTCGTCATCGGCGTCGCATTCATTCTCGTGTCGGCGCGGCGGGCGGGACGTCTCGCGCAGCAGCAGATCGAATTCGTTGCCGGCGTGAGTCACGAATTGCGCACGCCGCTGGCAGTCATTCAATCCGTCGGAGATAATCTCGCCGACGGCGTGGTCACAGACGCATCCAGGGTGAAGGCATACGGTCACATTATCCGGGCGGAGGTTCACCGGCTGAGCGGGATGGTGGAGAATGCCCTGTCGTACGCTGGGATTGCCGCCGGAAAACACCAGGGGCGGATGGGCCCCGTCGACCTCCGCGACATCGTTCGCAAGGCGTGCCAGGCGTCCCAGGCGATGCTTGAGGAGCGGGAATCCACCGTCGATCTCCGCTTTGCCGAGTCCCTGCCGACCATTGCCGGGGATGCTCCCGCGCTCCAATGTGTGCTCGAGAATCTCATCAGCAACGCGGTGAAATACAGCACCGGACGACCCGAACTGGGAATCGCACTCACGCCGGATGAGACCGGACACGGCGTGGAGATTGCCGTGCGGGACAGCGGGATCGGGATTTCCCGGCAGGAGGTGGCGCACCTGTTCGAGCCGTTTTTCCGCGGGCGCGAGGCGGTCCAGCGGCAGATTCGCGGGAGCGGTCTCGGTCTCCATCTGGTTCACCATATCGTCGAGCGTCATGGCGGCACGATCAGCGTGCACAGCACCCCCGGCCAGGGGAGCACCGTCGTTGTCCGTCTGCCATCGACATAGACAGCGGAGAAAAACGTAGCCATGGCAGAAACCAAAGGGAAGCGGATCCTCCTCATCGAAGATGAACCGGGCCTGATCGTTACCCTCACCGACCGTCTGACCGCAGAGGGCTATCTTGTCGAAACAGCGACCGACGGATTGAAGGGGGAGAAAGCCGGACGCGAAGGCGGACATGATCTCATCGTTCTGGATGTCATGCTGCCGCACAAGGGAGGTTTCGATGTGTGCCGCGATCTCCGGCACGGGGGGATCACCACGCCGATTCTCATCCTTACCGCGCGCGGGGAGGTCACGGAAAAAGTGGTCGGGCTCAAGCTCGGCGCCGACGACTACNNGGCGGTTCTCCCCGCATGGAGACCTTCTGCTTCGGGAAAAACGAAGTGGATTTCCGGTCGATGGAGGTCTCGTGCAAGGGGGTGCGTGTGGACCTGTCGGCGCGGGAATTCCAGCTCCTCCGGTACTTCATCGAACACCGCGGCGAAGTGCTCTCACGCGAGATGATCCTGAACGGCGTGTGGGGATACGATGCGATGCCTACGACCCGCACGATCGATACACACGTGACGTGGCTCAGGCAGAAGCTTGAGGAGAATCATCATCATCCCGAGCATATTCTGACGATCTACGGGGTGGGATACCGTTTTGTCGGATGAGCTGACCCCCGCGCCCTTCCGCTTTCGTGTTGCCTCCGCTCCGGTTTCGGACGGGGCCGGGACAACCGGCGCCTCGCGCACGGGATTGACTCTCACCGGAAAACGTGCTACTTTTGTGAAAATCGTAGCACGAGACCGCACCCATGCACATTCCTGACGGATTCCT
>PMCM01000289.1 GCA_003154155.1 Ignavibacteriota bacterium | reverse complement strand
GCGGAAGTGGCGAAATTGGCAGACGCACCATCTTGAGGGGGTGGCGCCCACAAGGCATGCGGGTTCAAGTCCCGCCTTCCGCACTATGCCGGGGTGTTGATCCGGATTTCTCATAAACGCTGGAGATGCAATCCAATGAAGAGAGCGTTAGGGGTCGTTCTGTTCGTTATTCTTCTGGTTGCTTCTGCCTACGCCGGTGGTATCAAGGATGGCAGTCTTTCGGCGTACAGCAACGGCTCCAGTATCGTCGTCCGATGGATCAGCGATGACGAGCACGATGTGCGCGGTTACATGATTGAGCGTCGCGCCGGCGTGGACGGACCTTTTGTGCAGCTCACCGATCCGTATCTCGCTCCACGCGGGAGCGGCGTGAGCTATGAATATGTCGACAATTCAGTATTCCGGGTGAATGACAATTTCTTTCAGTACAGGATCACAACGGTCGGCAATGGCGTGACCTATTATGTCATGGTGAATTACAGGGTCAGCAGTGTCCGGCGGACGTGGGGCAGTATCAAGGCGATGTTCCGCTAGGCCGGCAACATGTTGCTCATGTGCACCGGAAGACTCACGTTGTGAGTCTTCCGTCATTTAGAGGGTGACCATGCATCTTCCGCTCCCGTTGATTCTCGCTTCCCGATCTCCACGCAGGCTTGCGCTGATGCAGCAGATCGGCCTGGATGTGCAGGTAAGGCCGTGTCATGTTCCGGAGATCGTCGATCCTGCGGTTTCGCCCGACAGGAATGCGGAATTGCTCGCAGTGCAGAAAGCCCGCTGTGCGGCGGCGGGCATTGATGCGGGGATCGTGCTCGGGGCGGATACGATCGTCGTGATCGACGGGCAGATGCTGGGCAAACCGGCCGATCACGATGATGCGGTGAGGATGCTCCGGATGCTGAGCGGGCGCACGCACACGGTCTTCACCGGCTTTGCGCTCCTGCGTTGTCCTGATGGGAAACTGGTGAGCGGGGTAGAAAGGACGCAGGTGACATTCCGGGAATTGCCGAAAGGAGAAGTCGAAGAGTACGTGCGCGGTGGCTCCCCCCTTGACAAAGCGGGGGCGTACGGCATACAGGACGACTACGGCGCGGTGTTTGTGACGCGCATCGAGGGATGTTACTACAACGTCGTAGGGCTACCGCTGGCGCGCGTGTACATGGCGCTCCACGATGGGTTTGAAATTCCGTCTGTGCTGATTGAAACCGGGATCACAACTCCTCCGCGACCCTGATTTCACCTCGGGCGTGCTTCCCTCCGCTCACCTACCCCCCTTCAGCTCAACCGCCGTGCGATACGAATTATTCAGGCGGTCGTTCTCGTTACACCCACAGCCTGCAGACCCTTCTGTCCCTGTTCCACATCGAACTGCACAGGTTCTCCCTGTTTCAGGGTCTTGTAGCCCTCGCCCACGATCGACTTGAAGTGGACGAAGAGGTCCTCCCCGCTCTCCCGCGTGATAAACCCGTACCCCTTCGCATTGTTGAACCACTTAACGGTACCCTTTTCCATGGACTCCCGACCTTTGGATGTGAGACCGAGTGGATGTTAAGAAACCCACAGGAAAAACGCAAGTCGCCCTTCATTCATCCAGCCAGATGCCGAACCGGGAGGCAGGTTCCTCCGGTTCGTCTCCTCCGGCATCGCTCGTTTTTATGATGATTTCCACGCCCTCCGAGGAAAAGGGGAAGAGATCATCGGGGGAGAAGATCCTCGAAAAATCCTGGGGGGACAAGAAATCCTTGAATTTCTGAGCAAATTCATCAAGTCGCCGGAGGTAGTAGGCGGTATTCTCATCCGGGAAATGGGGGTCCCACTCATCTGCCGCCTTGCAATTTTCAAAGGCCCGCACGCCCGCTTCTGTCCCCGTGATATAATATGCGATGCGATCCCCCTGCTTTACGCGCCGGCCTGTTTGCCGGGCGACCTCGTACGGGGCGCTCTTGTTGCGCTTTCCGGTCAAGACGTCGCGGTCGTACTCATCAAGGGAGTCCTTGAGAGATTCCACGCGGGCAAATTCGCTGACGCTCATCTCATGTGCCTGGATGGCGTTTGCCGTCGACACATACACGCGATGCAGGCCCGAGATATCGGTGTTCAGAATCCGTTCGATGACGAGCCTAATGAAGGCGCGGCCGAACCGTTCGATGTTTCGCGCGACAAGCGAAGAACCCTTGATAGTCAACCGGTCGTCATAGCCCAGAAGCGCGTAGTTCTTCATCTTGTAGCTGAGCATCCGGCGGTAGCGTCCGTCCAGTTCCAGGGCGATGCCGGCGGGGAGAGAGAGCGCCACGGTACGCACGAAACTCCGCTCGGCA
Source organism: Ignavibacteriota bacterium (assembly GCA_003154155.1). Lineage (GTDB taxonomy): Bacteria > Bacteroidota > Ignavibacteria > UBA10030 > UBA6906 > Fen-1255. Next base: position 509 of record PMCM01000289.1, on the reverse strand, counting down.
TCTTCGCTGTCGCACGTTGCCGGAGGAACAAAGAACACGCCGTCGGTATCCACTTCGACAACAGTCCCCCCCTGCTCGCGGATTGCGGCGATGATCTTCCGGAGTATCTCCTGGCCTGCAGTGGTGACCTCGTCCGCTTTGGGGTAGTCGTTGAAGAGGGCGCGACCGTATCCGAGGTAGCCGTAGAAGGAATTGATCAGGATCTTCATCGACGATTGTTGTGCATCCAGCCGGGAGCGTTCCATCGGCTCTGGCGCCGTCCGCGCATTTTGCTTCACGACGAGGCGTTGCGCGGTCAACTCGCCCAGCATGGTGAGGAAGATGCCGAGGGCATCCCGGGCGGGGCCGATGCCGTTGCTGACCATGAGNNACAAAGATATCGGTATATCCGCCCGTCGTTTGCGCGCCCTCCGACGGACGTGGGAGGGAGTGTTTTTGCCTCAGGTATTCGCGCTCCATGAGCAATTCGATCTTTGCGGCGGAGCCCATGCGCGTCACTGCGCCGAAGC
>PMCM01000032.1 GCA_003154155.1 Ignavibacteriota bacterium | reverse complement strand
TCTCCTGACCGATCAAACAAGCTTCAATCCGAACGTGGAATTCCGGGAGGAGTGGAAGCCTCTGGAGAACACGTAGCACCCAATTCTCCATTGACCATGCTGTCGTGTTCAGGAGCGGATCATCCCCTTCGGGATAGCGATCGTCACAGCTTCCGCTCTGCTCGTGCCCCCCAGCTTGCCCAAGATGGAAGACACAGGAACACCGACCGTGTTTTCGGAAACCCCCGGCCGGACTGCGATGTCGTTATCAGAGTCCGAGGATCAATCTGATGAAGATCCCGATGCCCAGGGGGACGAGGATGCTGCTGGAGGTGCCAAGGAGATAATATTCCGCAAAATCCCTGCTCTCTTCCAATTCTTTGAACCGTGCGATGGATTTTGCGGTGAGGACAAATGCCAGAGCGGTAAAGTTGTTCGTCAGGATGAATGTCAGCGTGATGATCCGTTCGAGGATGCCGATCCATTCGCCGATGCTCTTCTTGGTATCGTCGTCGGTTTCGTCATCCGTCATTTGCGGGGGTGCCGGTTCCGAGGCCGTGCCTGCCGTCGGAAGGGAGTCGTGTGCGGGGGGTGCCGACGGCGGGTGGAGTCCCTCGTGCGGTTGCGGATGCAGCGCTCTGGATGAGAGTCCCTGGAACTTGTTCAGGATGCCCCGCACGATGCGAGTTCCTCCGTCGATCATGAACAGATATGCCGACGTGATAGCGAGGATTGACGAGCAGGATGTTGCGGGGGATTGCAGCGGTGCGGCGACGAGCAGGAATTCTCCGGCTGTGGCGAACCATGCATGAGGGGTGACCGGGGTAGCGGCGTGCCAGAGTGCAAGGAGGAGGGCGCCCATGATTGTCTGGCGGACGAGGAACCGTTCGAGCGAGGTTTTGGCGAATGCTTTTTCGGAGGCGCCGCGTCCGGTGCGGTCGAGGAGCATGTAGGCTGCGGCGACGATGCCGTTGCCTGCTGCCAGGACGGGGGAGAGCCAGCCCGCGGTGCCCAGGAGCAGGATCCCGAGAAGGAGGAGCGCCTTTGCCGCCGATGTGCCGAAGGTGTGCGTGCGTTCCGTGGCCGGGTTCCACCGGAGGCGCGTCAGCAGGAATTCGAACAGCGCGTACAGGCAGACCAGCAGGGCGAGAAACGTTGTTGCTGATGTCGTCATGGCGGCATGTGTATCCGTGCGGGCGGATAGTGCGTTATTACCCTAATACGTCTGATTCAACACAATCAACCTTACTTAGTTTATTAATTAATATCCCCCATTTAAGGTTGATGTTCGGCGCCCGGCTGGCGCGGACCGCCCAGGTGTTCCAGGAACCGCCTGAGGGCGGCGGCTGCCTCGTCGAGTTCCGCCGCACCCGCCGCCCGGCGTGCTTTGGACACCGCCTGCGGGGAAATCCGGAGCCGCCGGGCGACATCCTTCCCGCTGTGCAGCGCCGACATCCGGGAGATCTGCTGCTGGCGCGGCGTCAGACGGCGCCACTGGCGGTCCATCAGGGCAACAAGAGCATTGATGATCTCTTCGGATGCCGCATCGACGCCGTAGGTCAATGTGCGCTTGCGCGCTTTCGCGATGGAGAGGGCGTGGCGGGCCCGGTAGAACGCGTCACCGTCCATGCCGAGGGCGACCGATCTGTTCAGGGGCGTCGAGAGGGTGCCGATCCCGACCCCGAAGGCCAGGGAAACCGGCTGCATCAGGTCCTGGAACCGGCTCACAAGGCGATGGCTTTCCACCGGGGAAACCAGCAATCCCTGGAATTCATCTCCCAGCGTGATCAGGAACGGGGAAGCGACGTCACCCCGGAATTCGCGGTTCACGGTCTCGACGGCACGGCGAAAACGCTTCTGCACCCTGTTCCGGCCGGGGAGCGTGCGGGACTTGTTGATGTCGCCGATGATTGCGCAGTAAACTTTCTGATCGCGTGTCGTCATAGCCCGATGCGTGTTGGTGCGATAGGGAGGGGAAGCAGGCACATGCCGCAGTGCCGGACACCTTCCGAGCGGCGGCGATGCAATATACGGGACGCGGCGAATGATGTCAAATGCACGGGCAACGCTGCACCGTCACCAAAGCGCCCGTCAGGGAAAGGGATGCCGCCCCGTTTACCCGCGGGTCACCATTGTCCCAGCAGCTTTTGCACGATGACGCTCGTCGCCGAGACCACAATCCAGACCGCCAGCCCCAGGAAGGCAGGCGCAAACCCGGTGTGCAGCATCTTCTTCAGATCTGTCCGGAGGCCGATGGCGGTGAGGGCCATGATGATCATGAATTTGCCGGTCTCGCGCAGCACGTGCACGGTGTTCGCCGACAGCACGCCGGAGGTGTTGAGTGCAGACGCCGCAACAAAGCCGACGATAAACCAGGGAAACACCTTCACGAAGTTGAATCCACCCGCGCTCCCGCCGGATTGTGTGCGTGAGGTCCGGAACATCATGATCGGAACAAATGCCACGGCGATGGGAATGATCATGATGGTGCGGGTGAGCTTGACGATCGTGGCATAATCGCCGGCGCCGTTCCCGTACGCATATGCCGCCGCCACCACGGAGGAGGTGTCGTTGATTGCCGTGCCCGCGAACATCCCGAAGCCTGGCTGCGTCATGCCAAGCAAGTGGCCGA
>PMCM01000085.1 GCA_003154155.1 Ignavibacteriota bacterium | reverse complement strand
GAGTCCGCTTTGAGGCATGCGCCGCCCACCAGGGCACCATCTACGTCATTTTGTGCCAGAATATCTGCCGCATTGTCAGGTTTTACACTTCCACCATATTGGATCACGATCTTTTCAGCAAGTGACCAATCATAGAGTTGTGCAATCTGNNTTTCGTAAGCAATTACTACCTTCTCCATATCGTGCGCGCCGATTCCCGAGAGCACCCCCTTGATCTGCGTCGTTACGACCTGGCTGGTAATGCCGCCTTCCCGCTCCTGAAGGGTCTCCCCCACACAAACGATGGGCAGAAGCCCGAGTGCAAGGGCCTTCCGGGTCTTCTGGTTGATCATTTCATTCGTTTCCGCAAAATACTGGCGGCGTTCAGAATGTCCAAGGATAACATACCCGCACCCCACGGCCTTCACCATTTTTCCGGAGATCTCTCCCGTGTATGCCCCCTCTTCATGCGGCGACATATTTTGTGCACCGAGTGCGATGGCAGAGCCCTTCAACAGTGCGGCTGCAGTTTGCAGCGAGGTAAACGGCGGACAGACCACGGCGATGACATTTGCGGGGAGCACGGGGACGGCTGCGGTGAGCTGTTTCAGGAGGTCAGTGGTTTCCTGCAGATCTTTGTACATCTTCCAATTGCCTGCAATGATTGTCGTTCGCATAGAAGTATCCCCAAGGTGAAGTGGATTGAAACGGTCACATAATCCGTGACGGTGATTGTTCGGTCAACGGATGTGAAAAATCCGCTTATGAAAAGGATGTGTGACGGTCAGGAGGGGAGAAGCCCGTGGGCACGAGAAGATGACGCAGTTCCCACGTCTTCAGCCCCGCCGAGCGTCCAGTTTCCGTTTGAGCATGTCGTTCACGATCCGCGGGTTGGCTTTCCCGCGCGCCAGCTTCATTGTTTCGCCGACGAAAAAACCGAACACTTTTTCGTTGCCGGAGAGGTACTGGAGTACCTGGGCTTCGTTCCGGGCAAGCATATCATCGACCATCCGGCTGATCGCGCCCTCATCCGAAACCTGGACGAGTCCCTTTCGCTCCACGATGGTCCCCGGTTCCTCCGGCGAGACGAGCATTTCTTCGAAGATCTCCTTCGCGATCTTGCCGCTGATTGTGCCCTCCTGAATCAGCCGGATCATCCCTGCCAGGCGCGACGGCTGCACCGGAAAGTTCCGGATACCGGTTTTTGTGTCACCGACCACCCGCAACACCTCGGTCATGACCCAGTTGCTGACAGTCTTGGCACATTCGGCCGGCGCAGCCCGTGAATCCCTCCGCAACACGTCCAGCGTCCCCTCAAAGTAATCGGCGGTATCTTTTTCCATCGTGAGGACATCCGCATCGTAGCGTGGCAGTCCCAGCGCGGAGACGTATCTGTCCCGGCGCACCACGGGGAATTCCGGCAAACGCTGCCGGACAGCAGCAATCCACTCCCGATCGACAGCCACCGGAACAAGATCGGGATCGGGAAAATATCTGTAGTCGTGAGCTTCCTCCTTGCTCCGCATCGGCACGGCGATGCCGGCGTCGGCATCCCAGAGCAGAGTTTCCTGCACCACGGCCCCGCCGTCTTCCAGTAGTGAAATCTGACGGCGGATTTCGAACTCCAATGCGCGCTCCACATTGCGGAAGGAGTTCATATTCTTCACCTCGGTCTTTGTCCCGAGCCGCGTTGCGCCCCGTTTGCGCACGGAAACGTTGGCGTCGCAGCGCAGACTCCCCTCCTCCATGTTGCCGTCGCAAATGCCGAGATACGTGACCAGCTGTTTCACTCTGACGAGATACTGATACGCCTCCCGAGGCGATCCAAGATCGGGCTCCGTGACAATTTCAATCAGGGGTACGCCGCACCGGTTGACGTCGACGAGCGTGTCCGGCCCCTGGTCATGGATGGACTTGCCGGCATCTTCTTCCATGTGGATGCGTTTGACGCGAACGCGTTTCCGTGTATGTTCATCCATGTCGATCTCCACCCCGCCGTCGGCACAGATCGGTTCTTCATATTGGGAAATCTGGTACCCTTTGGGGAGATCGGGATAGAAATANNCCCGGCATGCCCAGGCAGACGGGGCAGACATTGGTGTTGGGTTCGCCCCCAAAACGTGCCGGGCAGCCGCAGAACGCCTTGCTCATGGTGAGCATCTGCGCGTGGACCTCCAGTCCGATCACCGGCTCATACTGTACAGAGGGTGTCATCGGCGTCCTCCCCGCGGATACGGACCCACGCCCGGGGACGGCGGCCGGACCAGATCCCCGATGTCGCGGGGGCCGCGGCCTTGCGGTTTCATGCGATGGCTTGTGTGACCTTCAGCGCGGCGTCCTTCAGGCTTGCGGCAACCAGGAAGTTCATTCCCGAGCGGGCCAGAATCTCACCGGCCATCTCGGCGTTGGTGCCGGCGAGGCGGATTACGATGGGTACCCGTACTTGCACTTTGCGGGCAGCCTCCACGACACCGGTGGCGACACGGTCACACCGCACAATGCCCCCGAAGATATTGATCAACACCGCCTTCACGTGCGGATCGGCCAGAATGATCTTGAATCCCGCTTCGACGGTTTCCGCGCTTGCCCCTCCGCCCACGTCCAGGAAATTCGCCGGCTGGCCGCCCGCAAGCTTGATGATGTCCATGGTCCCCATGGCAAGGCCGGCCCCGTTGACCATGCAGCCGACGTTGCCATCGAGCTTGATGTAATTAAGGTTCGACTGCGATGCCTCTACTTCCAGGGGATCTTCCTCATCCAGGTCGCGCAGGGCCCGCACCTCCGGATGGCGGTCCAGGGCGTTGTCGTCGAAGTTCATCTTTGCGTCCAGCGCGATAACCTGCCCCTCCGCGGTAACCACCAGAGGATTGATTTCCGCAAGAGAGCAGTCCATGGCTTCATATGCGCGGTACAGAGCCTGCAGGAACTTCACCGCATTCTTGTGTATTTCGCCCGTCAGACCGAGGCCGAACGCCAGCGCCCGTGCTTCGTATGGCCGGAAGCCGGCGCTCCGGTCAACAAACACCTTCAGGATCTTCTCCGGGGTCTCTGCCGCCACCTTTTCAATTTCCACGCCCCCTTCGGTCGAGGCCATGACCACATTCTGCGAAGTCGCCCGGTCCAGCGTGATGCCCACATAGAGTTCGCGGGCGATGGCAATCCCCTGCTCGATCAGAAGCCGTTTGACCACGCGCCCCTCCGGGCCGGTCTGGTGCGTCACCAGGTGCATGCCGAGCATCTGCGCTGCGGTGGTGCGCACGTCATCGAGTGAGCGGCTCACCTTGACCCCGCCCCCTTTCCCCCGCCCGCCGGCATGGATCTGCGCTTTGACCACCCACACAGCTCCCCCCAATTCCATCGCCGCCCGCACAGCCTCGTCTGCCGTGTAGGCAACCCTTCCCGCCGGCACAGCAACGTCGAATTTCTTGAGGATGTCTTTGGCCTGGTGTTCGTGGACTTTCATCGG
>PMCM01000325.1 GCA_003154155.1 Ignavibacteriota bacterium | reverse complement strand
TACGGCGGGAAGATCGTCGTGTGCCACCCCGGAATAACCGAGACCGCAAAATCGAAACTCACGATGGTGTGCACGGAAAGCACCAGCGGCGTAGCGAAGCCGGCCAAAATCAGATAGGCCCGCTCAAAATGCGCCCAGTGCCGGCTCGAATGCCGCCATCCCAGACTGAAGATCGCGTAGATGACTTTCTTGATGGGGTTGGTGGTCCGATCGCGCAACGTGGCAAGGTCGGGCACGAGGCCGATGTACCAGAACACCGCCGACACGGTGAGATACGTGGAAACGGCAAACACATCCCACAACAACGGGGAGGTGAAATTCACCCAGAGTCCGTGCTGATTCGGATAGGGCGCCAGGTAGAGCGGCAGCCACGGACGCCCGGTATGCAGGAGCGGAAAGATCCCCGCACACATGACGGCAAATATGGTCATGGCCTCGGCAAACCGTGCAATACCGTTCCTCCATCGCTGACGGAGGAGGAACAGGATCGCGGAAATGAGCGTGCCGGCGTGCCCGATGCCCACCCAGAAGACGAAATTGACGATGTCAAATCCCCAGGAGATCGGCTGGTTCACCCCCCACATGCCAAGGCCGTAGAACAACGTGAGCCCCACACAGAACGCGCCGATGCCCAGCATGGTCCCAGTGACACCGAACGCAATCCACCACATCCGGGGAGGAAAGGTGTCGAGCGGGGCGGATATGAGCGCATCAATCTCACCGGCCGTCGGCGTGCCGGCGACCACCGTTTCTTCCCGGGTAAAGTCTACCGAAACTGTGCTCACGCAGGTTTCTCCAGGTGTGTGTTCCGCAAACGTGCGAGATAGGTGACGTTGGGACGGACGTTGAGGTCTTCCAGCACGTGGTAGCCCAGGTCGTGTTCCCGGTACTGCGCAATCGTCGAGTTCGGGTCGTTCATATTCCCGAACACAATCGCGTCGGCGGGGCACGCCTGCTGGCACGCCGTCTGCACGCCCTTGCCGTCGAACGTCATGCCCTGCTCCGCCGCATGCTGCCGCGACTCCATGATCCGTTGCGTGCAAAACGTGCATTTCTCCATCACGCCGCGCGAGCGCACCGTGACTTCCGGATTGTGCACCAGCGATACGGGCTCCTGCTCATAATAGCCGTCCGCAAAATGGTCGCGGAAATTGAAAAAGTTGAACCGCCGCACGTGGAATGGACAGTTGTTCGAACAGTATTTTGTTCCTACGCAGCGGTTGTACACCATCTGATTCAGCCCGTCGGGACTGTGGTTCGTGGCGACCGTCGGACAGACGTTTTCGCACGGCGCATTGTCGCATTGCTGGCACAGCATCGGCTGATGACTGGGCACCGGATCATCCATCGTTCCGGTGAAATACCTGTCGATCCTGATCCATTGCATCTCCCTCCCCGCCAGCACCTGGTCCTTCCCGACGATGGGAATGTTGTTCTCCACGTTGCACCCGGCCACGCACGCGTGACAACCGGTGCACTTGTTCAGGTCGATCGCCATCGCCCACTTGACGCCGTGATACTGCACCTCTGTGCTGATGCTCTCGTGTTCGTGCCGGTCGCGCGAGAGCCACGTCGGATCCTGCTTGTGCTGCTCAACCGTGCTTTCACGGATGATCTTCCGCTTGAGGTGGAAGTCCTTGACGAATGTCTCATCGAGGGAATGGTGCTCCTGCGTGGTCGCGAGCTTGTGCGTGCCGGTTCCTTTCGTCGCATGCACCTGCGACACCGTCCGCCCCCCGTCCATGGCAGTTCTGGGAAGCAGCGGGAGTATGTCCACCCCGACGCCCGATCCCACCGGACCTGCGTTCCATCGCCCATAGCCCGCGAACACAGCCACGACATTATCCGCCATGCCCGATTGCACGAAGACGGGGAACGTCTGCTTCCCCGCGCCGGTCTCCACCGTGAGCTGGTCATGCATTGCCACACCGAGCGCATGAGCCGTCGAAGGAGACACCGATGCATAATTGTCCCATACGATTTTGGAAATCGGATTCGGCATCTCCTGCAGCCATCCGTTGTTGGCGAACCGCCCGTCCCCGAGGAACGGCGGTTCCGCCCAGAGCAGCGTCATCCCTTCTTCCACCGCGGTGTGTTGCATGCGGGCGACCCCTTCCTGACGGAGAGCGCTCCGCTGCCCCGCTGCAGTGGGAATCTGCACGACGCCATCGTGCAGCGCCGCATTCCAGAACGCAGCGAACGCCACCGGGCGGTGAAGACCCGGGAAGACCGCAGTCTCCCAACGATTCTTCAGATATGCAAGGTAGAGTGTCTCGGCAAATGCCGTCTGTCCCGCCATCCAGTGCAAGAGTACCGCCTCCCGTTGCCGCGTGTCATATAACGGGGCAATCACGGGCTGCTGGAACGAATACACGTCCGTACGCACGTGATGGTCTCCCCAGCTCTCCAGCGTGTGATGCGCCGGGAGCAGGTACGTGCAGAGCTGCCCTGTCTCACTTTCCGACTCTGCAAGATCGATGCTCAGCGGCACATGCTTCAACGCGGCGGCATAGGTGAATGCCCGAGGCAAATCGAACACGGGGTTCACGCCGAAGTGAATCACCGCGCCGATCGAGCCGGCATTCATGGCCGCAATTGCGCTCTCGATCTCGGCAGACGTGGATGGATGGAGCCCACCGGCAAGCTCCGTTGAGCTGCTGTAGAGATCGCTGTTGCCCAAAACTTCGTTCAGCACATGCACCGCGATATGCGCTTCCACGCTCAACCCCGGTCCGGCAACGACAATCCCCTTCCGGCGGTTTGCCAGCAGATCGTCCACAAGGTGATGCACCACGGTTTCCGGAAGGCCATGACTGGAGCAGAAGGAAGCAAGAGTGTGCGATCCGACGGCGGCCATCAACGCGGCGGGCGCCGGCACCGCCTTTCTCTTCGCGGCGATCTCATTCAACAGCGAGAGCACGAATTCCGCCTGTGCCGAAGGGTGCAGGCGCATGCGGTAGTCAGCGTTTGCCCCGGTGGTGGAAAACGCGCCTTCCACGCAATACAACCGGTTGAAATAGTCCGACTGCATGATGTCGCGCCCGGCGGCGAACTTCCGGTTTTGCTCCGTGCTAAAGCCGTCCGTCCCGAGAAAATCCGATTCGAGCGCCAGCACCAGCTTTGCCTCCTCCCACGCGATCACCGGGTACGGGGCGTCGCCGTAGCATTCTTCCCATGCCTTGCGCGACGCCTGGTTGTTCAAAAGAGTGTACGGGAGGATGCGTGTGGTGGGGTATGTCGCTTTGAATTCGTTCAGCAGCGTGATGGCGGTGGGTGATGTCAGCGGTGGACACACAATCAGTATGCCCTTGCCGTTGGTCCGGCAGTCGGCCAACTGGCGCACGACGTCGGCATCCACCTCGTCCCAAGTGACATCGCCGCTTTTGGCAGCCGTCGCACCGTACCGCGGGGTGCGTAGGCGTGCGGGATCATACAGTGACAAAATCGATGCCTGCCCTTTGGCGCAGAGCTTTCCCCGGTTCACGGGATGATCCGGGTTACCGTCCAGTTTCACCGGCCGCCCCTCACGTGTCTTGATCAGCGTCCCGCATGCCTGGGCGCAGCCTGTGCACGTGGAGGCGTAGTAGTTCGCCACACCTGGCGTGACCTCCTCCGGCTTTTTTGTGTACGGGACGATCTCCCCCTTGTCTCTGTAGCCCGTGCAGCCGGCGGTCGCAAATGCCGCCGATGCAGCCACGAGCGCCAGAAACTGCTTGCGGGAAATCGGGGGCAGCTCATCCGGAGAAAACGCCTTCGTCACGTCAGTATCAAATTCAGACATAGGGGACCGACCTCTCGGATGTTCTCGGAACCGCCTGCGGATGGATCTGGACCTTCACCCGTTCAGAGCCGGCAGGAGACGCCGTGCCGGTGTCCGTGCTCCCGGTCTGCCTCCACCCCCGCACAACCGGGATGGCGGCGAAAAGACCTGCCAGCAGGCCGCCGGCATGACCGAAGAATGTCCGTCTTCGGAACGTCGCCGGCTGATTGTCTGTTGTACTCTTCGACATGGCTGCTCCTTACCGGTGACACGAACCGCAGTTTTCCGGCCCGCGCTTGATATTCGGAATGCCGGCGAGACGTGTCGGCGCGTTGCGGTGACAGTCGAGACAGGCATTCATCGTGAACTGCGACACCTGTTCAACAACGTCCATCGTCTCTACTTTGCCGTGGCAGTGTACGCAGTCGATGTTGCGGTTGACGTGCGCGCTGTGGTTAAAATATGCGTAATCGGGGACGCGATGCACCCGCTTCCAGGGCAGCGCAATCCCTTCCTCGAAGTACTTTGTGAGCTTGATGATTTCCGGACGGTTCTTGCGCGCCACGGCATGGCAGTTCATGCACACCGACACCGCAGGGATTCCTGCCTGGGGGGAGACTGTAACCCCCGCATGGCAGTACTTGCAGTCGATCCGCATCGTCCCCGCATGCAGCCTGTGGGAAAACGCGATGGGCTGCTCCGGCGCATAGCCGACGCCTTCGCGTTCCGCCCGCGAGAGGTAATACGTCGCTATGAACGAGGCCAGCGCGACGAAGAGAATGACGGGTACGCGGACCTTGAGTGTATAGTCAAGCAAGGACTTCTTCATAGGCATTCGGCGACAGGTAACGCTTGAGGGATCTGGTTCATCCGAAGAAGAGGCATCATCTTCGGCAAGTGTAAATAACTTTCAACTTGAAAGCAACGCCTTTTTTGTCGATATTACCGCCCATGAACTGGATCGACTTCAGAGAACTCCCCCCCTCCGCCGGAGGTTTTTCAGATCTCTTTCTTGACTACGTGTACGACTACGGACGCGTCCAGCCGTTCTTCCGGACCGATTTCCGGGAGACCGCAGCGTATGATACGCTGCTCAAGACGCTTCAGGAGCATCCGCACGCACACAGAGTCCAGCTGGCAGACATCCTCCTCCCCTTCCACCAGAACCTCGGATCGCCGGAGCGCACGCTCGAGAACATCGCCGCGCTGCGCAAGCCGACCACATTTGCGGTGGTGACCGGACAACAGGTGGGCCTCTTCGGCGGACCGATGTATACCGCGCTCAAGACGCTGACCACCGTCGCTCTGAGCCGGAAGCTCAAAGAGAAGTATCCCCGCTGGGATTTCGTGCCGGTATTCTGGTTGGAAGGAGAAGATCACGATTTTGCTGAGATGAACCACGCGCGGGTGATTGATAGTCAGGGTGCGACAGTAAATGTTGAATATCTACCCGGAGGAGTACTGCCTGAGCGCAACCCGGGCCCCGTAGGTGAAATGGTCTTCGACTCCTCTTTAGAACACACAATCGGGGCTTTGCGTTCCGCCCTGCCGCAGACCGAATTCACAGGCGACCTTCTGGCAAAAATCCAGGAGTGTTACTGTGCAGGGACGACCTTCAACATCGCCTTCGCGCGCTGGATTCAGTACCTGTTTCCTGAATCCGGGCTCGTCTTCCTTTCGGCAAACAACCCGGGCATTAAACGGCTCCTCTCCCCGCTCTTCGTCCACGAGGTCACACAGTACCCGGTAACATCCCAGATCGTGATCGGGCAGAGCGCGGAGCTCGAAGAACGCTATCACGCCCAGGTGAAGCCGAAATCGATCAACCTCTTCCTGTTTCACAACGGCGGGCGCTACCCCATCGAGCCGCGGGAAAACGACTTTACGCTCAAGGGAACCCGGCACTTCATCACGCCGGAAGAACTTCAGCATATTGCCACCGAAACCCCGGAGCTCCTCAGCACGAACGTGATCCTGCGCCCCCTCGCCCAGGACACATTGCTCCCGACCATCGCCTACGTCGCGGGCCCCTCGGAAATCGCGTATCACGCCCAGCTGGCTCCCCTGTACGATCACTTCGGGGTGATCCAGCCCATTGTGTACCCCAGGGCCAGCGCCACGATCGTGGAAGAACGGGTCCAGAAAGTGCTGGACAAGTTCAGCCTGACGATCGCTGACCTCTTCGGCGACGCAACGAAGCTCACGTCGCGGGTGGTCGAACAGATTTCGGAGATCAAGCTTGACGAGATGTTCGATCGCAGCTCGGCCGGCATCGCGGATGCGCTCAGCGAGATGAAGTTCGGCCTCAACGAAGTCGACCCCACGTTGACCGGGGCGCTGGAGAATGCCATCGGCAAGATCACCACCACCGTGAACGTGCTGAAAGAGAAGTCGGTTGCGGCCCAGAAGCGCCAGCACGAAACGGCTGTGCGGCAGATCGAAAAAGCAGTGGGTGCGGTTCTCCCCGGAGGGATACTGCAGGAACGGCAGCTGAGCATCATCCCGTTCCTCAACAAATACGGTCCCGATGTGATCCGCTGGCTGGAGCACAACGTCGAGATCGCGGGGTTCAAGCACCAGATTTTGATGCGGTAGCTCCCCGGCTCCGCCGGAATCGGCATGGGGGCGCCGTGTAACCCGCAACGGGCCCGACTCATATGCATCCTTTTGCGCGCGGTACTCCTCCTTCGGTTTTCCATCCACAGTTGCGCTTCACTTCGATCGATATGGTGGTCGGCTTTCGACAGGACTCTCCTCCAAGGCACACATCACGCCCGGCGTACAAACACATAGGGCCCAATTGCGTTCGGGCTCTTTGTTCACGTTCTGTTAATCGACAATGGTCGATCGACTATGCACAATTGTCGGTTGTTGAGTTTAGAGGGTGCCCTTCATGGCACCTGTAATGAAGCTGCGTAACACTACCCCGCACGCGGTCCCGATCGCTGCAACGCCGAAAGTGAATGCGGCCAGCATGAGAATCGATGTGTAGGTGTTCGGGTGCAGAGTGTCTGGCAGGTCGAGTATGTGCTTGATGAGGTGGGCCAACGGGACACACACCCACCCAGCGCCCGATACGACCCATCCACGACGTCCACAGATAACTCCGGCAATCGCCGTCGTGACAAACAGCATTGCGACGATCACAATCGGACTCACCTCGCCGTTCAACGAGAAATTATCTACGGCGGCAATGAGAACACCTGCGGCAAGCCCGATGCCGGCGAGAAGCGGCCACTTCATGGAGTGGAGCCCAGCCTGTTGCGGATCGCGGGCCGGAATTCTGTTACTCATCAGGATCAGTCCTCCATATCTGCCCAACTGCACAACTAGGGGCAGCATGTGTCATTGCATGCGCAGACATTTTGGCTATAGTCCGCAATCTGATATCAGTGCCGCCGTTGCGAGCCGCCACTATCGAACTAACTCATTGCCGTGGCGGAGAGTTCCAACACCCGGAAGCCCGAGGAGCGCTGAATATCCTATTTCCGACAACTTGCGGACAATAATGTGATCCGTATTTCCAAGATCACACAGTATGCCTTGGAGAATGGACTCTTGGTCACGCTATGATTGATGTCCCAATTGAGACATTGAGCCTTTTCACGATCGTACTGTTCTACGTCGTTAATAGAATTTAACAAGTTGCACATTAGGAAGTCGGACGCTATGATCAGCGGAGCACATTGTTAGGACAATTATATGGGCCGGCGGCTTACACAAAAAGAACTTCTCGAAGAAATCCAGCTCGAACGAAAGATGTTGGATGACACACTCGCACCTATTCCAGAGCGCTGGATGACGAGGTCGGGCGTGACACGCGGAGGCTGGTCAGTTAAAGATATCCTTGCACACCTTGTCGAATGGCAGCAGATGAATCTTGACTGGTATGCGGCAGGACTGCGCGGGGATAAACCCGCAATGCCTGCGCCGGGGTTTACTTTGCGAGAGATCCCCCGGTTAAATCAGATGATCTATCGAAAACATCATCGTCGACCACTTTACGCGGTCTTGGACGACTATCATTCGTATCATGAGCGAATTGTTGGTCTTATCAAGACTCTTTCGGACGCAGACCTGATCACGTTGGGTCGATTTTCGTGGACGGGTCCGTCCTGGACGCTAAGCGATTACCTTCGGGCGAGCACAGCAGCGCACTATCTGTGGGCCCGAACCCGTATTCGCCGGTGGTGGAAACAACGTGGAACGAACGGCAAGTGAGCTGCCCCCCCTGCACACGACTGGCTGCACTACGAGTTGACCCTTGAGGATACTATTGCGTCCACGTAACCGCATGCTGATGCCTATCTTCCCTTCCACCAGTCATGCCGGTCCCATCGGAACAATATAGCGAATGGTTCCGTGTCGACTACTGCCTCCCGCACTGGAGAGCCATCATTGCTTCCATCGGCGATATGACATCGTATGCCTCCGCCTCGCTGTAGAATTCTCTCCACGGTCCGAATTTCAGATCGAAGTCCGCGCGTGAAGAGGCCTCCCATACGCTGAAGCCCACAGCGGGATCATCTTTGAGGCAATGGGTTTCCCCTCGAATACAACTCCTGTCCAGCTCACCCTTCTGCAATCTCTCCGCAAATCGTCCCATCTTGGAGATATCCACTCTGACTTTGACCAGAAACAGCATGTTGTTCTCCATTCAATGTGTGGATCCCGTTGGTGCTGCCTGACGGCTCTCGGTGTCTCCCGATTCAGCCTTATGGGCATCGGTTAGGCCAAGCAGCACTACACAACGAAGACTGAATTTGTGCACGGCCAGTATCCCCCGGGTTAAAGTGTTTCTTGCTCGGACTGTATCCAGAAGACCGGGAATGATTACCACTCCAAGGACAACCAGGTACCAGAGCGGCACCATTGCCTTCACGATGCTCGTGACGACAATCCCACAGCTCAATGGAGCCAGCAACACGATGGCAGTCCAGAGTCCGGGGGCATATCCCTTGAACCGAACCTGCCAGTACACATGCTGCAGTATATTCTGCATGATCAACCCCACCAACGGCATGATGATCCAGGATGCGATCGTTGAATCACCCCAGCACACAGCAATCCCGACCCACACAAAACCAAGTACACTCAAGAAGACCAGGAAGAATCGAATGGTCGTCGGCGTCCGGCCTTCCGGCATATCCACATAATTGCGTTTATACCATCCGTAAATATTCCATTCTTCGGCTTCGTGTATCGCAAGAGCCGCAGCAAGCAGCCACAGCTGCGCCCTGAATTCCGGGATCATTTCCATTCCTCGCTCGTTGCTGCGATTCTCGGCAGATGCCGCCTCACGGACTTGAGGTGACCACACACGCGAACGCTCCTATCGCCCTGTCAACTTCCCGAGCAGCTCGTGAGTTCGCCTATCATTCATCCAACTTCGATACACCTTCGAACAGGCCGCACTTCCCGCCTAATATAGGCAAAAATACTCGCGCACACACGGCACGACCGGACGTCGTCGGCCACCGGCGACTCCCAGGTCTGTGCACAAATGGGACCGGCAATTCCAGTAACATTTTTTCCGGAGCATCCAATTGCGTGCAATGGGGTGAATGTGACGCCCTGCAATTGAAACGCCGTGGCGAATTGCAAATTCACCACGGCGTGTTCATTGTGTCGTTTCTGCGGTGTTAACAACCCGCTTTTTAATCGTGTCTGCGCGGACCGCGGCTGTGCTCGCCGCCATGAGGCCTGTCGCCGCCTTCACGCGGCTTCTGGCGCTCGTACGGCTGGTCGGGCGCAAGAACGGCTTTCCGGCTCAACTTCCAACGGCCCTGGTCGTCCTTGTCCACGATCTTCACGTCGAACACGTCACCCACCTTCACGACATCCGAAGGATTGGCGACACGCTTGACGTCCAGTTGCGACACGTGCACGAGACCCTCTTTGCCCGGCAGGAATTCGACGAACGCGCCGAAATCGGTGACCTTCCGCACCGTCGCCGTGTACACCTTCCCCATTTCGGGGACTTCGGTGATGCGGTTGATGGCCAGGATGGCCTTGTCGGCCGATTCCTTCGAGGTCGCGGCGACCACGACGGACCCATCGTCTTCGATGTTGATTTCCGCACCGCTGTCCGCCACGATCTTCCGGATGTTCTTGCCGCCCGGCCCGATCACCGCCCCGATCATGTCGACCGGGATGTGCAGCGTGGTGAGCCGTGGGGCGAACGACGACAGGTCGGCGCGCGGTTCTGCGATGGTCTCCTTCATCTTGCCCAGGATGTGCAGCCGGCCCTCGCGAGCCTGCTCCAGCGCATCCTTCATGATGTCGATCGAGATCCCCCGGATCTTGATGTCCATCTGACACGCGGTGATGCCATCGGGCGTTCCGGCGACCTTGAAGTCCATATCGCCGAGATGATCCTCGTTCCCGAGGATGTCGCTGAGTATCGCGACGCGGTCCCCTTCTTTTACCAGACCCATGGCGATGCCGGCCACCGGCTTGCGCAAGGGGGCGCCGCCGTCCATCAGGGCCAGGCTCGCGGCACAGACCGTGGCCATCGACGAGGAACCGTTCGATTCCAGGATATCCGACACGATGCGCACGGTATACGGGAAGCTGTTCTCCGGCGGCATCATTTTCTTGATCGAGCGTTCGGCCAGATTACCATGCCCGATCTCGCGCCGCCCGGTCGTGCCCAGCCGTCCGACTTCGCCCACCGAGAAGGGCGGGAAGTTGTAATGGAGCATGAACCGTTTGGACGATTCCGGCATCAGTCCGTCGATGATCTGCTCGTCCATCTTGGTGCCGAGCGTCACCGTGGTCAGGCTCTGCGTTTCGCCCCGCTGGAACAGTGCCGAGCCGTGTGTGCGCGGCAGCAGGCCGATTTCGATGGTGATCGGACGGATCTCGCGGAGACTGCGGCCGTCGAGGCGCTGGCCCTTCGTGAGGATCAGCTCGCGCATGGCATGGTATTCCAGATCGTGCAGCGCGTCTTTGATCTCCCCTTCCATCTCGGGATACTTGGCCTCAAGGCCGGTGAGTACTTCCTTCTGCAGCTCGGCGGTCTGCCGGGCCCGTTCTTCCTTCAGGAGTGCGGTGCCTGCCAGTGCGTGGATGCGTTTTCCCGCAATCGCTTCGACTTCGGCCTTCAGCGCGGCAAGGGCATCGCCTTCGGGCGGCGTGCGTTTTGCCTTGCCGACTTCCTTCACCAGTTCGTTCTGCAACGCGCAGATCTGCTTGATGAAGCCGTGGGCAAACACCATGGCGTCCAGCATGTCCTTCTCCGAAACCTCCCGCGCCTCCCCTTCCACCATCACGATCGAGTCGTCGGTCCCCGCCACCGTGATGTCCATCTCGCTTTCCTGGATCTGCAGGTAGGTGGGGTTGATGACAAGCTCCCCGTTCAGGCGGCCGACGCGGACTTCGGCGATCGGACCAGTGAAGGGTATGTCGGAAATGGCCAGCGCTGCGGAAGCGGCAACGGCGCCCAGCACATCACCTTCGTGTTCCTGGTCGGAAGAGTAGACGGTGACGATGATCTGCGTTTCGCACTGGTACCATTTGGGGAACATCGGACGAATAGGGCGGTCGATAACACGCGCCGACAGGATTTCCTTTTCCGACGGACGTGCTTCGCGTTTGAGGAACCCGCCGGGGATCTTTCCTGCGGAGGCTGCTTTCTCGCGATACTCCACCTGAAGGGGGAAGTAATCCAGACCGGGGTTGGGCTCGTCATTGGCTACCACGGTGGCCAGCACCATGGTGTCGCCATACCGCGCCATCACTGCGCCGTCCGCCTGTTTGGCGAATCGCCCGGTCTCGAGGGAGAACATTTTCCCCCCGATTTCCATCTCTTTTATGACTTTCATTACACCCTGCTGTTGTTAGGTGCGCTCGTTACTTACGGATCTGCAGTTCTTCAATGACTTTACGATAGCGGTCGACATTCTTTTCGCGGAGATAATCGAGCAGGCGGCGGCGCTTGCCGACCATCTTCAGCAGCCCCACGCGCGAGTGATGATCTTTCGCGAATTTCTCAAAATGCGGCGTCAGATCGTTGATGCGGGCAGTCAGCAATGCAATCTGGACTTCCGGAATTCCCGTGTCTTTCGCGTTCTTGCCGAATTTTGTGATAATCCCCGCTTTCTGTTCCTTCGTAATTGCCATTCTGTTACTCCTTGGATTGTGTTGGAGAATGCGTTAAAATTTCACGGGCCCTGTGCGCCGCAGCGCGGTCCCGCCCCAATTGCTCCACCAGTTCGCCGAGCGATCCAAACTTCCGCTCATCCCGCAGGCGCTGGAGAAATGTAACCGTCATTGTCTCACCATAAATCTCACGGTCGAAATCAAGGATGTGCACCTCGAGCACCCGCTGCTCCCCCGACGTCAGGGTGGGGCGAACACCGATATTCATCATCCCGAAACCGTCCTGACCCGCCACCCGCACGGCCACAAGATACACGCCGTTCCCGGGTATCAGCTTCCGCGGGTCCTCCGCTTCCAGATTGGCGGTCGGAAACCCCAGCGTCCGCCCGCGCCGATCCCCGGTGACCACCGTCCCCGTCAGGGGGTAATCATACCCGAGCATCCCGTGAGCCCGTTCGACATCCCCCCCGGAAAGCACCTTGCGGATCCGCGTGCTGCTGATGGGCTCACCGTCCAGCGTCAGCGGATGCACGGCAAACATCGAAAAATCCAGCGACCGCCCCAGCGCCATCAGCTCGCGCGCTCCCGCCTCGCGGTCCCTCCCGAACATGTGGTCGTATCCCACCACCACTTCGCTCACGCCGATAATCCTGTTCACATATTCCTGGTAGAACGTCGAGGCGCTGATACGCGAAAACTCGTACGTGAACGGAATGATCACCAGATCCTCCGTCTGCAGCTCGCCGAACAGCTGGATCCGTTCGCGCAGAGTGGATAACAGCTGCACGGGTCCGCGTGCCGAGGTCACCACTTCCTTCGGGTGCGGATCGAATGTCACCACCACGCTCCGCCCTTCGCGCATCCGGGCCCGGTTCACCACCTCACGGATGATCTCCCGGTGGGCTAGGTGAACACCGTCGAAAGTGCCGACCGTCACCACCGAGTTCTTCACGTAACGTATCGAATCCAGAGAACGAATAACGTTCATAATGTCGGAGCAAAGCTTGTTGCCAGGTGGTCGACCGCCTGCGGAATCCCGCTGGCATCGTCGACACTGTACGGCCCGATCCGCGTACGCCGCAATGCGCTGATGCATGCGCCGCATCCGAGACGCTGCCCGATTTCGTGCGCCAGCGAACGGACGTACGTGCCTTTCGAACAGGAGATCCGGACCGTGACATGCGGCATCGCCGCCCCGATCAGCTCCATCGCGTGCACCGTGACCGGCCGGGCCGGGCGCTCGATTTCAACGCCCTTCCGCGCCAGCGAGTACAACCGCTTGCCGCCGATCTTCACCGCCGACCACATCGGCGGGGTCTGCATCAGGGGACCCACGAACTGGGCGAGAACGGCGGCAACCTGCTCCGCCGTGATCCCGGCGACATCGTGCTGCGCCACCGGTTCCGTATCGGTGTCGTAGCTCGGCGTCTCCACACCCAGCAGCAGCTCGGCCACATACTCTTTGTCGAGACCGGTGAAACGGTCGATCTCCTTCCGCTTCCGGCCCGTGCAGACGATCAGGAGGCCCGTCGCCAGCGGATCAAGCGTGCCCGCATGCCCCATCTTCAGGCCCCCCGCAGCCCGGCGCAGCTTGTTCACCACGTCGAACGACGTCCATCCCTGCGGCTTGTCAATCAGGAGAACTTCCCCCGCCACCGCCGACAGGTCGATGTCACTTCTCAGGCTTGTTACCATCGTCATTCCGGTGAATCTCGCGGATCAACGTGTTGATCCGGTCTACACGATCCATGGTGGTATCGTGATAAAACTGCAGCTCGGGGACAAAGCGCATCCGGAGATGCGACCCCACGATGCCACGGATGTGGCCCCTCTCCTCTTCCAGCATTGCCATCGTCTTCTTCTGCACCTCCGGACTTCCCATCACGCTGAAATACACCCGGGCGATCCGGAGGTCCGGCGTGACCGTCACGTCGGTCACGGTGATGAACCCGTGCGACGTGCTCCGGTAGTCCCGGATCAGGATCCCGCCGATTTCCTCTTTGATCAGCGATGCAACGCGCGATGGACGGATGGACATGCTACAGTTTCCGTTTGCTTTCCACGACCCGGTACGATTCGATGGTGTCGCCGACCTTGAGATCGTTGAAGTTCTCCAGGCCGATGCCGCACTCGAACCCCGCCTCCACTTCGCGCACATCGTCTTTGATACGTTTGAGCGAGCTGATCGTTCCTTCGAATATCTGGATGCCGTCGCGCACCAGGCGCACCCGGTGGTTCCGCAAAATCTTGCCGTCCTGCACGTAACATCCCGCGATGTTGCCGATCTTCGGCACCTTGAAGACAGCCCGCACGTCGACCGTGCTCATGATCTCTTCCTTCTTCTCCGGAGAGAGCATGCCTTCGAGCGCCTTGTGGATGTCCTCGATCGCATCGTAAATGATGGTGTACATCCGGATGTCGACTTTTTCCTTTTCCGCCAGCCGGCGCGCATTCAGGTTCGGACGCACGCGGAAACCGATGATGACCGCGCCCGAGGCCGTCGCCAGCATTACATCCGACTCGGAGATGGTGCCCACGCCGCTGTGAATCACCCGCAGCTTCACTTCCTTGTGCTGGATCTTCATCAGCGAATCGGCCAGGGCCTCCACGGAACCGTCCACGTCACCCTTCACGATCACGCCCAGCTCCTTGACCTGCCCGTCTTTGATCTGCTGGGAGATGTCGTCCAGGGTCGTGAGATGCACCTGCCGGAAATCCTGTTCGCGCTTCAACTGCTGGCGCCGCAGGCTGATTTCACGGGCCGAACGGTCGGAATCCATCACGATGAAGGTATCGCCCGCCTGCGGAATCCCGTCAAGACCGGTCAGCTGCACGGGACACGAGGGCCCCGCATACTCCAGACGGTTGCCGCGCTCGTCGAACATCGCGCGCACTTTACCGCTGTAGACGCCGGCTATGAACGGATCTCCCACATGCAGGGTCCCCTTCTGGATCAGGATCGTCGCCGTGATCCCCTTCCCCTTGTCCAGCTGCGCTTCGACGATCGTGCCGTACGCCAGCCGGTCGGGGTTGGCCTTGAGATCCAGCACGTCCGCTTCCAGGGAGATTTTTTCCAGGAGCAAATCGACATTCTTCCCGGTGCGGGCCGACAGCTCGACGCACTGGTATTTGCCGCCCCACTCCTCGACGAGGATGTTCCGTTCCGAGAGCTGCTGCCGGATCCGGTCGGAATTCGCATCCTGTTTGTCGGTCTTGTTGATTGCAATGATGATCGGCACCGCCGCCGCCTGCGCATGGCTGATCGCTTCGAGCGTCTGCGGCATCACGCTGTCGTCCGCCGCCACCACGAGCACCACGATGTCGGTGATCTGTGCGCCGCGGGCGCGCATGGCCG
>PMCM01000212.1 GCA_003154155.1 Ignavibacteriota bacterium | reverse complement strand
AACCGCCTTTCGCCCGCCCAACTCGCCGCCGATGACTACCCGCTCCCGCTCTATTTTCAGGTGGGCGTCTCCATGACCGTGCTGAACACGGAAAGCTTCAAAATCCACGTGGCAGCCGACGCCGCCCACCCGAATGACAACAAAGAACGGGTGAATGTCGGCACGGAAATGACCATCCTGGGGAATTTTTTCCTGCGCGGCGGGTACCGGTTCGGCTACGATACGGAACGGGGAACCTTCGGAGCGGGTGTTGTCGCACCTCTGGGTGCGACGACGGTGACGTTCGACTATGCGTATGCGGTGTACGACCTGCTGCCGAACGTGAACCGGTTTTCCATCGGCGTGCGGTTCTAGCGATACCCACACCAGCTTAACCTGCGTGGGGCTTAAGCCCCACGCANNGATGTTGCGGTCAGCATGCCGGTAGCCCGGAATGTGCCCGCATCTGACACGCTGATGGATGATATGACGATGTGCCCGTAGTTCTGTGGATTGGCGTATGGATATGTCCCCACTGCCGTGTACGTGCTGCCGGACTGTTTTTCAATCTTGATGGAAATGCCCGCCCCGCCGAAATCGGCCGCGGATTCAAGCCGCCAGTAGATGACGGCGACCCCGCCCAGCCTGTCAAAGCTCGACCCTTCACCCGTCAGCGCAAACGTCGAAAGGCTGGCCCCTGTCCCGAGTGTCAGCTTGTTCGTGTAGCTGTCGGTGCTGGATGCGGGATCGTCCTTCTTGCATGACGACAACATGACGAGCGATGCCGTGGCAAGGATCATAATGAGGGAACGCATGGTGTCTCCTGAGGGATAGTATGAGAAGGTAACGGCAAGATGAGAGGGACAGCTCAACAACCTCTGATGTGCGTCTGCGGACCGGGTATCTCCTGCCCGGTTTCTAACACGCGGTTCTCCTGATCAACGAACACGATGATCGGCCGGAATCCTGCGACAAGCGATTCGGGGACCTCGGCAAAGCTGGCAATGATAACGATGTCTCCTGGGCTGGCAAGATGCGCAGCTGCGCCATTCACGCACAGATCACGTGCGCCTTCCCGGCCTGTAATGGCATACGTTTCAAACCGTGTGCCGCGCGTGACATTCCAGACGTTGACGGCTTCGTATTCCCGGATACCGGCGTGCAGGAGCAAATCGGGCGGGATGGTCAGACTGCCTTCGTAGTGCAGATTGGCTTCGGTGACACGGGCGCGGTGAATCTTGGCCCGCAACATCCTGCGGGTTGGCTCAGCGGGCATCAGGTTCCGCCTCTCAGTTGGCCTGCGCCCGGAGCGAAAATCGCGGGACCACAACGTAGAATAACTCACCGCCGGGACGCCGCATAAGGTACGTCCCCTCCATCGACCCCTCGAACGTGTCCAGGACGCAATAACTGTTGTATTCGTGCCCCTTGGACGGCTGGATGACCGGTTGCTGTCCGACCACGCCTTCGCCTTCCACCTCCCGCAACTCGTCGTAGGCGTTCCGGATGAACCAGTGCCGGCGAAGAAGCTGCACCGGCTCCGATCCGTTGTTTTCAATCCGGATGAAATAGGCGAAGACAAATTTCTTCGCGATGGCATCGGATTGACCGTCAAGGTACAGCGGACGGACCGTGATGGTGATGTTGTCCGTTGTGGCTTCGTACGGCTGCATGGAGAAGAGATGTTCCATAGTGTGCTCGACGATCAAATGCGAATGTCTAGTGTTGGCGGCACCGGGCTGTCGACGATCGTGCCTGAGCCGGTGTATGTGTGCGTACGCACATGGCGGCTCCAGCGTACCAGCCAGGGGGACCTCGACTGTCCTTCCGGCCCTGCTCCTGCCGCGACGGTAAATGTGTACACGCTCATCACTGTCCCGGATGCGGCTGGATGAACGCCTTGAATTCCGCCGCGAACCGGTAATAGTTGTGCCATAGCCTTATCCGTTGTGAACAGCGAAAAGCCTCGGAGAGTTCTCGTGCGGATCCACCATCGGGTGCCGATGATGGACTGCCCTGACCAAAACAGGTACGCGCACGGTGCCCGCTTCGTTCGGCACAGAAAAAAGATGAAGGGGCACGGGGAAGATTATACAAAAGATAGTATCTGCAGAGGCAAAAAACAACGGTTGCGGGCGAAATAGATGGTTTCTGTGAGGCAGCGCACATTCCGATGTGTGCACACCCGTGTCACATTATGGCGGGATTGCAACGGAAACAGGGATTGCACCCAGGAGCCGTGCGAGGACGTCCGGCACCACCTCCACAAGAAATCCCCGCTTTCCGCCATTGAGAAAAATACGGGGAAGAAACATGATCCCTTCCTCCACATAGACCGGGAGCTTCCCCCGCGTGCCGAATGGGCTCACACCCCCCACCTGGTAGCCGGTATGTCGCGTGACGACGACAGGATCACAGGGGTCCACGTTCTTCACCCCCAACGCGCGCGCGAGCTGCTTTGTCGACACTTCCCGGTCGCCGTGCATCAGGATAATCAGCGGCATCCGTGTCTCCGTCTGCATGACAAGCGTCTTGATCACGGCGTGTTCGTCAACGCCCAGCGCTCCGGCGGCCACGCCTGTGCCGCCGTGCTCCTGATACGCATAGAAATGCGGGACGAAGGGAACCTGCGCCGCGCGCAATGCCCGGATGGCGGTCGTGACCGGGATGTCAGGTGTGCTCATGCGTTCACCTGATCACCGGTGATGGATCCCGGGTCATCCTGCCCTCGTGCAACACCTCGAGGATCTTGTACGTGCCCAGCTTGCGCGCCTTCAGAAATCCCGACCACGCCATCTCTGCAAACAGCCCGTCGTGCAGCCGGTCGAACAGCCACTCGTTTGCGTACTCCGGGGCTTCCTGCCTCATCCCTGCCTGCATTTCGTACAGCCACTGCCGGTTGAACCGTTCCTGCGAGCCGATGGGCGGCGTTGTGATGATGGGAATTCCCAGTGCGCAGTAGAACGAGAGCTCACTCGGCTTTGTCCACAGGATGTCGGTCTCGCGCAGGACGGAAGTGAACTGGGCAAAATATTCGTCGTGCGTGTCGGCGCCGTAGACACAGAGATGGGGCGACACGGGAGCAATCGCTGCACATGCCGCAGTGAAATACTCACGGACCTCCGGGCGTGTGCCGGCCATCAGATTCAGCCGCACCTCGCCCGCACGGATGCGCGGGGCCAGACTCTGTGCAATCCGGGCGCCGATCTCCTTCTGCGCGCCTGCGCCACCGACCGCGTAGGTGATGGTCAGCAGCCGATCATGCCGGAAAGCACAGTGTTCCCCGCCGAGGAAATGCTCGACGTTGCGGTTGTGGAGCGGCCAGAACCGCTGTGCCGGGTCCAGATAGTGGAGGCGCTGACCGAGGGATGCGCGGAGTGCAGGGAATTCCGGACCACCCAGCAACTCGGTCGGCAGGGGAAAGCCGGTAAGGAAAATGCGCTCCTCCGGCACACCGTACGCCTTCAATCGCTGTGCGGCTTTCCCGCAGGGGGCGAAATACGCGATACGGCTGTCCCACGGCTCCTTTGCGACCCAGACCCGGTTCAGGTCTGCATCGCAGATGATGCAAAAGACACGGTGAGTACCCTGTCTGTCCGCAGCGATCGCCGGGGCGAAAAAAGACGTTACCAGCGGGAGATGACGCGTTGCCACATGCTCCAGCATCCCGGCGCACAGCCCCTGCCGGATCAACGAGTCGAGTAACTCCACCTGAAATGTGGGACGCGAGAGGTTGCGGCTCGGGTAGAATGAGGGAATGTGCAGCAGCGAGTCGAGCACCTGGAAGATCTGCTTGCCGATGACGGGGATGCCGCGTGCACGCGAAAGCGCTTCGTACACGCGGAGAAGACGTAACCAGAGGGTGCGCTCCCCCTTGCTCGCCGCATCGTTCCGCCCCACCACAAGAATGCCATCTTCTGCAATTCCGCGCAATGGATGGACAGCCCGCCGGTGGCCATATCCCATGTCCGCAGCGACCACCCAGGCCTTCATGTCTGATGGGGGAGCGCCGGTGTGCCCTTGCGTCGTATCGTCAGGCATTATTCGTGCACGCTCATGTGCGGACGCTCGGGATCAAATGCCCTGTTGCGCAGCATCTTTTCCATATCGTACGGCGCCGGCGGCCCGCCGAGGTACCGGTGAAACCAGTCGAGATGCGCATTGTAGTACAACGGCATCGACTTGACATTGCTCGGCCAGTGACCGTCATCCTCAAAGACGATGAGACGGGAGGGGACGCGCATCTCCTGGAGGTCGGTGAAGAACTCCAGACTCTGGGTGTACGGCACGCGGTAGTCACGCTCTCCGGTGATCACGAGACAGGGCGTGGCAAAGTCTTTCACAAATGCGTTCGGCGACCATCGCTGATAGAGCGCCGATGCAAACGGCTTCCCCTTCAGCTCATACTCCGGAAACCAGAGTTCTTCCGTCGCGCCGTGCATGGCCGCTAGGTTGTATACCCCCATCATGGAGGCGATGGCTTTGAACCTCCGGGTGTGTCCTTCGAGCCACATCATCATGTAGCCGCCATATGACCAGCCCATGGCGCCCATCCGGTTGCCGTCGACATACGGCAGATGCGCAAGGGAATCGGTGACCGCCATGACATCCTGATACACTTTACCGCCCCAGTCGCCGGAGATCGCCGCCGTGAATTCCTGTCCGTACCCCGTGGAGCCGTGAGGATTCGGAAACGCAACGATATAGCCGGCGCCGGGGTACACTTGCCAGTCTCCCCGGAAGCCATCGGTCCATTGCATTTGCGGGCCGCCGTGGACGTTGAGAATGAGCGGGTACTTTTTCGATGGATCGAAATCGTGGGGTTTGACGAGGTACGTGTGAATGGATCCACCCGCGGGTGAGGGAATCCAGAGCTCTTCTGCCGGACGGATGTCGACGGCATCCTCCAAATCCTTGTTCAATGTGGTGAGCCTGTGGAGCGTGCCGCCGCGGGCGTCCGCAGACCACAGTTCACGCGGTTCTGAAACGGACCGCCGGACAAAGACGATGGAGTTTCCGTCCGGAGCAAGCTCAAAGCTGTCGATGGTTTTGGCATCCAGAACCGGCGTAATGGCCTTCGTGGCAATGTCAACAGAGTACAACGGCGTATGTCCCTTGACATCCGCCGAGAAGAAGATATGCCGGGAATCGGGGGCCCAGCGCACGGCAATGACCCAGTTGTCAAACGAAGCCGTCAGAATGCGCGACTGTTGCGATTTCCGGTCGTAGATGGCCAGACGGAAGCAATCCGATTCGTATCCGGGGGTCGCCTGCGTCCGGTAAGCGATGTACCGCCCGTCCGGCGAGTACACGGGATCAGTGTCTGCCGCCGTATTGGCAGCAGTGATATTGCGCGCTGTTCCGCCGTTGAGCGGGACGACCCAGAGATCCTGGTTCGTGTTCTCGGCCTCGTGGGGATCATGGTTGGAGGCATAACAGAGTTCTCGGCCGTCTGGTGAGACCGCGTATCCGCCGCCGCCCAAGGAAAATGCCGGCGCATCCCAATCGCCAGGTGTCAAATCCCGGTACGACTTCAGCTGCATATCAAAGAACAGGATGTGCGACCGCTTCCCGTCCTTCCATGCCGTCCAGTGGCGGTACAACAGATGATCGGCCATGTGCGCTTTGAGAGGACCGTTTGCCATAACGTCGGCATTCGCGTTGTTGCAGCTGTCGGATGCGCCGCACTCGGGGAAAACGTCCGTCGAAAACACAAAGCCCCGTCCGTCGGCAGTCCATAACGGATCACCCACACCCGGACTGAAATCGGTGATTTGCTGCGGTTCGCCGCCGTCCACGGGGAGTAGCCAGGCCTGCGTGCCCTTCTTCCGTGTGGAGAGGAAGAGAATGTTGCGCCCGTCGGGGGACCACCGCGGCGAGTTGTCAGATCCCGCTGAGTTCGTCATCCGGCGAAGGTCGCTGCCATCCGTCCGCATCAGATAAATGTCGCTGTTCCCGGTGCCACGGCTGAGATGGTCTTCGTGCACCACGAACGCAATGCGCCTGCCGTCAGGGGAAATCTGGGGGCCCTCGATCGTGCGCAGTGCGTACAGGTCGTCTATGGTGAAAGGCCGCTTCTGGGCCGGAGCGGGGGAGAAGACAATACACCCGATGAGAAGAACCATGAGGGATTTCATCAACATGCTCCAGGATAAAAGAGAATGGTTCAACTTAGCGAAGAGCGGCGTTTTATGCAATTCCTTGAAATTGAGATGATGTCTTTCGATATTCATCATCACCATGACCACAGACATTCCTCCAACTTCCGCGCGCGCCCGGGTCAGTCTCGGGGCATTCCGTCACAATCTCGATGCAGTGCGGTCGTACGTCGGGCCCAATGTGCACATCATGGCGGTG
>PMCM01000293.1 GCA_003154155.1 Ignavibacteriota bacterium | reverse complement strand
TCCTTCAAGGTCAAAGACGCCGGCACGGACGCTTCCTGTGCCGACGTCAACGCCGATGACGTAGTCGAAGGTCATTCCTTCAGCCACTCGCCTCCGCGTTCAATATTCTCACAAGTGAAGACACGGGAAGGGAGAGTGATTTCCCGTGCCACGGTCTTTCCCGCGAGGATGTCCATTGCGGCGTTGATCGCTTCACGACCCCCGGTCGGGTATTCAAACGACGCGGAGAGGATGCCCTGTTTCACATACATCTGCCCTTCCTGCGGCAGCCCGTCGATCCCCACGAACAACATCTCNNAGGGCCGATTCCATTTCCTTGCGGGCATTGGGTTCGAGCCACTTCATATCCGCTTCGAAAATCACCGACAGTGCGCTGCCCGCGATGCCTTCACGGAACCCAGAATGGCGGTCCTGCCCGGGTGTGGAGGTCATGAGCCCCTTCAACTCCACAGTGGCGCCTGTCCCTTTCAGGAGCCTGGCGATCCACTTCCCGGCGGCTTTACCGATCTTCTTGTTGTCGGCGCCGATAAAACTGGTGTATGCGTCCCCCATGACCCGCCGGTCGAGGACGATGACCGGAATGCCGCTGTGGTACGCATCGGCAACCGGTTTCGTCAGCGGAGCGGCCTCCTTCGGGGAGATGATGATCAGATTGACTTTCTGCCGGACGAACTCTTCGACATGTGCGCTCTGCCGCAAGTTGTCGTTCTGCGCATCCTTGAAAATGATGCGGAGTTCCGGGTGGGCTTCGCCCGCTTTCCTGATGTCGGCATTCATCTGCACGCGCCAGGGTTCACCCAGGTTGCACTGGCTCATGCCGATGGTCCATTTCGGTGTCTGGCAGAAGGTCATCGTGCCGGCCAGCAAGAGACCCATGAAAAGCGTGCCAGGCACGCACAGGTGACGACGCATAAACGCCTCTCCCTCTGTTATGTACCTCGTTGGAACAGCACTGCCGCAAGGATGATCGCCCCGGTGAGCATGAGCCGGGTTTCTTCTCCCACGGCGTTGATACTGAGGATTTTCTCGAGATTCCCGATGATGAGCACGCCCAGCACCGTGAGCCAGATGGACCCCTTGCCTCCCTGAAGGCTGGTGCCGCCGATCACCACCATGGCGATTGCGGTGAGTTCGTACGTTGCGCCCGCCTCGGGATCCCCCTGCAATTCCTGCCCGGCCTGACAGATGCCCGCAATTGCGCAGCAGAGTCCGCTGAGACCGTATGCAAGGAGTTTTGTCCGGCCGACGGGGATGCCGGCGTACAATGCCGCCTCTTCGTTCCCGCCGACCGCATACAATTGTCTGCCCCACGGGGTATGGGCCAGGAGCACCCATGCGGCGACGAGGCACACACTGAGGATAACTGTCACGACGGCGATATTATCCCCCGCCATCCGCGCTCCCAGCACGTCATACAAATGTGGTGTCGCCACGTACTGGTACGTTCCGTCCGCCTGCTGCACGGCCGTCGACACTTTCTCTCCGCCGGAGACAAGTTTGGCAAGTCCTCGTGCAAAGACCATCATTGCCAGTGTTGCGACGAACGGTTGAACGCGGAAGCGGGCGATCACTCCTCCGGACACCAGCCCGCACGCCGTCCCCAGGAGGAGGGTGACGGCGATGGCTGCGATGTCGGATGTTCCCCGGTGAATCGAGAGCATGGAGAACACGACGGCGCTTAATCCGAGGATGCTGCCCACGGAAAGATCGATGCCACCGGCAATAATGACCAGGGTCATCCCGCAGGCCAGGATGCCGTAGACCGACACCTGGCGCAGCATGTCCCGCTGGGTCGCCCACTGGAAGAACGTGCCGTCGGCGTTGAATACCGCCCCGAGCAGCAGCACCAGGGCGAGCGAAAAACATGCGCGCGCCAGCGGATGGTCCTTAATGGACACCACAGAAGTGCACTTTCAGGCCAAGGGAACGCAACGCGGCAGCCTTCGCAAACATGGCCCGGCGGGCGGTTGCGGCATCACCGGCGTAGACGACCTGGATATGATTGGATTTGTGACGTGCCATGAACTGGTCGCGGCTGACTCCCTGCAGCACCGCGTGCATAATCGGCCACTGCGGTGTTGTGCGTTGCCAACGGTCATCGGTTTCTTCATGCGGCAATGCGATCGCTTCACCAAGGCCGATATCGCACTGCAGGGCATTATCTTCCACGAACACGCGGCTCCAGACGATGGGGCCGGGTTTGCTGATCCCCTTGAGCGAAGCGCCCCCCAGTCTGAAGTACATGGGTGGTTGCCGCTCGCCGATCGCGCCGCGGTAGCCGTCTACAAGGTGTGCGGGGGGGACGGCGCCGGAGATTTCGAACACCCACACGAATTTCTCCTTGCCGTTCACCGGGAACGGTTTCCCCCAGCGCACATCGTGCAACGTCGTTTCGGGCGGGAGCCCCAGCCGCCGCCAGAGCCTGTAGGTCACCAGCGCGTCCAACCCGGCACATTCGTCCACTTCGTTAAAGTGGGGGAGGGCCTCGCCGGCGTAAAGCTCTTTCCCCGTCCGTTCATGCAGCACCGGCGGCCGATCGACGTTGTTCAGCATCCCCTCGACGAGGTCCGATGCAGGTGCGAGGTCCTTCAGTCCCTGCTGGTACTGGATGCCGATCATGTCGCACCCGAATTCGTCGGCAATTCTGAGAGCTGCGATATACATCTTGCATTGCTGTATGACCTGCGCTTCTGTGAGACATGTGGCTTCGTCGGGTCCGAATGCGAACCGCATTCCTCTGTCGGTCAACCACTGGTAGATCGCCCTGGCTTCCGGTTCGGGCACGGTCAGCATCCGCGCATACAGCGATGATTGACTCAGACGCTCTTTGAAGATCCCGGTCGCGTGGAGCAGTTCGTCGGGGATGATGGCGTTGTACATGCCCATGCACCCCTCGTCGAATATGCCCATGATTGCCTTCTGCTGTCTGAATTCCCGCGCGAACTGTGTGCCGGCGTTCGCCGCCGCCGCGGGGACCCGGACTTTTGCATAGGGAGTGACATGGGAGGTGTCGTGCTTCACCGTGCCGGTGCGCATCCAACGCGTGAGTCCCTTGACGAAGAACGGGTCGGTAAAATCTTCGCTCCATAGCGTGCTGAATTTCACCCCGGCCTTGGTGAGTGACGCGTTGAGATTGAGCATGCCCACAAGACCCGGCCAGGTGCCGCTCCAGTTGGCGATGGTCAGGATCGGGCCCCGGTGGCCGATAAGGCCGGCGAGTACGTGATGAGTGTATTGCCAGACGGCTTCCGCTACGATCAGCGGGGCTGTGGGGGGAATCGTCTTGAAGACGTCCATCCCTGATTTCTGGCTGTCAATGAAACCGTGCTTTTTCTCGGGGTCGAAGGGATGGGCGCGCCGGATTGTGCCGCCCAGTTTCGTTATCGCGTCACTGATCCGGGCCTCCATCGCTGCCTGAGCAGGTTCGCAGTTTTGATTGGCGGCAAGCCGTAAATCGCCGCTTGCAACGAGGTAGATGGTTCGCATGGGTGGTGTCCTGTGGCGTCGTTGATCGTCAGTCAGCGCTACTCGTCTGACAACGGAGCTCCGTGCAGTCTCCGGTCTCGTGATGGTGAGGTAACGAATTGAGGATATACGGTCGAAAGTACTCAAAAACATCTGGAAACACAACTTGAACTTTCCGGGGATCCTGTCTACCTTATACACCTGCGGCAGCGTGGCGCCCGGATGCGTCCCAACTTCCTGCCGGTTCCACGGGCGTTTTCCACCATAACCACAGGTAAGGAGATGGATCTACCGATGCAGAGGCCTCTCCGCGTGATCAACAGCGTCGCGCCTATCAGGATTGCCGATAACGGTGGATGGACGGATACATGGTTTGCGGGACACGGCAAGATCTTCAATATCGGCGTTTACCCGTATGCGGAAGTGCAAGTGGAGGTCTTCCCGCATGATGGCCGGCAAGACCGGGTCACGATCCAGGCGGAAAATTATGGCGACCGGTATGCCGTTGTCCCCGACACGGGGCGGTGGAGCAAACACCCGCTTCTCGAGGCGGCCATCCATTATATGAAGGTACCGAAAGACGTGACCCTTCAGGTCACGATTTATTCGGAGGCGCCGGCTGGCGCATCGACTGGCACTTCTGCGGCGGTGTCGGTAGCGTTGATCGGGGCGCTCGACAGGTTGTCCCCGGGACGCATGACCCCGCATGAAATCGCGGAAGCGGCGCATCATGTCGAAATGCAGATGTTGGGACTCCAATGCGGCATTCAGGACCAGCTCTGTTCGGCGTATGGGGGGATCAATTTTATCGAGATCGTCGAATATCCCCGCGCGGTGGTCAGTCCGCTGCGCCTGACGCAAGCCATTGAATGGGAGCTCGAACGCCGTCTGGTGCTTATTTTTCTCGGACGATCGCATGATTCGTCCGAACTCCACAGGAAGGTGATCAAGGAACTGGAACATGAGGGCCCCGAAAGCCGGCGTCTCGCAGTCCTCCGGACGACCGCGGAGAAATCGCGCGACGCGGTCTACGGTGGTGATTTTGCCGCGTTCGGTCAGGCGATGACGGAAAACACCGAGGCTCAGGGGCTGCTGCATCCTGAATTGATCAGTGCGGACGCGCGGCGCGTGATTGGCATCGCCCGTGCTCACGGGGCCCTCGGCTGGAAGGTGAACGGCGCGGGTGGATACGGCGGGTCGGTGACGATTCTTTCGGGTGACATTGCCATGGCCAAGCGGCAAATGATCAGAGAAATCGAACAGGATAACCATCTTTTCAAGAATATTCCGATTTACCTGAGCCGCTACGGAATTCGCACCTGGGAATCGCTCAGCCCCCACCAACAGTAAAGCGATACCGATACCATGCTGCAAACGCTCCTCGCCGTCTCTGCCGTCGTCCCCTCCATCCTCCTCGTGTGGTATTTTCACGCCCGTGATGTGTATCCGGAACCGCCGGGCGTCATCTGGAGGACGTTTGTCCTCGGCATCGTCACGGTCATCCCTGTTCTGGCCGTGGGCGTGCCGGTGCACATGGGGATTGCTAAAATCGGCACGCCGGTCCTGGCAAGCGTGCTTGAAGCCCTGTGTGTCGCGGCTCTTCCCGAGGAGTTCTTCAAGCTCACGGTTCTGGTCTGGTTCAGCATGCGGCGGCAGGAGTTTGACGAGCCGATGGACGGTATCGTCTACGGGGTTGTCGCGTCACTCGGGTTCGCAACATTCGAGAACCTCGTGTATGTCATGGACGGCGGGACGAGTGTTGCGTTCTCTCGGGCGTTCTCGGCAGTCCCGTTCCACGCGTTTCTCGGGGCGATCATGGGGTATTACGTCGGGCAGGCGTGGAAATTCCCCGGGAAACGAAGAGCGCTGATCCTGCAGGGATACGTGACCGCGGTGGTGCTCCACGGCTTGTACGACTTCCCGTTGATGACGATGAGTGCGCTGGGTAACGAAGGCCCGACCTTCCTTCTCGGGTGCTGGACGCTTGCCGTGCTTTGCTGCACGGCATGGTGGGCGCTGAAGCTCACGAGGGGATTGCGCCGTGAGCAGCTCCAGTCCCGCGCGGGCCAGATGCCCCCGACGGATCAATCCGCCCTGCCAGGACTGGCCCCCCGGCATCGCGTGGCTCCCATCCTGGAAATCGCCCTCGGCGTGATCAGTGCGAGCCTCGGCGGCATGATCGCATTGGGGCTGGTGCTCGCCTTTATCCTGGGCATCGTCTCTGCCGACGACAGGATGGATGTGCTCCTCGGCGGAGCAATCATCGGGTTATTGCCGCTGCTGACGGGGGGGCTGTTGTTCCGCTTCGGGGTGCGCGGACTGAACCGGAATCCCGGTCTGGCATCTCAATAAAGACATGCGTGGGCTTCGCTCGCGAATGCCTCAAGCAACGGGATTTCGGCTTCGAAAAAGTGATCGGACGGACACAGGATGTACGCGCCGCCCTGGCCCGCTTCCGCGAAACACCGGCGAACTTCCGCCCGGGTTTCGGCCGGAGTACATCTGGTGAAGAAATGAAACTGGTCGAACCCGCCGATCATGCAGACGCGGTCGCCGATCCGCTTCTTGGCTTCGCCGATCCTGGTGTCCCCCCCCATCCCCACAGGCGTGAAGGTCTCCATGGCATCCGGGCCCATATCGGCGATCCGTTCCAGAAACGGCATCATCCCCCCGCATGTGTGATACACAATGCGCTGGCCCGCCGCATGGGCGCGTTCAATCAACGGCGCATCGTACGGCGCCACGAATGCGTCAAACACCTTCGGTGATATCACCGTCGACGACGCATCCCCGCCGCCCAATTCCAGGACGTCGAACGCCGCGCCCCGCAGGGATTCCACAAAGCTCATCTTCCTCGCCTGAAGGATCTTCAGGAATGCATGCACCCAGTCCGGATCATCGTATGTCGCCATGATCAAATCTTCGATGCCAAAGAGCACCGAAGCATCCTGCCAGCAGCCGGGCTGACCGTAGAGGTCAAAGCACGTGACCGTTCCCCTGATCAGCGCGCTCTCCCCCCGCGCCGCAGAGACGGCGTTCACCGCTGCAGTGTCGCAGACCGGCAGGGGCGCATATGCCGCAATCAGGTCGATGTCCCCCGGATCCTTGATCAGGCGTTCGGTAACCCATGTGGTGTGTTCATTGCTCTGGAGTACCGTGGTGAGATTCTTCCGGGGAGTATGAATCGTATGACGCACAGTGGTGTATTGCGGATCGACGATCGGTTCTGCGGAGAACCACCACTCATCGGAGATGACCCGCCGCGCTTCGAGGTAACCAGGTGTGTGGGAGGGATCAAACCGCGTACCCCGGGCGGCATCGGCTGCGTGGGCCGATACCCATACGATCGGATCAAGGTCGAAACGCTGAAAAAATGCGTCGTTGTCGATGCCGCCAAGCGCCAGATCCAGGAACGACGGCATGACATGATGCGTCGTGACCGGGAGGCGATCCGGCACACCGCGGTCCAGTACTGTGCGAAAACGTTCTCTGACGTTCATCGTTCGATCACCGGCTCTCTGTGAATAAGGGGATCCGTAAAGATATCGGTTTCGTCATGGCTTGAGGAAGAAAACTCCGACACCACCGCGCCGCCGGGGCCGGCCTGGAACCAATGAAGCGTATTCGGGGGTATGGTGAATTGTTCGCCGGGCTTCAGGACGATTTCATGGAAGACCGTGAAATGCTCTTTCCGTGATATCGGTACCCTTGCTTTGATCTTCCGCACCGGCGGGCCCTCAATATAGAGGTAGACTATACCCCAACGGCACCGGAATGTCTCCCGCTTGCCTGTGTTCCGCTCGTCCATCGGCGGGTGCCGGTGCTCGGGGCAGGTCTGGCGGGGAAAAAGCACGAGTTCCTTTGCGCAGTACCGATCGTTGTTTTCGTACACCAGCACCTCAAGTCCCATCTCCTCGATCAGCCCCAATCCCATGTCCGCCACCTCGATCTGCCGAGCCTCTGCCGGGGTGTACACGAGGTGCGCTTTGTCCAGATACTGAAGGGCCCTCTTCTGACATTTCCGGACTTCGCTTGCCTTCATAACATTCTCCTGGTAGTGTGAAACAACATCCTCTGACGATCAAGCAACGGCAAGCCCCGACATCAGGCGAAGCAACAGATTCTGGGAGGCGGCGGTGCGCGGCACTTCACCGGCCAGACGTCCTTCGCGCATCACGATAATCCGGTGCGAAAGATTCAGCACCTCGGGAAGTTCCGAGGAGACCAGCAGTATGGCCACACCCTCGCGGGCGAGCGCNNCCGGGATGAGCGTGCAAGCCACTTTGCCAGGACGATCTTCTGCTGGTTGCCGCCGCTGAGGCTGCCCGCGGGGCTTTCAAACGACGGTGCCTTGATGTCGAGGTCGCGGAAGGACTTCGCCAGCATGGCGCTTTCTTTGCGGCGGCGCATGAAACCGAACCGTGTAAGCAAGGCAAGAACAGGCAATGAAAAGTTCATCCGGCAGCTGAGCTGCAGGGCAAGCCCCTGCCGCTTTCGGTCTTCCGGCACGAAACCGAGTCCCGCCCGCATCCGTGACTGTACGGATGCGCGGGAAATATCGGCGTCCCCGAGAAGGATGGTGCCGCGGGCCGACGGGTCAAGCCCGAAGAGCGCCGTGGCCAACTCGCTTCTTCCGGCTCCCACAAGTCCTGCAAGGCCCACAATTTCCCCGGCTCTGACCGACAATGAGATATCATGAAATTTTCCGGGCGAGTGCAGACGGTCGACCTGCAAGACCACAGGTCCAAGCTCGGCGTCAAGGTGCGACGGAAAGTACTCATTCAACCGCCGGCCGATCATCAGTTTGACCACTGCATCTTCCGTCGCCTCTTCCCGGGAAAGGGTTCCGATCACCCGGCCGTCGCGGAGGACGCTGATCCGGTCGGCCAGGGCAAAAACCTCGGGCATCCTGTGCGACACGTAGATGATCGTCACGCCCCGGTCGCGCAACCGGCGAATCAAGGTCAGGAGCAGTTCGCTGTCGGCTTCCGAAAGCGCACTCGTCGGTTCGTCGAAGATAAGAATGTGCGCACCTGAGCCGACAGCGGCAGCAACCTGTGTGAGTTGATGGGCGGCAACAGCCAAATCCCGCATCGGCGTCTGCACGTCAACCCTCGCCCCGATATCCGACATCAGGCGATCGGCGTTGATCCGCATGGCGCGATGGTCGACGAAGGCGAGAGCGCGACGCGGGTACCGGCCAAGGGCGAGATTTTCGGCGACGCTGAGGTCGGGGCAGCAGGCAAGCTCCTGATGCACCATGGCGATGCCCGCACGCCGCGCATCGCGGGGTGAAGCAAAACGCACCCGCCGCCCCCTGAGGGTGATGTTCCCCCGGTCCGGCTGATGAATGCCCGCCAGGATTTTGCCGAGCGTGGATTTTCCCGCGCCGTTTTCTCCCATCAGGGCGTGGACCTCACCCTGTGCAAAGGTCAGCGACACGCCGTCAAGTGCGGTGGTGCCCCCGAAGGTTTTGGCAATATTGTCGATGTGGACGAATGGATTCACTGAGTCGGATCAACGAAATCGTTCCAATGTAGGAAGAAGAGGGCTGAACTGCAAAAGCTTGCATCGCGGGAATTGTTTTTGTAGCATTGAGCACTATGCGCGCTCTTCCGGATCATCCCCATCGGCGTTATAATCCCCTGACCGGCGAGTGGATCCTCGTTTCCCCGCAACGCACGCAACGGCCGTGGCAGGGGAGAGTCGAATCCTTGCCGGCGTCCGCACGCCCGTCATTCGACCCGCACTGTTATTTGTGCCCGGGAAATCTGCGTGCGGGCGGCGCACAGAATCCCCGGTATGATGCGACCTTTGTCTTCACGAACGACTTCAGCGCCCTGACACCGCTGCCGTCTCTCGTCACGTTCGAAGACGGGGATCTTCTGCGTGCGGAAAGTGAACCCGGCATTTGCCGCGTGGTCTGCTTTTCACCGCGCCACGACCTCACTCTTTCCGGTATGACGACGGCGCAGGTCACACGGGTCGTCACGGCGTGGTCGGAGGAATATCAATCGCTGGCCGCACGGGAAGACATCGCCTACGTACAGATCTTTGAAAACAAGGGCGACCTGATGGGTTGCAGTAACCCGCATCCGCATGGCCAAATCTGGGCGCAGGCCCACATCCCCGTCATCCCCGCGGCGGAACAACAGCACCAGAAGGAGTACCGGCGAAGTCACGCATCGTGCCTGCTCTGCGATTATGCGGCTCTTGAGCGGGACAGAGGCGACAGAGTCGTGTGCGCCAACGAGTCCTTCATGGCCGTCGTGCCGTTCTGGGCGGTGTGGCCCTTTGAAACCCTCCTCCTGCCGCTCCACCACCGCACATCGCTCAACGAGTGCGGCCCCGACGAACAGGAGGCGCTGGCAGATCTCATCCGCCGCCTGTCCCGGATCTATGACAGCCTGTTTGATGTTGCGTTTCCGTATTCGATGGGAATTCATCAGGCGCCTGTTGACCGGACGCCTCATCCGGAATGGCACCTGCATCTTCACTTCTACCCCCCCCTGCTTCGCTCGGCCACGGTCCGGAAATTCATGGTGGGTTACGAGATGATGGCAAACCCGCAACGCGACATCACCCCGGAGACGAGCGCGTCCCGTCTGCGGGAATGCGCAGAACTCCTCCGCTCCGCGTGAAGGTCACATCTGGCCCGGCTGCTGCCGTCCATCGTCTGTTCACACTCATAAGGGTCGTGTCATGAACTACTGCATGCTCACATGGGGAAGAGGGGTCGTGCTCGCGATCATCTGTGCGGCGTCCGCAACGGGCCAACCCGCGCACATCGCCCTCACCAACCCCGGCTTCGAAACCGCCGATCATACCGGAATGCCGGCAGGGTGGACGGCTCTGAGCGCATCGCCCGGAGCATCGGCAGCCTTCGATCGGAACACCGCTCATGCGGGCGCGGCAAGTCTTATCCTCGACGTCCCTGCATCGGGATCCTGCACCGTTGAATCGGCTCCCTTCACCCTCACGGTCGGCAGGATGTACAGGCTGACGGTGCAGATCCGGACGGAACACGCTGTTGCGGACCCGACCTCACGGTACCCGACAGCCGTCGCGGCAACGGCTTCCATGGCGTCCTTTCCTCCTGAAACGTACGCTCCCGTTGTCGGAGGAACCCAGGGATGGACGAAAAGCGAGATGCTCTTCTTTGCCACCCAGTCCACCGACCGCATCAGGCTGCAACTCGGGCGGAACGGCAACGCGACGGGCAAGGCGTGGTTCGATGATGTGACATTGGAGGAATCTGAGGATATTGCCGCCTGCATTCCGCTCGAAACCGTCCGATGGTTCGGCCCGGCGTTCCGGTACACCGACAAGGGATGGACATTCGTCCACATCGAAGGTGAACCGTACGCGCGCGGATACCAATACGGATACATGCTCTCAAAAGAAATCGTCACGTTCATGGACAAGCTGGCGGTCCGTCAAAACGGCGACAGCCCGCGTGCCGGCTGGAACGAACTCCGGACGCTTACCGATGCACTGATGCTCCGGAAATTCGATCCGGAGTATCTGGAAGAAATGAGGGGGATTGCGGACGGTGCGGATAAGGCCGGCGCACTCTCCAACGGTCATCCGCTGGATCTGCTGGACATCGCCACGGTGAATTCTGCAGTCGATATCGGCCAGCTCGGCGGCGCGCTGAATGTGACCTCCACGCCCCTGAGCGGGCGGAGTTTCAACAAAGAGGAGGAAGAAGCGAACGCTGCGGAACGCCTGCATAAGTGTTCATCGTTTCTAGCGAACGGCCCGGCCACCAGCGACGGGAAGATCGTGTTTGCGCAGCTCTTTATGTGGGGAGGATACACGGGCGTGCACTGGGATGTGATCTGCGATGTGCAACCCGCCCGTGGTCATCGGCTCGTCTATGAAACATT
The DNA here is from genome assembly GCA_003154155.1 of Ignavibacteriota bacterium. Lineage (GTDB taxonomy): Bacteria > Bacteroidota > Ignavibacteria > UBA10030 > UBA6906 > Fen-1255. The sequence goes on along the minus strand of PMCM01000293.1, from coordinate 5,994 downwards.
CCCGGGCGGCATCCATTCCGGGGCGGATTTCTATATCAACGACGCGGGCATCATGATCGGGGAGACAACCGTAATGCAAACGCCGTTCAATATGAATGGCGAACCGCAATCGTCCCGGATCCGCCGGGCTGCACAGTACGGATCCGGCATTGACGATGTCGTCCACATCCTGACGACAAACAACAACGGTCTGTATACGAACGATTGGCTGATCGGGGACGTCCGCACGAACGAAATCGCCATCCTGCTGCTCGGCACCGGATCGTTCAAGCTCTGGCGGAGCTCCGACGGGGATTTCCCCGGCGACACGAAGGGGTTCTACTGGAGCGTCAACAATGCCAAGGATCCCCAGGTGCGGAAGGAGTACGCGCCGAACCCGGGCAATGCACCGTTCGATGTGGTCTACGGCAATGTCAACCGCGACCTGTCGTTTGTGCACTACTACAACCGCGAGAAGGGCAAAATTGACGGGCTGAGTGCGGTGAATCTGGTGGCGTCCTCTCCCATCAACCGGCCCCATGCATGTGACGGGAAAGTGACGACGTCGGAGATGGCATCCCACATGATGTTCCTGGCCCATTACGGAAAAGTAACGTTGCGCGAGAAAATGCCGGAGAAAGGGGGGCGGCTGATGCCTGACCTGCCGAACGTCATCCCCCACCTGTCGCTGGGCTACTCGGTGATCAATCCGGTGTATGTGGTGGAGAAGCTGCGGAACATGCGCCCCGCCCCGGGCGTTGAGCACAAAGCGGAAAATGCCCTGGCCGATGCCGGAGAGGTGTACACCTTCGACAGGTCACTCCTCTGGAAAAACACCGTCTATCCGGCTGCCGACGCCGACAACTGGTTTGTGAGCGCAACGTCGGCGTACTGGCAGATGTTGAACGGTCTGGGCGCCGATCCTGCCTCCGCCATGCCGGTGCTCCGCGACGGGTTTGCAGATATGAACTGCAGGCTCCTGTACACCGTTGCGCACGAAGGAACTATGATTCCCCTCAAAGCCAGGCGCGTCTATGACCGGTTCAACGACTATGTGATACCGCGGATCAGGGGCGTGTATGCGCTGCACCAACTCCGGCTTGCACTGGGCAACGCGGCATTCGGGGCGGTCATGAACGCCGTGCATGCACGGTATCACGATAAACCCATGAGCACCGCCCAGTTCCTCGCCACTGCCGAGGAAACGTGCACGAAGCCGGTGCGTCCCACGGTGATGCCATGGCTGGAACGTGACGATCTCCCGGATCTGACTCTGGATGCTGCAGCGACGTCGCCGCCGCAATCAGAAGGTGCGACCCGGATGCCGGGTCCGCCCTGGTCCGTCACTCTGCACATTCATCAGAGAGGTGTGCCGTATGCCTTTGCGACAACCATGACCATCGCCACGGCAAAAGGATTCCTGTGGAAACTCGTTCAGGTGTCCGGTGCAGAACAGACGATTGTGCTGGAGTCGCCGGAAAGGCCTGTCCGGGTCGTATTCAACGCCGGTAATGACATCCCCGTTGCACACAAGGAATTCTTCACCTTTGCTAATTTCTTTGACGATTTCTCGAAGACCACCATCGTCTATGGTACCGCCCGGCAGATCGAAGCAAACCACACTGCGGCCTTGAAACTGCAAACCGTTCTTGCCGATCAATTCACGGAGATCCTTGCTCCCGTGCGCCAGGATGGAGAGATGAATGCGGAGGAACTGGCATCCGGCGATGTGATTCTGCTCGGCGGATCAGAGGACAATCGATTGTCCCGTCTGTACGCGGAAAGCGTCGGCCTGACCCTGGGCAAGAATCTCTTTCGCTGGCGCGGAAAGCTCTTTGCCGATCCCGATGACGGCATCTTCATTGCCTGTGCCAATCCCGGCAACCCGGCGCGGACGGTCTATCTTTTCGTCAGCAACAGCGCATTGCAGCAGTATCAGATGACCAAACGGTTTCAGCCGCTGCCTTCGTGGGCCGTCTTTAAGGGTGAGCAGGTTGTGGACCGCGGATATCATGACGTTCCAGGAATGGTAGTGGATCTGAAGTAGCGTTTTCCCCCGGCACGCAGTTGTTCCCGTCGCGCCCGGTGTTTCCGGAAGCTCCCCGCCCGCCGTTGCAGGATTGCAGCGACGGGCGGCGTGTGTCTTGGGGGGCACTGACCGGGGAGAAGTACGGCCGTCAGACGCCTGCGGGCGCGTTGAAACGCCGGAGAATCCAGAAGAGCGGATAACCGCCCGCGAGAAAAAGCAGGCCGACCCAGGCCGATCCCGGCTGGGAAATGATGACGTTGACCGTCACCGCGAGCAACATGAGGATGAAGACGGCGGGGAGGACAGGATACAGCGGCGCCTTGTAGATGTGGGCGGTTTCGCCGATCCTGCGGGTCCGCAGGACAAAGACGGTGGAAGCGACGACGGCAATATTGATAGAGTCGAACAGCATGACGTAATTCATAAGCCGCTCGAACGTGCCCAGGAGAAAGATCGACAGGAGGATGATCCCGCCGAAGAAAAGAAGGGTGAATTCCTGCGATTGGGTTTTCGGGTTCACCTTCATGAATCGCCGCGGAATGGTGCCGTCCGCCGCCATCGCATAGTACGCGCGCGGAATCTGCATCAAGGTCACATTAAGAAAGCCCATGGCAGAAAGAAAAATGGCGATGGAAATAAGAGTCTGTCCGGCGTTGCCCAGACTCCTCCGGGCCAGCTCACCGGCGACAAGGTCCGACACGGCCACGCCATGGATGCCCAGGACGTACACGTAGCTTCCGTTGATCAGCAGGTAGAGCGCAACGATAATGGCGATGCCGATGAATATCGCCCGGGGCATGTTGCGCGACGGTGATTGCACGTCAGCGCCGAAATTGATCGTCTGCTGGTAGCCCCCGTATGTGTAGAACACCGAAATGAGCGCGATGCCAAGCGCAAGGAGGAAGGATGCGTCCGGGGAAACGGCCGGTGCGGGTGACGCGCCCGCACTCCCCTTGACAAGCGCCGCACCGATCAGCAGGACCACCATGATGATCTTGACGACGGTGAGGATATTCTGTGCCCATGCGCCTGTCTTGATGCCCAGATAGTTGATGCCCAGAAGAAAAAGTGTCAGGTACGCTGCCGCGAACCGCGTGGCATGAGCGGTTCGTATTTCGGGCGGCAGCAGGACACTCACCAGGTACTCCGCTCCGATCATCGCAACCGCCGCCCCACCGACGCCGTTGACCAGCGTGACATTCGTATAATTCAACATGAATGCCACCGAAGGATGATAGTGCTCTGCCACAACTCCATAAAATGCCCCCGGTTGCGGGTACCGTGAACCGATCTCCGCAAAGGTGAGGGCTCCCATCAGGCTGATGATTCCTCCCATCACCCAGGCTGCAAAGAAAAGCACCACCGTGCCCGCATGGGTGGCCACGAGGGCGGGGGTGCGGAAAATGCCGATCCCGATCACGAGGCTGACCACGATCATACTGGTATCAAAGGTGTTGAGCTTCGGTTTGAGAACGGAACTGGTGTCGGCCATGTCTTCCCGGTGCTTTTGCATCATTGAGTGTAGCCAAAAAAGGGCTGATTTCCAAGGTGGCAGACGGTCCGGGCCGTCCCGGTTGCGGGATTTACCTTTTCCCGCGTCGGGACATTAACAGACAGAAGGAAGGAACCCGTAAACTCATTCGTCTACCATCGCGCGGAGGCATACTATGAAAAATGCAGCGTTCATGTTCCTGGCAATCGCAGCCGTCGCCCAGGCGGCGGGATTTGCACCTCCCCCCAAAGAAAAGCTTCGCTTCGAAGGCCATGTCAGCTGTCCGGCGGTATCGACGTCGGGGGGGCGTGTCTATTTGCGGCTTTCTATTGCGGCGCATGACCGCCAGCGGCCGGAACGGCATCCGGTCAATCTCTGCGTCGTGCTGGACCGCAGCGGGTCGATGTCTGAAGAATCAAAAATGCAGTATGCCAAATCGGCCCTGTATGCGCTCATCGATCAGCTCAGGAGTGACGACATCTTTTCTCTCGTCATCTACGACGACGTTGTCGACGTCGTCCGTCCGGCCTGCCGCGTGGGCGGGGAGAAGGAGCAGATCCGCGGGCTCGTGAATGAGATTTCCCCGCGGGGGTGGACGAATCTTGGAGGCGGGATGCAGGAAGGATTCCGCCAGGCGGAAAAGAACACAGGCAGGGAGTACGTGAACCGGGTTATCCTGCTCTCGGATGGACTTGCGAACCAGGGGATCACCGATCCGCTACGCCTGCAGGCGATTGCGCGGAGGGAGCGGGATCATGCGATTTCATTGTCGACAATCGGTGTGGGGCTTGACTACAACGAGAACCTGATGGTGGGGCTGTCGGAGCATGGGGGGGGAAACTACTATTTTCTGGAAAGCTCACGTAATCTTGCGTCAATTCTCAGAAAGGAGTTTGACCGGATTTCCAACGTGATGGCCCAGAACGTGACCATCGAGTTGGAACTGGGTCACGGCGTCAGATTGCTCGATGCCATAGGGTATGAGCATCGCGGTGACAGGGAGAATGTCGAGATTCCGGTCGGCGACCTCTACGTTGACGATAACCGTGAGATCGTCCTGGAACTCGACGTTCCCCCGGGGTCGGGATCGTTGACGCTGGCCCGCGGTGCAATAGTCGCTCATGGTGCATCGGAGCGGAACAGCTTCGGAGCGGTTGACAGCCGGATCGTGTATGAAGCCGATGCTGCCGCGGTGGAACGGCAGAGAGATATGGATGAGCAGGCGAAAGCGGACGTGGCGATTTCGACACGTAACGTCTTGAAGGCCATGGAATCGTTGGACAAGGGGGACAAGGACGAAGCATCGCGCACGCTTGCCGGGGCAGGGGATGCGCTGATGAACTCACCCGCCGCGGCGGCGCCGGGTGCTGCAGGAAGCGCAATTCGCGGCCAGCTTGAGCGCATACGGGCCTACACCGATACGCTGCGCGCGGATGTCCAGGACGGCCGCCGGGCAAAAAAAGCGATTCAATACGAGAACTATCAGCAGCAGAAATCAAAATAGCATGGCGGGAGGTGCGGCAGGAGGACGGCGACGGCGCGGGGCTTACCCCCCGCGCTGTTGCATGTTCAACTGTGCCGCCATCACATTCCATACCATGCGGTTCACATCCCGGGCCGCCAAATGCGAAAAGCGCGCGTATGGCAATGCAGGCAGGATCGTGACAAGGATGTTCCTGCTCCAGCCCAGCAACATCCCCCCCTTCGACAGCGCCTGCGCCGTGCCCTCGATGACAATCGGAAGAATCGGACACTCCGCCCGCAACGCGAGTTCAAAGGCACCATCCTTGAATGCGCGCATCGTGCCATCCGGCGATCTGGTCCCTTCGGGAAACATCATGAGGGAGTTCCCCTCCTTCAGGGCCCCTTCGCAGGCCCGCATCATCTGCAGATTGCCTTTTGTGGTCCCCCGCGTGATGGGAATATAACGGTTGAGAGTCATATTCCAGCCGATGAAGGGCGCCCGGAAATTCTCCCGCTTTGATACCCACTTGTAGTGCAGTGTGAGACGAAACAGCACAAGAATGTCGGCAAACGACTGGTGATTAGCGACAATGACGCACGGCGTGTCGATGGAAGGGATGTTCTCCCTGCCGCGAATTTCCACGCTCCAGATGGGGTTGCACCGGGTATAGAGTGAGCCCCAGAACGAGGTAAACCGGTGGAGAAGTCTGAGTTGTCTGTCAAAAGGGAAGGTGGCTATCCTGATACCCACCGCGATAGGGTACATGACGGCCGAGCTGAGGGTCATGAATATCCAGAAGCAGGCGGAAACAACGACACGCAGAACCATTGACACCTGCGGCGTTATGGGGTTGCCAGAATCCTGTCGATCGTCTCCCGTTGCCAGGGAGCCCAGCGGTGCTGCTGTACGACTGCCGAAAATAGCTCGCGGTGCACGCGCTGGCGCAACAGATACAGCGCGACATCGGTAGCCGGACCCCGGAGCCGGCCGTTCCAGAGGGTCATCGCGACGCAGAGGTTCAGGACCATG
>PMCM01000186.1 GCA_003154155.1 Ignavibacteriota bacterium | reverse complement strand
ATATTGGGCTCCATGGCGTGCACCTGGGCTGCAGACAGGAATTCCAGCGGTGCACCGTTGCCGGTGCCCACCTTGTGCAGCCGCTCGAGTTCGGGTTCCTCTTCGGGCTTCGTGGCGGTAATGATCTTCGTCACCCGCTTGTGGGGGATCTCATGGTCTACGCAGAGGCGGTACAGCAGTTCCCTCCCTTCAACGCAGAGTTGCGCCTTGAGCGAACCGGGCGGGTAATAAATGCCCGCATGGATGACCTCGCTGTTCCGGGAGGAGGTTTCCTGGCCGTACTTGGCGTTGCGCTCGAGAAGAAAGAGGGGGGAGAAGCGCGGAGCAAGTTCCGCGGCGATCGCCAGCCCGACAACACCACCGCCAATCACGGTCACTGCCACGTCGGCCATAAATAAGTGTCCTGCTGTCCTAGTTCTGGAGGATCATTGGATCTTCAAACACCACCCACGATTCGTCACGCGGGATGCGCCCGAGTGTGAAGAAGTCGTCCGTTGCGCGACGGTGGGAATTGACGTACACGCGCAGGCCTGCTGATGCAAGCAGCAGCGGAATGTCGTTGCGGGAGTCGCTTGCGACCAGCATGGCCGGGCGCGGATCGTGCCGGCGGAGGGCGTCCACTTTCCCGCCATGAATCGGAATAGGTTCGCGCGGTGCCGTTGAAAGTATGCCATCCACGGTATGCAGATCGATCCCAATGACCCGTTCGGCGGGAATGCCGAGGTGCGCAAAGACCGGTTCGACGCTCCACTTGTTGCTCCCCGAGATCGCGAGAATGTCGAACCCGTGTTGCTGCAGCGTCGCGATGAGGCTCACGCTCTCCCGGAGAAACCGGACGCCGCGGGGAAGCGGCCGTCCGCCCAGCATGCGCTGGCCCATTGGCCCGTGCAGTTCTTCGACGAATGTCGCCGCGGCGAACGCCCGCACTTCTGCCGGCGTGAACCCGGCAAAGAGCTGGACAATCTCGGCGCACGCCTTCGCGATCTTTCCCTCGCCCAGCTGGTCAAAATAGCGATTCAGAAGAAATCCCGCGAACGGCTCAAAGGCCGTATGTGTGCGGCGCCTGTCCGCCGGCGTGTCCGCAAGAACCGCGTATGCCTTCGCGAGCTCGATGCGCTCAGGATGGTCCTGCCAGACGTCCGCAGGCGAAACGCGGAATGCGAAATGCTCGATCTGCCGGTAGAACATCGATTCGCCGATGTCGCCCTGAATCACCGTGCCGTCACAGTCAAAGACGGCCAGCGGTCGCGACGCGCCGTTGCGCGAAGCATGACGCTCGAAAAACGCCTGCGGGAAGTGCTGCGGAAGAGCATTCGGGTTCATTAAATAAAGATACGAACCACACTCCCGAAGAGCAAGGCATTGCAACTCAACCCTCAAAATGGTATATTTTNNGTCTATGGAAAACATCCGCAATTTCTGCATTATCGCCCACATCGATCACGGCAAGTCGACCATCGCCGACCGGCTGCTCGAACGCACGGGCGCGATCACCGCGCGAGAGATGAAGTTCAATCAGGTGCTCGATGACATGGAACTCGAGCAGGAGCGCGGGATCACCATCAAACTCCACGCGATCCAGATGCATTACCGCGCCGGAAGCGGGACTACCTACACGCTGAATCTCATCGATACCCCCGGCCACGTCGATTTCTCCTACGAAGTGTCACGCTCGCTTGCAGCGTGCGAGGGAGCCGTACTGATCGTGGACGCTTCACAGGGGGTTGAAGCCCAGACCATCAGCAATTTGTACCTTGCCATCGACGCCGGTCTCGAAATCATCCCGGTTATCAACAAAATCGATCTGCCCAGCGCCATGGTGGACACTGTGAAGCACCAGATCAGGGACCTGATCGGGTGCAAGGACGAGGATATCATTCTCGCCAGTGCAAAGGCGGATATCGGGATCGATACGATCCTGGAGGCCGTGGTGAAGCGGATATCGGCCCCCCAGGGAGATCCCGACGCACCGTTGCGCGCGCTGGTGTTCGATTCGGTCTTCGACACCTACCGCGGCTCTATTGTGTACCTCCGGGTTGTGGATGGCACCCTGAAAGAAAGAGAAAAGGTGACCTTTTTCCACAACGACAAGGTCTTCGAAGCGGAAGAAGTCGGCGTTCTGGAGATGAAACGCAACAGGACCGGCGAAGTATCGGCGGGGAACGTCGGCTATCTGATCGCGGGAATCAAGGACGTTCACGATACGAAGGTCGGCGATACCATCACGCATGCGGCACGACCGGCCTCCTCGCCCGTCCCCGGGTACAAAGAAGTCAAATCGATGGTCTTCAGCGGGATGTACCCGACCAATGCGGAAGATTTTGAGGATCTGCGTACGGCGATTGAGAAACTGCAATTGAATGACGCGTCACTGGTGTACGAGCCCGAAACCTCGACCGCACTGGGCTTCGGCTTCCGTTGCGGCTTNNATGGAGATCGTGCAGGAACGCCTTGAACGGGAATACGACCAGAATATCATCAACACCGTGCCAAACGTCGAATACCGGGTCACTACCAACAAAGGGGAGGTGGTGCTCGTCGACAATCCCTCGTACATGCCGCCGCTCGGAAACATCGAAAAGGTGGAAGAACCGTTTATCCGCGCCCAGATCATTCTGCCGACCGAATATGTCGGCAATATCATGAAACTCTGCATGGACAGGCGCGGTGTGTACAAGAACACGACGTATCTGGATCCCACCCGCGTCGACCTCCAGTATGAAATGCCCCTGTCGGAAATCA